>MEMN01000214.1:0-9150 GCA_001767945.1 Alphaproteobacteria bacterium RIFCSPHIGHO2_12_FULL_66_14 | reverse complement strand
GCCTGCTCGATGGCGTTGACGATGCCGAGGCCGCGCAGCTTGCCGCGCTTCTTCGACTCCTCGGCCCGTGCTGCGTAGCCCGCCACGTCGGCGAGCTTGATCGCCATGTCCATGTTCTTCTCGAACTCACCGCAGTCGTAGAACGGCCCGACCGGGCTCTGGTATGGCAGAGCGGCTTCCGACAGCATGTTCCTGCGCCGCAGGTCCACGCGATCGACGCCAAGCTCGCGCGCCGCGTCGTCGATCAGGCGTTCAATCAAATAGATTGCTTCTGGTCGCCCGGCGCCGCGGTAGGGTGCGGTCGGATTGGTGTTGCTGAGCACGCCGACCACGTTGATGTAGGCCTTGGGGATCAGATAGACACCCAGCACCGTGCCGATCATGCCGAACGGGGACAACAGGTTGCGGTCAGAGCCGACATAGGCGCCGATGTTGGCCAGCATGTTGAGGCGCAGCGCCACGAACTTGTTGTCCTTGTCGAGCGCCAGCTCGATTTCGCCGATATTGTCGCGACCGTGCTCGTCGGCCATCACCGCTTCGCTGCGCTCACAGGTCCATTTCACCGGACGCAGCAGCTTGCGCGCCGCCCACAAAGTCAGACGGTGCTCGATATATTGCCAGCCTTTGGTGCCGAAGCCGCCGCCGACATCGCCCGCGATCACCCGCATCTTGCTCTCGGGCACCTTGAAGACGTTCTGCGCCAGCATGTTGCGCACGCGGTGGGGATACTGCACGTCGGCGTAGAGCGTCATGCGATCCTCGCCGGGATCGTAGACGCCCAAGGTGCCGCGCGGCTCCATGTACTGGGCGTGCACGCGCGTGATCTCGTAGCGCCGCTTGATCACCTTGGCCGCGCCCCTGATCGCCTCGTCGGTCGCCGCCTTGTTGCCGCGCTCGGTGAAACAGGAAATGTTGTCGGGACAGTCGTCCCACACCGCGGCGGCGCCGGGCCTCACCGTGTCGGCGGTCGAGGTCACGGACTTCAACGCCTCGTAGTCGATGTTGACCAGGTCGACGGCGTCCTTGGCCTCGGCCAGCGACTCGGCAATCACCATCACCACCGGATCGCCGACGTAGCGCACGCGGTCGGTGACCAGCGGCGGCCGCTGCGGGGCGTACATCGGCTTCCCGTCGGGACGCTTCCGCGGCATGTTGGCCTTGGGCATACCGAGTCCGTCGGCCACGACGTCGTGGCCGGTATAGACCGCAAGCACCCCGGGCGCCTTGCGCGCTTCCTCGACGTCGATCGACTTGATCAGCGCATGGGCATGCGGCGACCGCACGAACACCGCATAGGCCTGCCCCGGAAGATTGACGTCGTTGATGTAGCGGCCCTGCCCGCGCAACAAGCGCGGATCCTCGAACCGAAGCACCGGCTGGCCAATCCCATACTTGCTCATGACGTCCTCACTCCCGGCAACGAATCGACTTCAATCAACGTTTAACCCGGACACCTAACCCAAGGGGCCCATGAAGGCCGGATCGGCGTAGCTGTCCGACATCGGCTCCAGGCTTTCGGGCCAGTCCTTGCCGACCTTGCGACGCTCTGCCGCCGGCCGCGGTTGGCCGTCCCAGCCGACGCGCTCCATATAATAGTAGAGCATCAGGCAGTGGCCGGCCGGATCAAGGAAGTGCGCGGCATAGTCGACACCTGGATACAGCTCCGGCGGAATCGCATCGCTCTGCCGCACGCCGTTCTTCTTCAGGAACGAGACCGCGTCGCGGAGCTGGCGGTAGCTGCCGACCTGCATGCCCATCGACGCCACCGACGTGTCGGGGTTCAGGCCCAACTCGCCGCGCAGCGCCTTGGGAAACAGCGACAGGCTGTGATGCTCGCCGCCATTCCTCAGAAAGACGCAGCGATGGCCCTTCCAGGTCACCGCCTCGGTGCGCACGAAGCCCATCGTCTCCGTATAGAAAGCTTCGGAGGCGCCGACATCGGCCACGAACAGGCTCATCGGCCCGATGTTGGTGACCTTGAATGGGCGCGGCAGGCGCACGCCCGCCACGACGTATTCCTCGCTGCTGCGATCCTGGATGGTGTTGCCGGCGTTGATGTCGATGCCTTTGGCGACGGCGTCGCGGACCTCCTGCTCCTCCGAGATCTGCGGCAGCTCGGGCTGTTCGCGGAAGGCGCGGTAGTACATCGCCTCGGGCTTGCTGCGGCCGTCCCAGCCGATCTGCTCCATGCCGTAATAGAGTTCGACGGTGTGGCCGTCGGGATCGCGGATGTAGGTGTGCCAGTTGCTGCCCGGCATGTCGCGGCCGACCCTCCGGATCTCGACCTGCTTGCCGCGGAAATAGTCGGCGGCGGCGAACACCTCGTCCATGGTGCCGACCTGCCAGGTGATCTGGTTGACGGTGATGTCCTTGGACACCGCGTCGTCGCCGAAGATGGCGCCCAGCGACTTGTGCGCCAGCAGGAAGGCGTGATGGTCGGAATTGTGGCTCATGAAGACGATGCGCGGATCCTGCAGACGCTTCGCCATCTCCTCGCGACCCGGCACCTTGGAGAAGTCCCGCGTGTCGGTGACGCGAAAGCCGAGCAGCCGCGAATAGAAGTCGAGGCCCTGGTCCATGTCGGCGACGTTGAAGCCGAAATGGCCGAGCCGGCGGATCTTGAACGGCTGCGCATAGCGCAGGCCGCCGATGTCGTAGCTCGCCGCCTTCTGTAGTGCATCCATGATCCCCTCCTACGCTTTCTTTCGCTTCGTCATCTCGAGCGTGAGCCCGGGGACTTCCGACGCCGCCTGCTCCACGGTCCCGCGGATGTGCTTCTCGATCAGGCCGCAGGCGAGGGCGACGTCGCGCGCCAGCACCGCGTCGCGCAGCTCGAGATGCTCGTTCTTCCGCCGCGACCGGGCATGGATCATGGTGAGCCAGTGATAGCGCCGCGCCTGGTCGAACAGCTCGCTGCGGAAATGCAGAGACCACGGCGAGGTGCAGGTCGCCACCAGCGAATCGTGGAAGCGCTTGTGCCGCTTGCCCCACTCGCGCTTGAGGCTGACGGGATCGTCCGGTGACGGCTTGCCGAGCTTGGACAGAAGGAAATACGAGCTCACGATCTCGGCTTCCCAGGCATCCGTGCCGTGGCGGATCGCGTCCGCCAATGTGCGCGTCTCGAGATAGACGCGCAATTCGCTGAGATCGAGAAAGTCGTTCAGCGAAATCGGCGCCACCTGGAAACCACGGCCGGCCTCGGTCCGCGCCAGCCCTTCCGACACCAGATGCGACAGCGCCTCGCGCAGGGTGCCGACGCTGGTGCCGTAGCGCTGCCGGAGCTCGCCGAAACGCAGCCTCTGGTCGGGCTTGAGCGCGCAGCACAGGATGTCCTCGCGCATCTTGCGCAGGACATCGAAGGTCGCCGCATCCTCGCGGCTCACGTCCTGGGGCGCGGTCGTGGCGGTCGCGCTCTCCTTGGAACCGTCGAACGGCATCGTCAGGATCTTGCCCATGGTCAGCTCCTCAAACGCCCAGGTAGGCTTCGCGAATGTGCGGCTGCTTCAAGAGGTCGTCGGGCAGCCCGGTCGCCACGATCCGCCCCTGCTCCAATACATAGGCGCGATCGGCGACGCCAAGCGCCTTTATCACGTTCTGCTCGACCAGCAAGACGGCGGCGCCGTCGTCGCGCACCCTGGCGATGATCTCGAACATGTCGTCGACGATCGTGGGGGCAAGCCCCAGCGACGGCTCGTCGAACAGCACGATCCGCGGCCTCGCCATCAGCGCCCGGCCGATCGCCACCATCTGCTGCTGGCCGCCCGACAGCTCACCCGCGACCTGGATGCGCTTGTCGCGCAGGATCGGGAACAATCCGTAGACCCGCTCCAGCGACTGGTCGCGCACCGCCCGCGCCGCCGGCAGGTAGCAGCCGATCTCGAGATTCTCCTCCACCGACATCTTCGCGAACAGGCGCCGGCCTTCCGGCACCAGCGCGATGCCGTGCGCGCAATAGTCGTGCGGCCTGACGTGGGCCATGTCGACGCCGTCGAACCACAGATTGCCCTGGCGGTAGCGCAGCAGGCCGGCGATGGCGTTGATCAACGTCGTCTTGCCGGCGCCGTTGGGGCCGATGACCGACACGATCTCGCCGGCGTCGACTGCCAGCGAGGCATCCCACACCGCGGGCGCGTCGCCGTAGCCGACATGGAGGTTGCGCGCTTCAAGCAGCATAGGCTTTGCCAAGATAGATGCTGATGACGCGCGGATCGCGCATCACCTCGCGCGGCGCTCCGAGGGCAAACAGCTTGCCCTCGTTCAGCACCGCGATCCTGTCGGAGAGTTCGACCACCGCCCGCATCAGGTGCTCGACGAAGACGATGGTGGCGCCCTGCGCGCGGATCGCCCGGACCAGCCGGATGGCGTTGTCGACCTCGGCCGGGTTGAGGCCTGACAGCACCTCGTCGAGCAGCAGCAGCTTGGGCCGCGCCGCGAGCGCGCGCGCGAGCTCGAGGAACTTGCGCTCGTGCAGATTCAGTTCGGCCGGCAAGGAGTCCTCCTTGCCGGCGAGGCCGGTGAAGGCGATCCAATGCAGGGCTTCGTCGCGGATTTCCGCCGCGGGGCGAGTCGGCCCGCCGAAAGTGGCCGCCAGCGCCACGTTGTCGAGCACGGTCATGTTCACGAACGGCCGCGGGATCTGGTAGGTCCGCGCCACGCCGCGGCCGGCGACCTCGTGCGCCGGCAGGCGGCCGATCTCGACGCCGTCGACCGCGATGGTGCCACCGGTCAGGGGAAAGTGCCCGGAGATGACGTTGATCAGCGTCGTCTTGCCCGAACCGTTGGGTCCGACCAGGCCGAGGATTTCGCCTTCGCGCACGTCGAGGTCGACGCCGTCCAGCGCCTGCAGGCCGCCGAAGCGCTTGGTGACGCTGCGCACCTCCAGGATATTGCGGTCGCCCACCGGCCTGGCAGCCGCCGGCACCACGGGCACGACGACGGCGACAGGCTCGACCTCGGCGGCCTTCCGCCGCCTCAGCCATTGCTGCACCGCGGGCACGACGCCGTCGGGCAGCCACAGGATGGCAACGATCAGGATCAGGCCGACGATGGCCCGGCCGATCATCGCCTCGCCGCCGCTGATGAAGGCGTAGAGCAGCGTGGTGATGACGGTGGCGCCGATCATCGGGCCAAGCCAATGCCGCGAGCCGCCCAGCACACTCATCAGCACGACGTAGAGTGGCACCGTGAGCTCGAAGGTGCCGCCCACCGTCAGGAAGCCGACATACATGGCGTGGATGCCGCCGACCGCGCCCGCGATGCCGGCGGAGAGCGCAAAGGCCGCCATCTTGTAGCGGAAGGTGGGCACACCCTTGGCCTCGGCCACGTCCTCGTCGTCGTGAATGGCGTAGAGGCCCATGCCGAGCCGCGAATGCGCCACCTTCCAGGCGATGGCGAGCGTTAGCACGCACATCGCAAAGCCCAGCACGTAGATCGTGCCGGTCTGCGTCGGCATGATGTCGGGCATGGGCACGGCGCTCATGAACACCCCGGCCCCGCCGTCGATCGGCGTGTTGAGGATGATCGTGGCGATCACGAAGGTGACGGCGAGCGTCAGCAGGGCAAAGAGTTCGCCGCGCAGCCGTTTCAGGCGGAAGACGACGGCGCCGATGCCGATGCCGAGCAGGGCCGCGATGGCCGCGGCAGCCGGTACGGTCGCCAGGAACGGCACCTGGAACTGGGTGGTGAGTGTCGCCGTCGTGTACATGCCGACGCCGAAGAAGGCGGCGTGACCGAGGCTGAAGTAGCCCGCGAAGCCGCTCAGCAGCGCCCAGCTGGTCGACAGCGAGACCCAGAAGAACACGATATAGAAGAAGGACTCATAGAAGGCTGGCACGCCTGCCGTCGGCAGGATGGCGAAGACCGCGATGCCGAGGACCGCGGCAAGCCTGGGGAGGGCGTTGGCGTTCATCACAGCCAGTCCGGATCCCAGAGCAGAATGGCGATCAGCACCGAGAAGGACACCACCGGCGCCCAAGCCGGGCTCAGCACCGCCATGGCGAGCGATTCGCTGGCGCCGATCAGCATGCCGGCGAACAGCGCGCCCAGCGGATTGCCGAGCCGGCCGATGATCACCACGGCGAAGACGACGCCCAGCCAGGCCCAGATCTGGGCTGGCGCCAGAGTGGCGATCAGCGCGATGAAGGTGCCGGCGACGCCGGCGTAGCCGGCGCCGATGCCGGACAGCAGATAGGCAAGCTTCTTGTGATCGATGCCGTAGGCGGCGGCGATGTCGGCGTCCTCCGCACTCGCGCGCAGCGCCTTGCCGACATAGGTCCTGCGCAGCCATAGCCAGGTGCCCCAGGCGAGCACGCCGGCGACGAGGCAAAGGACCAGCTCCAGAACCGGGATGTAGAACGGCCCCGCCTTGATCGACAGCGTCGAATAGTGCGTCTCGAAGCGGCGGTAGTCGGCCGTCCAGTAGAGCTGGATGGCGACCTCGAGGACAACGGCAAAGCTGAAGGTGATCAGGAGCGAAGCGAGCTCGTTCACCTTGAACTTGTCGAACAGCCAGTGCTGCGCGACGCCGATCGCGAACATCGCCGGCACAATCAGCATCGCCGACCACCACGGCTCGACATGGTAGGTCGTGCCGAGCTCGTAGGTCAGGTAGGCGGCGAGGAAGGCGAGCGCGAAATGGCTGAGATTGACCAGCCGCAGCAGTCCCCAGCTCAGGCTGAGGCCCAGCGCCAGCAATCCATACATCCCGCCGGCCAGGACGCCGGAGATCAGCGCCTGGCCGAGAAGCGTTGCACTGGGCATTACGCGGTCAGGACCCGATCAACTTCACTCCGGGGGCTGCATACTTGGTCGGCCAGACGACCTTCCATTGGCCGCCCTGCGCCTGCTTGATGAGCTGCTCCGCGTTGCCGTGATTGTACGGCCCGTCGAAGCGGAGCGTGCCGTAGATGGTGTCGACGGTGTTCTTCTTCAGGAAGGCCGCAATCGCCTTGTCGTCGAGGCTCTTGGCGCCGTTCACCCCGGCCTCGAGGATCTGCCACTCCGAGATCATGCCGGCCGCCTGCGCATCGATGATGGCGTACGGCAGGTTGGCCTTGGTCGCGCGCTCCTTGTAGGCCGCCGCCTGACGCGCGACGCCCGGTCGACTCATGAAGGGCTCGGCAGGCTCCAGGAAGGTCGAGCAGAGCGCGTTCTTGCCGTCCGGCGACAGCGCCAGCGGACCCGGCGCCGGATAGAGGTGAAAGTGATTCTTCGGCGTATAGTCGAGCTTGCGCAGCGCTTCCAGAACCTGGTTGCTCTCGAGGCCGAGCGAGCCGACCCACAGGAAGTCGGCGTTGGCCTCCTTCACGCGGGCGGCAATGGCGCCGAAGTCGCGGTTGCCCGATTCATATTCGAGGTAGAGCAGCACCTTCACGCCACGCTTCTCGGATTGCGTCCGCATGCCCTGCGCCATGAACTGCGCCGACGGGAACTTGCTGGTGAGGATGACGATGGTCTTGGGCGGCGTCGGCAGGCTGGCCATCGCATCCAGGATCACGTTGGGATAAGTCTGCTCCGGATTGGGACCGAACGGCGTCGCCGGAAAGGCCATCTCGTAGGTCTGCAGCTTGGGGATGCCCATGCTGCTCTGGATGATGACCTTGCCGTAGCGCTGGGCGACGCCCATCGCCGCCAGGATCGGCGCGGTGGCATAGGGCCCCTGGATCAGATCGACCTTGTCGACGGTGATCAGCTTCTCATAGAGGCTGCGCGCGACGTCCGGCTTCGACTGGTCGTCGAGCAGCACGTATTCGACCGGCCGGCCGAGGAAGCCGTTCCGGCCGTTGATCTCTTCGACCATGATCTCGGCCGCGATCTTGTGGATCTGCGCGGTCTGGGCAAGGAAGCCCGTCAATGACAGCGTCCCGCCCACCCGCACCGGCTTGCCCGACGGCGCCGCACGCAGGATTGAGGGCGCCGCCAGCGCCGCGGTTGCTCCGACCACTCCCGCCAATACATGGCGACGACGCCACGTGCCCATCCGATCGACCATCGTTTCCTCCACTCGGCGCGTTCAAGTCCGGGTGCGCCGTTGACCGGATCGTGGAGCAAGCCTCGCAGCCTGTAAACGGATTTTCGAAACTTTCGGGACTTTTGAATATTCTGCCGCTGCGCGGTATCGGTTACCCCTCTGTAACAGTGGGACGGTGCGGCGGTTTCGTCCTATGGTCCGGCGCGAAAGAAACGGGAGTTCGTTCAATGAAAAGCTACAAGGTCGTCGAGTTCGGCAAGCCGCTGCAGAGGGTCGAGGAGGCCAATCCGGCGCCGCAGGGCACCGAGGTCCTGGTGCGCGTCACCGCCGCCGGCGTCTGTCACAGCGACGTCCATTTGTGGGAAGGCTTCTTCGACATGGGCGGCGGCAACAAGGTCTCCACCCAGAAGACCATGAACCCGCCCCGCACCATGGGCCACGAGATCGTGGGCGCAATTGTGGCCGTCGGTTCCGACTCAAAAGGCGCCAAGGTCGGCGACAAGGCCGTGGTCTATCCCTGGATCGGCTGCGGCAAGTGCTGGTACTGCACCACCGGCATCGAACACCTCTGCCCGACTCCGCGGGCGCTCGGCGTCAACAACGACGGCGGCTACGCCGACCACGTGCTCGTGCCGCACGCAAAATATCTTTACCCCTACGGCAACCTGCCGGTCGAACTCGCCTGCCTCTATGCCTGTTCCGGCATCACCGCCTTCGGCGCGGTCAAGAAGGCGGTCGGACAGGACGCCGGCAAGCCGATCCTGGTGATCGGCGCCGGCGGCGTCGGCCTGATGGGCGTGCGATTCGCCAAGTCGGTGCTGGGCCGCGAACCGATCGTGGCCGACATCGACGAGAACAAGCGCAAGCTCGCCCTCGAAAACGGCGCCGTCGCCGCGCTCGATCCGCGCGACAAGGATGCCCGCAAGACGATCCAGGAGCTGACCGGCGGCACCGGCGTGGGCGCCGCCATCGATTTCGTCGGCGCCGAGAGCACGGCGCAGTTCGGCCTGCGGGCGCTGGGCCGTGGCGGCCGCCTGATCATCGTCGGCCTGTTCGGCGGCAATTTCTCGATCCCGCTGCCGATGTTCGCCTTCACCGGTTGCCAGATCCTGGGCTCAGTCACCGGCAGCCCGGCCGAGATGAAGGAGATGATGGACCTCGTCACCTCCGGCAAGGTGACG
>MEMN01000213.1:16310-21034 GCA_001767945.1 Alphaproteobacteria bacterium RIFCSPHIGHO2_12_FULL_66_14 | reverse complement strand
CGATCGACGCCTGCCACTCCTGGCGAAGCCGGCCGAAGACCCGCTCGCGCAAAGCCGCATCGGTCACCAGCTCGGCGTAGCGTGAGGCGAGCGCGATGTCGCTCTTGGCCAGCACCATGTCCATGTTTGCAAGCACACTGCGGAAGAAGGGCCAACCGTCGTGCATCGCCTGCAGCATTGCCAGGCCATCCTTGGGCCGGAAAGCGATCCACGCCTTGATGGCCGCGCCGAAGCCGTACCAGCCGGGCAGCATCAGGCGGCATTGCGCCCAGCTGAACACCCAGGGAATGGCACGCAGGTCCTCGATGCCTTGCTTCTTCGACCGCGACGCCGGGCGGCTGCCGATGTTGAGGTTGGCGATCTCGTCCAGCACCGTGGATTCGCGGAAGTAGCGGTCGAAGCCTTCGGTCTCGTAGACCAGCGCGCGATAGGCTCGGAAGGCCTCGCCCGACAGTTCCTCCATGGCGGCGAGCCAGGCCGCGGACGGTTCCTGCCGGCCCGCCTCCAGGAGCGTCGCCTCGAGCGTCGCCGCGGCCAGGATTTCCAGGTTGCGCCGGCCGACTTCGGCATTGGAGTATTTGCCGGCGATCACCTCGCCCTGCTCGGTGACCCGGATCGCGCCCTGCAGCGCGCCGTTCGGCTGCGCCAAGATCGCCTCGTAGCTCGGCCCCCCGCCCCGGCCCACCGAGCCGCCGCGGCCATGGAACAGGCGCAGCCCGATCCGGTGTCGCCGGAAGGTCTCGATCAGCGCCAGTTCGGCCTTGTACAGTTCCCAGGTCGAGGTCAGGTAGCCGCCGTCCTTGTTGCTGTCGGAATAGCCCAGCATCACCTCCTGGGTCCCGCCGCGCGAGGCGATCAGGCGTCGGTAGGCGGGCAGGCCGAGAAGATCGTCCATGACCCGCCCGCAGCGCTGCAGGTCGCCGATGGTCTCGAACAGCGGCACGATGTCGACGTCGAGCCGGCCCTCGCGCGGGCGCAGGAGGCCGACTTCCTTCAGCAACACGGCCACCTCCAGGACGTCCGAGACGCCGTCGGCCTTGGAGATGACGTAGTTGGGCATGGCGGCGCGGCCGTAGCGGCGATGCGCATCCGCCGCCACCCGCAGCATCGCGAGCTCGGCCGCGGTTTCCTCGCCATAGGAGAAACTAGGCGACGCCAGCGGTCGCGGATTGCCCAGTTCGCCCGCCAGCAGGCCGACCCGCGCCGCCTCGTCGAGAGTCCCGTAGTCGGCGCCAACACCCGCCGTCCCGAGCAATTCCGTCATGACCCGCTGGTGCACGTCGGAGTTCTGTCGGATGTCGAGCGATGCGAGATGAAAGCCGAAAACGTCGACGGCGCGGCGAAGCGAACGCAGGCGCCCGCGCGACAGGTCCATCGAGCTGTTTTCCGCCAACGACTGTGAAATCGCATCGAGGTCGGCCTTGAAGGCGTCGGCGGATTCATAGGCAGGCGCCGGCCCGACCGGTGGCACCGGCGCCTCGAGTCCGTCGAGCGCCAATGCCGTGGCAGCGAGCCTGGCGTAGATACCCACGAGCGCACGCCGGTATGGCTCGTCCATGCGTTCGGGCGCGCGGTCGGGTGAGCGGTCGGCCAGCGCCGTGAGGCCCCCGGAGACGGTCACGATGCGACCATCGAGCGACAGCTCGCCGCCCAACAGATGCAGTTCCTCGAGGTAGAAGCGAAGCGCGCGCTGGCTTTGCAGGGCGAGCGCCTCGCGCGACACCTCGGCGGTGACAAAGGGATTGCCGTCGCGGTCGCCCCCGATCCAGCTGCCCATGCGCAGAAAGGACGGCACGCCGATGTCCTGCCATGCCGGGTTGGTGGCGCCCAGCCGGTCCTCGAGGTCGGCATAGAACACCGGCAAGGCGCGCAGGAACGTATGGTCGTAGTAGGCGAGCCCGTTGGCGACCTCGTCGATGACGCGCAGGCGCGTGCTCCGGATGAGGTTCGTCTGCCACAGGATGAGCACGGCGCGACGCAATGCGTCGCGGTTGTCCGCCAGTTCCTCGGGCGTGAACTGGACGCGGTCGCGCTCGTCCAACAGCCGGGCGATCTCCATCTCGCGATCGATCGAGCTCTTGCGGCGAACCTCGGTTGGATGCGCGGTCAGCACCGGGCTGCAGAGCGCGTTGTCGAAGAATGCCTTCAGCTGCGCGCGCGAAATGCCGGCATCCCTGGCGCGTCCAAGGGCATGGGCGATCGTGCCCGGTTGCGGCGCGACCTGGGCCTTGGCGTCGGCGCGGGCGCGGCGGATCTGGTGCTGGTCCTCGGCGATGTTGGCCAGGTGCGAGAAATGACCGAAAGCCCGGATGATTCGCAGCGCCCGTTCCATCGGCAGGCTGCTCATGACCGCCTGCAGCTCCTGTCGTGCGCCTTCGTCGGCGTCGCGGCGGAACTGGACGCCGGTCCTGCGGATGTGCTCGACGAGGTCGAACACCTGCTGACCTTCCTGGGCCCGCACCGTGTCGCCGAGAATACGCCCGAGCAGCCGCGTGTCGTAGCGCAGCGGCACGTCCCTTTTCAACGAGTCGGCAGGATTCGGATGCTTCATGGCCTGCCGACGATCTTACAGATCGGCAGGCAATATCGAAGCCCTATCCCCGCAACACCTTCCCCGCCTTGGCTTCGGTGAGCTTGCCCTGCTCCCAGGTGATCGCGCCGTTCACCACCGTGTACTCGACGCCCCGCGACGGCATCACGATGCGCTTGGCGCCGCCCGGCAGATCGTGGCGGCGCTCGCCGTGGTTGGAGGAGCCGATGGCCGCCGGATCGAAGATCGCCACGTCGGCCGGCACGCCCTTGGCGAGGCGCCCGCGGTCCTTCAGGCCGAAAAGATCGGCGGGATCGGAGGTAAGCTTGCGCACGCCCTCTTCCAGGGTGATCGCCTGCTTTTCACGCACCCAGGTTCCCAACAAGTAGGTCGGGTAGCCGGCATCGCACAACATGTCGACATGGGCGCCGCCGTCGCCCAGTGCCATCAGGATGGCCGGATTGTTCAGGAGCTCGCGCATGCGATCCTCGCGCGTGTTCCACGAGGAGATGGTGAGCTCGACGTCGAGATCGTCGGCCAGCACCATGTCGAGGAAGGCGTCGACACCGTCCTTGCCCTGCAGCTCGCCGATCTGGGCGATCGACTTGCGCTCCAGGTGCTTTAGCGCCCCATTGCGCACGTCGTGGACCACCACGCGCCGCCAGTCGCTGAAGCCGGTCGGGTTCTTGAGATCCTCGCGGAACTGGTTGCGGAAAGCGGGATCGGCATAGACCTTCTTCTGCGCTTCTTTCGAGGTGTCGGCGAACACCCGCTTCCACGATGGGAAGGCGGCGAAGGCGAAGGGATTGTCCATGTTGCATTCGCGGGTGAGCGGCAGCGGCGAGGTCTGCGGCCTGGCTCCCTTGGCGATCATGGGTGCGGCGCGGCGCAAGGTGTCGCGCACCGCCTCGGGGATGTCGTCGCGGTCGAACAGCGCAATGAAGGTCACCGGCCGGCCACTTTCGGTCAGCAGGAAATCGAGCAGCTCGCACTGGTCCTGCTCCAGCACGCCGACCTGTCGCGTCAGCGCGATTTCGATCGCACCCTTGCCGCGCTTCTTGAGCTGGTTGGCGTAGGCCTTCATCTCCTCGCGGCTGGCGTTGCGGCAGGCGAGCGGCTTGCCCTCGAAGCCCATGTGCTGGTTGAGGGTCGTCGAAGAGAAGCCCAGCGCACCCGCGTCCACCGCCTCGCCGATCAGGTTGGCGATCCTGGCCGTCTCCTCCGCCGTGGCGGCGCGGTCCATCGAGGCCTCGCCCATGACGTAGTGGCGGAACGGCGTCAGCGGCGCAATGAAGGCGAGGTTGAGCGAGGGCTTGCGCGCGGCGGCGGCGTCCATGAACTCGGGGAAGGTCTCCCAGTCCCAGGTGATGCCCTTGTTCAGCACATCGAAGGGAATGCCTTCCACGTTCACGAGATCCTTCATGGCGATCTCACGTGTCTCGGGCTTGCAGGGCGCGATGCCGACGCCGCAGTTGCCCATCACCACGGAGGTGACGCCGTGCCACGACGAGGGCGTGACCGCGCCGTCCCAGCAAATCTGCGCATCATAGTGGGTGTGCGGATCGACGAAGCCCGGTGCCACCACGAGGCCGTGCGCGTCGATGGTGCGCTTGGCGCCCTCCGTCACCCTGCCGATCTCGGCGATCTTTCCGTTGGCGATCGCGACGTCCGCCTGGATGCGCGCGGCGCCCGTGCCATCGACCACGGTGCCGTTCTTGATCACGAGATCGTATCCCATCGCTGTTTCCTCCGGGAATTTCGACCAAGGGTAACACCGCTTTGCCGCTGCCGACCCCTGCGAAATCCGCATCGCGGACGGGCGGGGGAATTGCCAAACCCCGCAATCGGTGGGCTCAATTGGCCCCTATCGGCCGCCAGTGCCGCGGAGGAAATGCGCCATGATCACCAAATTCGACAGCTCCTATGTCGGCTCGGTCGACCTGGAAAACGCCGGCTACGGCGGCACGCCAATCAACGATCGACGCTACTCGAACGAGGAGCTGGCGGGCGTGCTGCACAAGGCGGTGGCCTACGCCCGGAAGATGGATGGCCTTGGCTACAACACCTTCTGGATGGCCGAGCACCATTTCCAGCCCGAGGGCACGGAATGCATCCCCAACCTCCTGATGATGGCGCTGCATCTGGCGGGCCAGACGAAGAACCTTCGGATCGGCTGCGGCTTCAACGTCGTGCC
>MEMN01000213.1:12704-16082 GCA_001767945.1 Alphaproteobacteria bacterium RIFCSPHIGHO2_12_FULL_66_14 | reverse complement strand
GATCCCGCCAGCAGTGCCCTATCGCGGCTACACGCTGAAGGAGCTCACGCTGGTGCCGCGGCCGCTGCGACGGCCGGTCGAGTGCTGGCAGCCGATCCAGAGCGGCTCCGACCGCGCCTTCGACTTCATGGCCAAGCACGGCATCTCCGGCGTGATCGGCGGCGGCTCGGCCGAGGGCGGCGCCGTGGACAAGCACATGATCGCGTTCCAAGCGGCCTACGCGCGCCGCGGCATCAAGCTCGCGCTGGGCGAACGCCTGTCGCTGGGCTTCCAGTACTTCATCGCCGAGAGTCGCGAAGCCGCCATGCGGGCCGCCGGCAGGTACTACGAAGAAAACATGAAGATGTTCGGCGAGTTGCGGCTGGTGCGGGCGCTCTCCGACGAGCAGATCGCGGCGATGCGCGATCCACGGCTGGCCGCCACCGTCAAGCTGCCGACGATCGAGGATGCCGTGAAGGCCGGTGGCTTCCTCGCCGGCACGCCAACCGACATCATCGAGCAGCTCAAGGCGGTGGAGAAACGCTATCCGGGCCTCGATCGGGTCGGCTGCAGCATGGCGCTCGGCACGCCGCTCGCCGTGGCGCTGGAGCAGCTCGACCGCTTCGCCAAGGAGGTGATGCCGGCCTTCCGCACGGCCTCGTCTCCGGCGCGCGCCGCCGCCGCCGACTAGGAGGGTGCGATGCCGATCACCATCCGCCAGGTCGGGCCCTGCTTCGCGGGCGAAGTGGACGGCATCGACATGCGCCGGCCGCTGACGCCCAGCGAAGTGGCCGCGGTCCATGCCGGCATGGACAGGTATGCCGTGCTGGTGTTCCACGACCAGAAGATCGACGACGCGCAGCAGCTCGCCTTCACGCGAAGCCTGGGCGAGATCGAGCATGCCATCGGCACCAGCCTGCGCGCCGCCGACGAATATCGTCTGCCCACGACCTTCGCCGACGTCTCCAACCTCGACAAGAACAACACACCCTACCCCCGCGACGACCGCCGCCGGCTGTTCGCCATCGGCAACCGCCTATGGCACTCCGACAGCTCGTTCAAGGCGGTACCGGCCAAGTATTCGCTGCTGCACGCCGTCAGCATCCCGTCGAAGGGCGGCAACACCCAGTTCGCCGACATGCGGGCGGCCTACGACGCGCTCGACGACGAGACCAAGGTCGAGGTCGAGGGCATGGTGTGCGAGCACTCGCAGATGTTCTCGCGCCAGCTCATCGGCTTCACCGATTTCACCGACGAGGAGCGCGAGCGCTTCAAGCCGGTCCGCCAGTGCATGGTCCGCACCCATCCGGTGACCGGGCGCAAGTCGCTCTATCTCGCGTCCCATGCCGGCGGCATCGTCGGCTGGCCGCTGCCCGAGGCGCGCGCCTTCCTGCGCGACCTGATCGAGCACGCCACCCAGCGCGAGTTCGTCTACACCCACAAGTGGCGCGTCGACGACCTGGTGATGTGGGACAACCGCCAGACCATGCACCGCGCCCGGCCCTTCCCCGCCCATGAAGCGCGCGACATGCGTCGGACCACGCTGGCCGGCGACGGCCCGACGGCGGCACAGGCCGCCGCCGAATGACATCGAAGGAGCAGAGCATGCCGATCGCTACCAAGTACCTCTTCATCGTCAGCATGGATGTGACGAAGGAGAAGGAGGCGCTGTTCAACGAGGTCTACGACGCCGAGCACGTGCCGCTGCTGCTGAAAGTGCCGGGTGTGCGGGCGGTCACGCGCTGGAAGACCGAACCCGCCGCCTTCGTGATCGCGGGCGAGCGCAAGGTGCTCGATGGCGGCACCCAGGCACGCTATGTCGCGATCTACGAGATCGACAGCCCGGACATACTCCTCAGCAAGGCATGGTCCGAAGCAGCGGAAAAGGGACGCTGGCCGAGCGAAGTGCGGCCGTTCACCTCGAACCGCAGCCACATCGTGCGCAAAGCGGTCTGAGCCAGCGCTGATGCAGATCGGCTTCAACCTGCCGAACTCCGGCCCGCTCTCGGCCGTCGCCTCCATGACGGCGATCGCGACCGAAGGCGAAGCGATGGGCTTCGACTATCTCACCATGACCGATCACGTCGTGCTGCCCGACACCAGGGTGCCCGGCTATCCCTATTCCGAGAGCGGCGAATTCTACGAGGACGCGCCGACCGAGCGGCACGAACAGCTGCTCGGCATGGCCTATGTCGCGGCCAAGACCACGCGCATCCGCCTGGTGGCCGCGGTACTGGTGGTGCCGCATCGCCCCGCCGTGCTGGCCGCCAAGATGCTGGCCACGCTGGACGTGCTGTCCGGCGGCCGGCTGGTCGTGGGCGTCGGCGCGGGCTGGCTGAAAACCGAGTTCGACGCCGTCGTGACGACGCCTTTCCCCGAACGCGGCGCGGTGACCGACGAATATATCGACGCCTTCCGTGTGTTGTGGACCGAGGATCGGCCGCGCTTCAACGGCCGCTACACGCGCTTCGACAACATCGTGCTCGAGCCCAAGCCCGTCCAGCGTCCCTATCCGCCGATCTGGATCGGCGGCGAAAGCGGACCCTCGCTGCGCCGTGCTGCCCGGGTCGGCGACCTCTGGTATCCGATCGGCAGCAACAACAAGCACCTGCTCGACACGCTGCCGCGCCTCGGCGCCGGCATCGCCCGGCTGCGCCGGGCCACGATCGACGCCGGCCGCGATCCCGCGTCGGTCGGCATCGGCTATCGCGTGAAGCGCTACGGCGCGGCGGTGCTGCCCGTTGCCTCGGATGGCGAACGGCGGCTGTTCTCCGGCAGCGAGGCCGAACTCATCGGCGACTTCCATGCCCTGCGCGACATGGGCGTCACCGCCATCGACATCGATTTCGGCCGCGCAGCCGATGCGGGGGGCGCCGCCGCGGTGATCGCCGAAATGCGCCGGTTCCGGACCGCCGTTATCGAGAAGATCTGAGCATCGCCCGCGACCCTCGATTCGATCAGATTATCCTGCGCTTGCGGAAGTCGCCGATCTCCTCCGCGCCGTAGCCGAGTTCGCCCAGCACGGCGTCGTTGTGCTCGCCCAGCTCCGGGGCGATGCCGGGCCTGGCCGGCGTCTCGGAGAACTGCCAGGGCGTGCCGTGGACCTTCAGCTTGCCGTGCTTCGGATGGTCGACGTGGGTCACGTAGCCGTTGGCCAGCACGTCGGGATCGTTGGAGGCTTCGAGCAAGGTGTTGATTGGTGCCGAAACGATGTCGGCACCACGGAGTCTCCCCACCCAGTCCTCGCGCGTGCCGGTGGCGAACAGCGTGTCGAGCAGGCCGAGAAGCTCGATGCGCCTGGCATCGTTGTCGATGATGACGCCTAGGTTCTCGAAGCCTGCTGCCTTCAGCCGGTCCCAGAAGCCCAGCGCCGTCATGGCGTCCTTCCAGTTCTCGGGG
>MEMN01000213.1:0-12696 GCA_001767945.1 Alphaproteobacteria bacterium RIFCSPHIGHO2_12_FULL_66_14 | reverse complement strand
CGGCGTGCCGGTGATGCGCGCCTGGCCGGTCACGGGGTTCCTGTCGCGCCACATGGCGGTGGTGAAGGTCCAGCCCATCAGGCGGATCTGGCCGCCCAGCAGCGAGAGATCGATCTTCTGGCCGACGCCGGAGGTGCGCGCATGCGTGAGCGCCGCCAAGGCGCCGCCGAAGGCCAGGATGGCGCAGGTCTCGTCGGCCACGGAGACCACGCCGGTGCGCATCTTCTGGCTCGGCATGGAATAGGCCTCGGCGATGCCGCCCAGCGCCTGCGCCATCGAATCGGTGCCGGGCAGATGGGCGTGCGGCCCCTTGGGGCCGTAGCCCGAGATCGAGACATAGACCAGCTTCGGGTTCAGCTTGCGCAGCTCGTCGTAGCCAAAGCCGTTCTTTTCGGCCGCACCGGGGCGGAAGTTCTGGCCGAAGATATCCGCCTTGGCCGCGAGCTTGTGCAGGATGGCACGGCCCTCCGGCGTCTTGAGATTGAGCGTCACGCTCTTCACGCCGCGGTTGTTGGTCTCGAAGAAGGTGCTGCCCTTGCCCGGCAGCACGGTCATGCGGCGCGAGGAATCGCCGCCGTCCGGTGTCTCGATCTTGATCACGTCGGCACCGAGGTCGGCCATCAGCATCCAGGGCACGGTGCCGGCCTGCGCCGTGGAGCAGGAGACGACCTTTACGCCCTGAAGCGGGCCCCATGGCGAAGAGCTGTGCGGTGGGGACATGGCTGGACCTCCTCTGTGAAGGACACAGGCTAGATCAAGCAGCGCCTCAAACACATCCAGAATGGATGCGATTCGTGCAACCCGGCCCACCGGATGCGGTATCCTGCCTGGGCCGAGCCCGCCGCGAGGATGCCGTCATGACCGACAAGATTGTGAGGATGCGACCCACCGCCAAGCAGACGCCGGGGGCCAGCGCCGGGCTTTGCGCTCTGGCCAGTGCCGCCGCGCCGTTCGTCTATTTCGATCGCGCACCCAATTTCGGCTTCAATGGCGCCGTGGCGAATATCTCCCTCGAGGTGGTTCGCTTCGCGGCCCCATCCGACGGCGCGGAGGTCGTGGCCGATCGGGTGACCGTGGCGCATCTGCGCATGACACTAGACGCCATGCGGTCGCTCAAGGCGGCAATCGAAGGAGTCGAGCGTATCGCGGAGGCCGCTGGCGTGCCTGCAAAAGGTTAGGTCGCGACCAGGGCAACGCTATTCGAACATGTAGCAGGCGACGAAGTGGCCGGGTGAGACCTCGCGCAGCGCCGGCTCCTGCTGCGAGCAGCGCGGCATGACATGGGGACAGCGCGTGTGAAAGCGGCAGCCCGATGGCGGGTCGAGCGGCGACGGCACCTCACCCTTGAGTTCGATCTCCTCCGCCGCTTGCCCCGGCCATGCCACCAGGACGGCCGAGAACAAGGCCTTGGTGTAGGGATGGCGAACGTCCTCGAACAGGGAAGCCGTCGGCGCCTTCTCGACGATCTTGCCGAGATACATCACCACCGTGTGGTCGGCCATGTGGCGCACGGTGGCGAGATCGTGCGCCACGAGCAGGTAGGCGACGTCGTCCTGGGCCTGGATGTCCTTCAGGAGGTTCATCATCTGGGCCCGGATCGACACATCGAGCGCCGAGACCGGCTCGTCAAGCACGATCAGCTTCGGCCGCGAGGCGAGCGCCGCCGCAAGCGCCACGCGCTGGCGCTGCCCGCCGCTGAACTCGTGTGGATACTGCTGCGCCTGCTCGGGGCGCAAGCCGACCTGGAGCAGGAGCTCGCGCACCCGCTCGTCGATCCTCGCCCGGTCGCCCCTCCGCCGATTTCTAGAGGCATTGACGATCAGCGATTCGGCGATGGTGCGCCCCACCTTCATGCGCGGATTGAGCGACGACCAGGGATCCTGGAATACCGCCTGCACCCTGGCGCGGTAGGCGCGCAACGCCTCGCCCTGCAGGCCGTGGATCGGCTCGCCGTCGAGCAGGATGCGGCCCTCGGTCGGTTCCTCGAGATTGAGGATCATGCGGGACGTCGTGGTCTTGCCACACCCTGACTCGCCCACCAGGCCCAGCGTCTCGCCGGCGCGGATCTCGAAGGAAACGTCATCCACCGCCTTGATCTGACCAAGCGTCTTCGCGAACAGAATGCCCTTGGTGAAGGGGAAATGCTTGCGCAGGCCCTCGACGCGCAACAGCGGAGCCGCATTCATGACGACGCGGCCTTCCAGCAATCCGCGGTGTGTTCCTCGCCGACCCGGACCGTGCCGGGATAGACGTCGAGGCAACGCTGCTCGACAAGGGCACAGCGCGAGGCGAAGCGGCAGCCCGCCGGCAGGTCCATCAGCGACGGCGGCTGGCCCTCGATCGTGGCCAGCCGGCCGACCGGGCCGGTCATCTTGGGTACCGAAGCGATCAGGGCGCGGGTATAGGGATGCTGCGGCGCCTCGAAGATCTGCCGCACCGGGCCACATTCGACGATGCGGCCGGCGTACATCACCGCCACGCGGTCGCACATGCGCCCGACGACGCCGAAATCGTGAGTGATGAACAGGATCGCCATGCCGGTCTCGGCCTGCAGGCGCTTTAGCAGTTTCAGGTACTGCAGCTGGATCGTGACATCGAGCGCGGTGGTCGGCTCGTCGGCAATCAGTACCCCGGGCTCGCCGCTGATGGCGATGGCGCCCACCACACGCTGCTTCATACCGCCGCTCATCTGGTGCGGATACTGACCGATGCGCTGTTCGGGTGCCGCGATCTCGACACGACGCAACGCCGCCACCGCCTCCTCCATCACGGCGGCGCGCGGCGCGCGCTTGCGGCGCTGGATCGCCTCCCGCAGCTGGTCGCCGACCGTGAACACCGGATTGAGCGAGGTCTGCGGATCCTGCAGCACCATCGAAATACGCCGCCCGCGGATCTCGCGCATTTCTGCCGGCGTGCACTCCAGGATGTTCTCACCGCCCAGCCGCACCTCGCCTTTGATGGTGCGGGCGCCACCCTTCGGCAGCAGCCGCATCAGCGACAGGGCCGTGAGGCTCTTTCCGCAGCCCGATTCGCCCACCAGACCCAGTACCTCGCCGCGCCGGAGCGAGAAGCTCACCCCGTCGACCGCCTTCACGACGCCGCGGCGCAGGAAGAAGTGCGTGTGCAGGTCGCGAACCTCGAGGACGGTTTCGACAGTCATAACTGGCGCAGCCTCGGGTCGAGACGGTCACGCAGCCAGTCACCGAACAGATTGACCGACAACACCATCAGCGTGATGGCAATGCCCGGAATCAGCGCCACCCACCAGGCATCGGCGATGCGCCCGCGGCCCTCGGAGATCATCAGGCCCCAGGTCGGCGTTGGTGGCGGGATTCCGGCGCCGAGGAAGCTCAGCGTCGCCTCGGCGATGATCACGACGCCGATGTTGAGCGTGACCAGGACCATAAAGGTATTGAGCACATTTGGCAGGATGTGCGTCAGCATGATGCGCGGGGCTGAACAGCCGCGTACTCTGGCGAGGGCTACGAAGTCGCGCTGCCTGAGGGAAAGTACCTCGCCCCTGATGACGCGCGCGAAGCTCGCCCACAGGAGCAGGCTGATGGCGATCACCAGCGTGCCCAGGCCCTGGCCCATGGTGACGGCGAGCAGCAGCGCGAACAGGATGGCCGGAAAGGTGAAGGCGGCGTCCACCAGGCGCATCAGCACGCTGTCGACTGCGCCGCCGACATAGCCCGAGACGATGCCGACGACGAGGCCGATGCCACCGCCCGCAGTCAGCGCCAGAAGTGCCACGATCAGGCTGACCCGCGCGCCGTAGATAAGGCGGCTCAGGATGTCGCGACCGAAGGCGTCGGTGCCGAGAAAGTACTTGTCGCTGCCACCCGCCATCCAGGCCGGCGGCAACAGCTTGTCGCGCAATGTCTGGTCGATCGGCGAATAGGGCGCCAGCAGCGGCGCGAAGAGCGCCATGACCACGATCACGGAAATGATCGCGATCGGTATCCAGGGCACGCGTGCGGTGCGCCGAAAGCCCCCGGGGACTCTGGCCGGCCAGACAAGACGCCACAACGAGAGCCGTCGCGCGACGGCGTCTGTGGAATGCGGACGTTCGGCAAGAGCCATGGTCAGGCCAGCCGTATGCGCGGGTCGACATAGGCATAGAGGATGTCGACGCCAAGGTTGATCGAAAGAATCAGGATCGATTTCAGGATGATCACCGCCTGCAGCAGCGGAAAGTCGCGATAGATCACGGCCTCGTAGGTCAGCCGGCCGATACCGGGCCAGGCAAACACGGTCTCGGTCACGATGGCGCCGGTGATCAGGTTGCCGACGAACACGCCCCACAGGGTCAGCACCGGGATCAACGCGTTGCGCAGGCAATGCTTCCAGATCACGACGGCTTCGCTCAGTCCCTTGATGCGCGCGAGTTTGACGAACTCGCTCTCCATCACTTCCAGCATGGCCGAACGCGTGATGCGCATGAAGCCGGCAACCAGGAAAGTACCCAGCGTGATGACCGGCAGCACATAGTGGGACGGGCCGCCCATGCGCCCCGACGGCAGCCAGCCCAATTCGACGCTGAACACGAAGATCAACAGCACGCCGAGCCAGAAGCTCGGCATGGCGACGCCCAGCACCGCGACCGTGCCCGCCGCGCGGTCGAGCATGCCGCCGCGATTGAGCGCCGCCACGACGCCGAGCGGAATGCCGAGCATCATGCCGAGCAGGATCGCCCAGGGAATGAGCACGAGCGTGTTGGGCAGGCGATCGAAGAAGGCCTCGACCGCCGGCTGCTTCATGCGGATCGACATGCCGAGGTCGCCATGGACCGCCTTGCCGACGAAGATCGCGAACTGGTCGAGGATCGGGCCGTCGAGGCCGAGCGTCTGGATCAGCGCCGTGCGGTCCTCGGGCGTTGCATCCTCGGGCAGCATCAGGTCGACCGGATTGCCGGTGAGCCGGCCCAGGAAGAACACGATCGTCGCCACCATGCAGAGCAGGATCGCGCCCTGCATCAGGCGGCGCGCGATGTAGCGCTTCATGGGGTGCCGGGGCTCACTTCTTCCAGGGCTTCTGCTCGGGGCGCGGGATGCGTTCGAACACGTCGCCCAGCTCGTGCCGGCCAGCGATCGGGGCGAACTGCCCGACCTTCTTGGTATTGATCGCGTAGTAGCCCATGCCTTCGAGGATCGGGACCACGATCCAGGAGTTGGACACCAGTTCCACCATCTTGTCGGTCAGCACAGTGCGCTTGGTCCGGTCGAGTTCGGACCCCAGGGCGCGGTAGGTCTTGACGAACTCCTGGCAGGTCTCATTGCAATTGTCCTTGTCGCCGAACAGGCGCTGCGTGCTTTCAGGCGAGAAGCCGCCATTATAGCGCCACGGCGCATCGGGCCGGCCGGCCGTGCGGTACATCGAGGCCCAGCCGATCAGCTGAGCCTGGTCGCCGCGTTCCAGCGGTGGGAACGAGCCCCACTCGTAGTGCTTGAGCGTCACCTTGACGCCGATCTTGGTCCACATGTCGGCGATCGCGGTGCCGATATCGATCATGAACTGCGTGCCCGGCAGCGCCGTGTTGGCGAACTTCAGCTCGAAGCCGTTGGGATAGCCCTCCTCGGCCAGGATCTTCTTCGCCAGGACGGGATCGTAGCGGTAGGCCTCATCCGCCCATTTCTTCCAACGCTCGGCGCTGAAGAAGTCGGTGTAGCCGAAGGTGGCGAAGGGATGCGGCATGCGCGCCTTGCCGTTCATGACGTGCTCGATCACCTGCTTGCGGTCGATCGCGAGCGACAACGCCTGGCGCACCCGCACTTTGGCGACCGGCGAGTCCTTCACCTCCGGCCGCCAGGTGCCGTAGAATTGAAAGATCGCCTGCATCGTGCCCGGCACCGACAGCACCTCCAACCCGGCGCGCGACGCACCGAGCATGGTCTCGGGCCCGATCGAGGCGATCCCGGCCTCGCCGGTGCGCACCATGGCAACTCGCGTGCTTTCCTCCGGCACCAGCAGGAAGTGCAGATCCTTGAAATGCGGGCGACCGCGCCAATGCGGAGTCGTGACGGCCGTGAACTCGATGCGATCACCCGGCACGTTGCGCACGAACTTCCAGGGGCCGCTTCCGATCGGCTTCTTGCGGAACTCCTCCTCGCCGACCTTTTCGATATAGGTCTTGGGCATGATAGCGCCCTCCGGCGCCACCGCGCGCGACAATCCGGCAGGCAGGCCGATCTGCGGGCTGGTGGTCCGCACCTTCACCGTCAGATCGTCGACCACCTCGATGTTCTTGATCGTTCGCCGCATCGTCGCCGCCGCGGCCGCGAGCGAGCCCGGCCCCATCTGACGCTCGAGGCTGAACTTGACGTCATGCGCGGTGAGCTTGTCGCCATTGTGGAACGTCTGGCCGGGCCGGAGATAGAAGGTCCATGCCAGGCCGTCGGGCGATAGTTCCCATCGCTCGGCGACTCCGGGGCCGACACCGCCTTTTGCGAAGTCGAAGCCGACCAGCGAGTCGTACATGGCCGCCTGGTAGACCGCGTTGCCCGGCCGCCCTTCGAGGATCGGATCTAGTGTCTGGGCGCCGAGTGATTCGACGGCGAAGACGAGCGTGCCCTTCTGGTCCTGAGCCTGAGCCGGCGCCATGGCGGCGGCGACCAAGGCGACAGCGAGGGCCGCAGTTGTCACGATATGCCGGAGCATGGGGACCTCCCTAAGGTCGACCGAGCGTTGTTGGTTCTTGAGACTCAACTGACGGCACAGCGACTATCGGTCGCGCCTTGAAAACTTGTCAATAGGTCCGGGCTCGATCTTCGACGAACACCCGTGCCGGTCACACTGAGCACGAAACGACAGGACACGATCCGGCATCGGACCCGCGTCATGGGTCTGAATCGGAGGCGCTAGGTGCTTTATGTTGATCCGGCCTTGCACAAAGGAGCCACCGCCACCGCTGCGGCGTTTCGACAGCCGGTTCGTGACGTCCTCCTCGAACGCCAGGCGGAAACACATCTTCTCCAACCTTTCGAACGGCAACGCATCGAACTCGCGCGCCTCGTCCTCGAGAATTCGCACGCCTCCTTCGTGATGCGCAACAGCACCGAGAGGTTGATGAAGTCGCATTTCGCGCGTCGGGCCGTCGTCAGCATAAACGCCATCGTGGAGCTGCGTTGCCTGGCTCGACGTTGACAATCGACGCCGCACCCTTGGCGTCGGCTCCCTGCCGCCCGGCACCGCATCGAATCGCAGGCCACCGGCTCGCTCGAGCGGAAGGAAGTCGCGGCCTGGAAGTCCGCTGTCCGATCAAGACGACAGGTCGAACTCTCGATAGCCTGTTGACCCACCCGCAGACACGCGTTGACCCGGTCCACCGATGGCCACTAGCATCGAGACAGCTCCGTTGAACGGAGGTGCCTCGCATTGGCGACAACGAAAACAGAGACAGGGAGTGAAAGCCATGATCCGTGAGAGACGCAAGATAGCCGCGTTCGGCATCATCGCCGGAATCGCAATGACCTTCACGAGTGTGGCTTTCGCCGCAGATGTGAAGCTGCCGAAGGAAATATCCTGGACCGCCTATGAGAGCGGCTCGTCGGGCTATTCGCAGTCGGTCGGCATCGGCAACATGCTGAAAAAACACTACGGCGTCGATCTGCGGATCATTCCCGGGAAGAACGATGTCTCGCGCATGACGCCGCTGAAGCTCGGCCAGTCGAAGCTGTGCGCTTGCGGCATGGCCTCCTATTTCGCCCAGGAAGGCGTGCTGATGTTCGCCGACAAGAACTGGGGGCCGCAACGGCTCTACAATCTCTTCAACAACAACGGACGCAACGGTCAGCAGGTGGCCGTGTCCGCCGTCTCCGGTGTAAAGACGCCCGCTGACCTCAAGGGCAAGCGCGTCACGTTCGTGAAGGGAGCGCCGGCGCTCAACCAGAACATGGAGGCGTTTCTCGCCTTCGGCGGCCTCACCTGGAAGGACGTCATCAAGGTCGAGGTGCCCGGCTGGGGCCAATCCGTCGATGCCGTGATCAACGGGCAGGCCGATGCCGTCTGGGGCAGCACGGTGTCGAGCAAATACGCCCAGCTCGCATCCTCGCCGCAGGGCCTGTACTTCCCGCCCCTTCCGGCGAGCGACAAGGCCGGCTGGGAACGGGCTCGCAAGATCGCGCCCTGGTGGGTGCCGTCGACGGTCCAATCCGTCATAGCGGGCTACAAGGGAAAGGTACCCTACGAGGGCAGTAACTTCCCCTACCCGCTGTTCGTCTCGACTCCCGACGCCTCCGAGGCGCTCGCCTACGGCCTGACCAAGGCCGTGATGGATAACTACAACGACATCAAGGAGTCGGGACCGAGCATGGACGGCTATCAGCTCAGCTCGCAGAACTTCAATTTCGTGTTTCCCTACCACCCCGCGGCCATCCAGTTCTACAAGGAGAAGGGTGTCTGGAAGGCGGAGCACGATGCTCACAACGCCGCTCTGCTGAAGCGGCAAGACGTTCTCGCCGCCGCCTGGAAGGAAATGCAGGGCAAGAAGGTCGACGACGACAAGTTCGCGGCAGAGTGGATGAAGCTCCGCGCGGCCGCCCTGACCAAGGCCGGCATGCCGGTGGTCTTCAACTGAGGACCATGCATTTCCGTCCGGCCGTCAACTGAGATGGCCGGACGGCGCTGACACGGTGCCGACGCTCCCAGGATACGTCGGCACGTTCATTCAATGCGAAATGTGAGGCGGAGCGAGAGGTGCCGGTCGCGCGTCGACTGGACGCCGTTGCCGCGTCCCGCGACACGAGGCCGGTCTCCGGGGGGAAGTCAATGACAACGATCGACACGTCCGAGGGCGAGAAGGCGGCGGCGGCTGCCGATATCTCGTCGCAACGCCAGCTCACCGGCCTTCCCCGGCTGCTCACCGCGTTCGCTGCGATCGCGTCGGTGCTGCTCTCGGCCTATCTCATCTTCGGTATCGGCCCGATCCTGCAGTGGTTCGTGCCGCTGGAAACCCAGTACTTTTACGTCCTACTGGCGTTTCTCATCCCGATCGTCTTCCTGATGTACCCGATGCACGCCGGCGCCCGAGATCATACGCCGTGGTACGACTGGCTGCTCGCGCTCGCGGCCTTCGCCATACCCGTCTACTTTGCCATCCGGGGCGACGCGATGCTCAACGAGGGTTGGGAGTACAACGCGCCTTTCCACGGCAAGGTGCTCTCCTTCGCGATGTGGGCCATCGTTCTCGAGGCGCTCCGGCGTGCCGGCGGCACGGCCATTTTCGCCATCTGCCTCGTCGTTTCGCTCTATCCGATCTTCGCGGGCTACGTGCCGGGCGTGCTCGGCGGCCAATCCGTAGCTGCCGAGATCACGGCCGGCTTCCACGTCTTCGGCACCGAGAGCGTGCTCGGCATCCCGATGAACGCCTTCGCCAACCTGGTGATCGGCTTCCTGGTATTCGGCATCGCGCTGCAGATGACAGGCGGCGGTGCTTTCTTCCTCAATCTCGCCTTCGCCCTGCTCGGCGGACGCCGTGGTGGTCCGGCGAAAGTCGCAATCTTCTCCTCGGGCCTGATGGGCTCGATGTCGGGAAGCGTCATCACCAACGTGCTGACCACCGGTGTCCTGACGATCCCGGCCATGAAGCGTGTCGGCTTCCGACCCGCCTACGCCGCCGGCGTCGAGGCCTGTGCCTCCACGGGCGGCGTGCTGATGCCGCCGGTGATGGGAGCGACGGCCTTCGTGATGGCCGCCTTCATCGAGCTGCCCTATTCGCAGATCGTGGTCGCCGCGATCTTCCCCTCGCTGCTTTATTATCTCGGCCTCTACCTCCAGATCGACGCCTACTCGGCGCGCGAGTCGATGAAGGGGCTTCCGCTATCGGAGTTGCCTCGTATCGGCCGGGTGCTGCTCGACGGGTGGTTCTACGTTACTGTCTTCGTCGTGCTGATGGTCATGCTGCTCTATCTTCAGCGCGAGGCGCAGGCGCCCTTCTACGCGACGGCTGCCCTCCTGATCATCAACCAGCTGTCCGGCACGCATCGCTGGGGCTGGAAGAGTCTCGGGGACTTCGTGGTGGCGGTGGGCCGGCTGTTCGCGGAACTCGCGGCCATCTTGGCCGGGGTCGGCCTCATCATCGGCGCGCTCTCTCTCAGCGGCAAGATCGGGTCGATCACCTATACGCTCGTGCAGCTCGCGGGCGACAACGTACTGCTGCTGCTGGTGATGGGTGCCGTCACCAGCTTCATCCTCGGCATCGGCATGACGGTGACGGCGGCCTATCTATTCCTCGCCGTCACGCTCGCCCCGGCGCTGACCGGGCAGGGCCTCGACAAGCTGGCAGTGCACCTCTTCCTGCTCTATTGGGGCATGATCTCCTTCATCACGCCACCCGTCGCTCTCGGCGCCTACGCTGCGGCCTCGCTCGCCAAGTCGAGCCCCATGCAGACCGGCCTCGAGGCCATGCGCTTGGGAAGCATCATCTACTTCGTGCCATTCTTCTTCGTGCTCAACCCGGCACTGATCGGGCGTGGTGAGCCCATGGAGATCATGATCGTGCTGACGACGGCCGTCGCCGGCATCGCCCTGCTATGTGCGGCGCTGCAGGGCTATCTGTGGGGTGTCGGTGCGCTCGACGGCAATGGCCTCTTCGCCTGGCCGGCGCGGGTACTGCTCGGTCTCGCCGGCATCGTCCTCGCGCTGCCGGGCAGTGACCTGATCGGCTTCACGCATTGGCAGCTGCTCGAGATCGCGACCGGCCTCGGTGTCGTCGGACTGGGCCTGGCCCGGCTCGGCCGACGAAAGGTGAGCGCAGCACCGGCCTGAGCAGCCGTCCCGCGCTCGGGCGCGGAATTATGCGGGCGTCAGACCGAACAGCTCGCCCACCAGATGGGCTTGGCCCTTATAGCTGGTGGCCAGCAGCGCCGCATTCTGGCCCGACGGCCAGTCGTCGAAGATCTGTTTCGCATCACGGTTCAGTTCGACGTCCATTCCACGAGCCTGTCGAATAGAATGCGCAATGACCAGGGAGGACACTCGCATGGCGCTTTACGAACTTCGGACCTATACGCTTTACGTCGGCAAGATGGCCGAGGCGGTGAAGCTCTATCAGGAGTTGGGCTTCCCGGCGCTCGACAAGGGTGGGCACGCGAAGAACCTGGTCGGCTACTTTCAGGGCGACACCGGCACGATCAATCAGATCGTCCATATGTGGAAATTCGCGGACGACGCCCACCGGCGCGCGCACTGGGCCGCGGTATTCGCGAACAAGGATTTCACCGAAGGCTTCGCCGCGAAGTTCCGCCCGCTGGTGATGACTCAGGAAGTGAAGCTGCTCACCGCCGCGCCCTGGGGACCACATCCCTAGCAAGTGCCCGCGTACCAGCCATCGGCATCGCACACCTTGCCGTCAGGCCGCGTGCATGTGCCCTTTTCGTCGGCCGCGCTGCTGCCCGCTCCCACGGTGTATCGGCCGCCAGTGATCGCGCAATGGCGTCCGGCCGGCGTGATGTAGCCGGTGACACGTCTACCGCCGACCGGGCATTCGCCGCGGAACAGCGCCCATTCCTCACACTGGTAGTCGTCGGCGAACACGCAGACGCCGTACTGGCCGCCGTCGGGCCGGCGCTCGATTTGCAACATTCCACCCTTCTGCGTGCAATTCACCGAGGCCGGGTTTGCGAGCTGCAGTGTGGGCGCGGTCTGCGCCGACGCGCCGATACCGGCGACCGCCAAGCACAACGTGGACACCGCAACGGCGACAATCGTTCGGTGCATCGAGGGGTTCGCCGTCGTGGCCGTTCCTCAGGATCGCTACTTCAGTTCGAACGGATAGATGACCTTCCAGTCGCTCTTCATGTCGACGATGGCCCACTTGCGGCGGACCGCCTCGTCCCACGCCTTGTCGAGCTGGCCGATGGGCGAATTCCGGTCGTACGCATACTCGCGCACGGCGTCGGTGTGATGAACGAGACCCATGAACCGCGCACCGGCGCCGGCCGCGGTCCATTCCAGCATCTGCTGGTCGCCGTCGGAGTTGCCGAAGGCCAGAACTGGCCGTCGGCCGATGAACTGGTTGATGCCGACCGGCTTGCCGGCGCCGTCGTCGATGAATTCGACCTTCGCTTCCTTCCTCAGCACTGGCACACCATCGGCCTGCAGGATGAATTTTGTCACGCCCGACGAGCCAACGACCTGTTCCGGCGGAATGCCATAGACCCGCTCCGTCCATGGCCGCATGAATTCGATGCCACCGCCCGAGACGATGAATGTCTTGAACTGGTTGGCACGCATGTAGGCCAGCAGCTCGAGCATCGGCTGGTAGACGAGATCCGTGTAGGGCCGCTTGAAGCGCGGATGGCGTGCCGTGGCAAGCCAGTCGTTCACGGCCCCGGCGAACTCCGCGGTCGTGAGGCCGGCGTGGGTCGCAGCCATGATCTCGAGCAGGCCCTTCTCGCCCATCGCGGCAAGCGCCGCCCTGTCGTCCGCCAGCACCGACTTGAAGGGTTCCTGCGTCTTCCATTCCGGATGCTGCGGCGCCAGCGCCTTCACGCGATCCATGGCGAAGGCGACCTGGAAATAGACCGGCTGCTCGGTCCACAGGGTGCCGTCGTTGTCGAAGGTCGCGATGCGCTCGGCGACCGGCACGAAGTCGCGGCCGCCGGCCGTCGTCGTCCGAGCGACGAAATCGAGGATCGCCTTCTTCACCGGCCCGTCGTTCCACGAGGGCAGCGGATCGGTCTGACCGAAGGACGGTGC
>MEMN01000212.1:1691-12976 GCA_001767945.1 Alphaproteobacteria bacterium RIFCSPHIGHO2_12_FULL_66_14 | reverse complement strand
GCCGATCCGGCGCTGGCAGCTCATACTGCCCGCCGGCCTGGCGGCGCTGGCATGCGTCATGGAAATCGTCCACCCCTCGCTCGAGGAGCTGAAGCAGCCGGCGATCTGGCTGTTCGCCGTGGCCGCCGGAGTGGCCGGCGTCGCGCGCGGCCGCTTCATGGCCCTGGAGGTCGACCAGACCTGGAACAGGATCCGCCTGCCGCGGGCCCCGGAGGGCCTATGGTTCGCCGTCGTGCTGGCGCTGCTCGCGATCGCCGAGGCCATCGAGGTCACGCAAGCCGCGCCGGACGCCGACGACCTAGCCTTCCGGCCACTGGTGGAGATCGGCATGGCCCTGACGGCGGGCTTTCTGGTCGGCCGGGCCGGCGCGGCCTGGATCCGGGTTCCCCATATCCCGCATTCCGACCTGCCCTGAGCCCCCCGGAGTTTCAACCGGGAGCTTCGAGAGGGCCCTTCGAACGCGATACCGCCATCATAGCAAAATTTATAGCCTAAACCTGCTGAACTTGCAAGTTTATTTTTTCCTATTTTCCCCCGTTCTTCCATTGGGTGTTTGGCGGGCCGCCGCCCTTGCGCCACGACCGCCGCCGCGGGCAGAATCAGGCCATGAAACCCGAGCCCAGCCTGATCATGATCCAGTTCCTGCAATGGGTGGCCGACCGGCCGCGCTGTCGCGCCGACGTGCTGGACGCGTGGCAGAGTTCGTGCCCGCGCTTCCCGGTCTGGGAGGACGCGCGCGCCGAGGGGCTCGTCCGCCAGCGCGGCGGCGAGCGCGGCGAGAATCGCGTCGAGTTGACCGCGCGCGGCCGCCGCGCCCTGACGCGGGCGGGCGCGGACCAGACGTTAGCCGACCAGACCGCGGCCAACCAGACGCTGGCCAACCAGACGGGGGAGGCCCACGGGCGCGCCTAGGCTTGCGCCAGCGGATCGGGGCCGTAGGCGTTGCGGCCGCGCGTGCCGGGCAGGAAGCCGCACTCGATCAGGTACCAGAGGGGGCCGATCACCGGCACCAGGCCGATCAGGATCCACCAGCCCGACTTGTTGCGGTCGTGCCAGCGCTTCACACCCGCGGCGAGGCCGATCCAGAACACCAGGACATTGACCACCGCCAGAATCAGGCCGGGAACCATGCCAAGCGATCTCAAGGCCGCCTCCGGATCGGTCGACAAAGCGGCGTCACCGACGACGACGCCGAACACGACAGCCATGATGATCCACATGGCGACATGAACGAGCCAGAACTTCGCGCGGTTTATCCGGCCCTGGAAGCTGAACAGAAGTGCCTGCATGGTGACTTCTCCCCCTCGGAGCCCGGCCTGAAGCTACGCCATTCCCCAGCTCCTGCCCCGCACTCTATAGTACCGGCATGACTCTCCAACGTGCCGCCCTGTGGGCGATCGTGATTGCCGCCACGATTTACCTGCTGGTGGCGGGCCGCGGCCTGCTGATGCCGATCATCCTGGGGCTGGTGCTCTGGTACATGGTCGACGCCCTGGCCGACGCCATCGAGCAGCCGCGGCTGGCCCGGATCCACCTGCCGCGGCCGATCGCGCTGCTGGCCGCGGTCCTGGTCATCGGCGGGCTGTTCTGGGTGCTGGGCCGCACCATCGGCGCCAACGTGAGCGCCGTCATCGCCGCCGCCCCCAACTACGAAAAGCGCCTGCAGCACCTGGTCACCGCAGGCGCCGAGCTGATAGGCATCGAGCAGGCGCCGACGCTGGGCGAGCTGTTCGAGCGCATCAGCCTCGCCGACACGCTGGGCAGCGTCGCCGGCGCCGCCGCCTCGGTCGTCAGCATCGCCGGCATCGTGCTGATCTATGCCGGCTTCCTGTTCGTCGAGCAGGCACATTTCGGCCGCAAGCTCGCAATCATCTTCAGCCCGGACGCCCACCAGGCGCGGGTGCGGGCGGTGCTGGAACGGATCGACCGCGACATCCGGAGCTACATCCGCATCAAGACCACGCTCGCGACCGCAACGTCGGTCCTGGGCTATGTCGTGATGGCCTGGGTCGGCGTCGACTTCGCCGGCTTCTGGGCGGTGATGCTGTTCTTCCTCTATTACATCCCGACGGTGGGCTCGATCCTGGCGATCGCGGCGCCGGCGATCCTCACCCTGGTGCAGTTCGACCACCTGACGCCGTTCCTGATCGTGCTGCTGGTGATCGGCACGGTGCAGATCGTGACGGCCAACGTGCTCGAGCCCGCCCTACTCGGTCGCTCGCTCAACCTCTCGCCGCTGGTCGTGATCCTTTCCCTGATCGTGTGGGGCACCATCTGGGGCGTGGTCGGCATGTTCCTGTGCGTGCCCATCATGGTGGTCGCGCTGATCGTGCTGGCGCAGTTCGAGACAACCCGTCCCGTCGCCGTCCTGCTGTCGGCCGACGGCGAAATTCCGGAGCAGGCGCCATGATGAAGGGCCTCGTGACATTGGCGCTGCTGTCCGCCGTCGCCGCAGGCGCCGCGATGGCCCAGACGACCACCGCGCCGCCGCCCTCCCCCGCCCTCTCGGCACCGTCCGCCGCGACGCGCGGGCCGGAAGGCCAGCCGCCGGGCCCCGACGTCAGATATGTCTGCCCGGGCGGCTCCGATTTCAGCGCCGCCTTCTCCCAGGATGGCGAGTTCGCCACGCTGACGGTGCCGGGCCAGCCCGAGATCGAGCTGACGCGCCAACGGTCCGGGTCGGGCTTCGCCTACGGCGACTCCTACTACGAACTGCGCGGTCGCGGCCGCGAAGCGACGCTGACGGCCGCCGGACGCTCGATACGCTGCCACGCCGCCGGCCGGCCCGGCGAACCGCCGCGCACCTTCGCCGCGCCCGGACTCACCGTCACGATGTTCCCCGACGGAACGTTCCGCCTGCGCCAGCAGCGCAACGGCAGTGACGAGCCTCTCGTCGATCTCGGCCAGTGGAGCCAGGAAGTGGATGGCGGGGTCCGGCTGGTCCTGCGCGGCGGCGGCGGCAGCCGGCGCGCCTTCCGCCAGGCCGACGGCGGTCGCCTGATCGCCGACAACGGCACCGAGTTGCTGCCCGCGGCGACCGCCGACAAGATCGACGGCCGTTTCCAACTCGAAGGCCTCTACCGCGATGCCCAGGACGGCGGGCTGTTCGCCGAGTGCTTCACCGGCCGGACCTTCGCGGTGGCAGCCGGCGGCGCCGAACCCGACCTCGAACGCGCCTGGGTCAACGCGGCGCCGTCGCGGGATGCCCAGCTCTTCTTCCAGGTCGTCGGGCGGTTCGCCGGCGACAACGAGATCGAGGTCGAGCGCGTTGTCGCACTCAAACCCAACGGAACCTGCCCGCCACCGCCGCCGCGCAGCGCCGCGCTGCGCGGCACCGAGTGGCGGGCGCTCGAAATGGACGGCCAGCGCCTGGCCTTCGACGACTGGCGGCGACGGCCGACGCTCACGCTCGACGATGACGGCAAGTTCACGGCTTCGACAGGCTGCAACCGGCTCGGCGGAGACTACGCGCTCGATCCCAACGGCCTGCGCTTCGTCGCCGGCCCCGCGACGCTCGCGGCCTGCCCACCGCCGGCTGACGCCATCGAACGGCGCTTCATCGACGCCCTCGGCGCGGTCAAGAGCGCGCAGATCGCGGCCACGACACTCGATCTCAAGGACGCCGGCGGCAAGCTTCGGTTGCGCCTGGAGGCCCGGGGCCGCTAGAGCAGACAGACGGCCGAAGGCCGCTAGGGATCCGCAGTAGGATCGGCCTGAAGGACGAGAATCTTGCCGTCGGCTTCGAGGGCGATGTGCAAAAACGCCAGGCCCGACGGCACTACGCGATCGAATTCGCGATCGATTTCGTCGAACAGCCGGACGTAGAGCTTCCATTCGACCATGCCCGGCTCCAGCGGCATGCGCGCGGGCTCACGCCAGTCGAGCGCCCGTATGCCGCTTTGCACGACCCGCTCGACCGGACGGTCACGCACCAACGTCGCCTCGAACCGTCCGATGGTGGCCGTCCGTGCCGCCTTCGTCGCTGGCCGCGCGACCACGGCGACGCAGATCTGGCCGGACTTGTCCTCGGACACGAACTCGACCGAGCCGGCGTTCATCGTCGGATCGGCGATGTCGTCGAGCCAGCCCAGCCGCTCGACGATGACGACGCGCCGACGGTCCTTGTCGAAGCGCCAGTCGGGTGGCGGATCGAAGCAGCGCCGCACGGTGCGGGTCTCACCGGCCGGCGCCCGCGCCAGGATCTCCGGCGAGACCAGCGTGTTCGATTCGGGTTCCGTCGTGCGCACACGCTGATCGAGCGCGAAGGACCCCGGACGATCGGGCAGTACCGTGAACAGGAGCTGGAACGTGGTCGTCCGGGAGCCGCGACGGACAATCAGCGATCCGGAGGCGAAGGTCGTACGGACGGCGTCGTTGGCGAAAGTGCTGCGCGGGACGGAAAACCGCAGGCGCTCCGGAGCGATGTTCGCTTCGCCGCGCCAAACCCCGATCGCGAGAACCGGTGGCGGTCCGCCGCCTGACGTCAAGAAGACCCCGACAACCTCGACTTCGACCGCAGGATCGTCGCCGCTCGCGGTCGCGAAAGACGGCGCATAGCGAGGCACGGTCGGACCTGTAGAGGGCGGCGTTGCCAATGACGGCGCCGCGGCGCTGCCTGCCGGCCCCGATGGCAGGCCGAGCCGCAATGCGCCGTCCGGCGGGGCGGCAGCGGCGGCGCCGGGAGTCAGCGTGAGCTCACCGGTCGCACGGCGCGGCGGCACGAAACGCGGCGTATAGGCCAGCACCAGCGGCGCATCGTCCAGGCCCGCAATCCGCTCCAACTCGGTCATCGCCCGTTCGGCGGCCTTGCGGGCCGCTTGCCGCGCGCCTTCGCCGGGCCGGTCGAGGGCGTCCTTGATCGCGGCGTTCAACCGGTCGATCTCGGCGAAGGCCTGACGGCGGGGGAGCGGCAGGCGATCGAAGACGCGCTCGGCGTCGGGTTCGTAACGCGCGGCGAGAGCGTCGGTGAGCAGGCTGGCAGCGCGGAACGCCGGCAGCAGGCCAACCCTGGCTTCGCCACCGGCGCGCGCCTGCAGGCTTGCGCGCTCGGCGCGCAACGCCGTGAGCTTCTCGCCGATCGTGGCGCCGCTTCCTGGCGACTCGGCGCGGTCGAGCAGCACGAAGAGCGCGGCGGCCACAACGCACAACACAACCACCGCGGCACTGATCATGTGCCGGTGCTTGCCGTCCTGCAGCGGTTTCGGGCCAGCCGTCATGCGGCGGGTTCTACCACGGCCGCCAGGGAAGGTGCTGGCGGCGGATCGTCAGTACGAGAAAAGGACGGGCAACGGCGAATTGAGAATGAGGTGGCGGGTCATGCCACCAAAGATCATCTGGCGCAAACGGCTTTGCGTGTAGGCACCCTTCACGATCAGATCGGCGCCGACTTCGATCGCGGTATCGACGATCGTCTGCCCTGCCGATCGGGAGCCCGGCTTGACGTGCTGGCTTGTCACGTTCAGCCCGTGGCTCTTGAGCGACTCGGCGATCTCCGCCGAGGTCGGTCCCGGCACCATCGCGCCGTCGACGCTCAGCACCACGATCGCCTCGGCGCCGCTCAACACCGGCATGGCCAGCGAAATGGCGCGCGCACTCTCGGTGGAGCCGTTCCAGGCGAACAGAATCCGCTTGCCAACCAGCCCGTCGACGCCCGTGGGCACCACCAGAACCGGACGACCCGAATCGAACAGCGCCGTTTCGAAAACGCTTTCCGGCATCTTGGGCAGTGCCCCCGGCTGGGGCAGGACGATCAGGTCGTAGGCCCGCCCGATCGTGCCGATCGCGGTCGGGCCGCTGTCGTCGGCCGACCGCCACTCGGACCTGAGCCCCGCCGCCCGCTGATCGAACGCCTCCTTCACCGCGGCGACACGCTGGCGTTCTTCGGCGTCCTCGGCCAGGCCTCCGCCGATCGGCGCCCCCATGCCGGCATCCGCCCACGCCATGCTCATGACGCCGTAGGACGGCGGTTCGAGCCCGACAAGCCGGGCGTCGAATTTGCGCGCGATCTTCGCCGCCAGATCAAATGCGGACGGATCTTCCGCCGTCCAGGCCATTGTCAGAATTGACTTCATGACACGCCCTCCCTGTTGTTGAACGATAGCACGATGCTTGCCATCGCCGGTCTCTCAAACTTCTCGCACAGCCGAAAGAACGGCCGTCGTGAACAAGTTGATACAATTCATTCGTTGAATACACATTTAAAATCAATAAGTTAACATCAATACCTCGACTATTAATTGAGGTAGGGGCGCATATCGGCCCCAGCGGTTGTGTCGAACGCCTCGCGAGTCCCCAGAACATCACGGGGCAGTTGACGCAGTTGCCGATCAAGAAGCGCTTTTTCCTTTGGAGATACAAATGCTGTCCATTTTCCGTCGCCTCATGAAGAACGAGCAGGGTGCCACCGCCATCGAGTACACGCTGATCGCCTCGCTGATCGCCGTCGCCGCCATCACCGCCATGAAGACGGTCGGTGGCAAGATCGGCAACACGCTGACCAACGTCAGCAACAGCCTCACCTGATCGGGACCGATTCGAACGATGGGCGCGTCCGGCAACGGACCGCCCGTTTTTCGCTCGGCATTCCACGTCGCATATTCTCTTTCGGAGATACCGATGCTGTCTGCTTTCCGTCGCCTTATGAAGAACGAGCAGGGTGCCACCGCCATCGAGTACACGCTGATCGCCGCGTTGATCGCCGTTGCCGCCATCACCGCCATGACCACGGTCGGCGGCAAGATCGGCAACACGCTGACCAACGTCAGCAACAGCCTCACCTGATCGAATCCGACCCGATCGGCTCATGGGCGGTCCGGAAACGGACCGCCCATTTTCGTCAGCACCGCCTCGCGCCTACCATTGTTACATGGCGGCAATTGAGAAAATCCGGCCCATCGCTAGGCTCCGAGGGTCGCCTCAAGCCCGAGGCCAAGAGCCAGTTCTTCCAACGCCCTCGGGGTTTGGAATCCCGCGCCGCCTCCTCCAGCGGCAGAACAATGCCAGCACGTTGCGCCGCAAGATCCGAGGAGAATGGCTCATGCCGTCCGCATTGCCGGCTCTCGTCCGGCGCCTCACCGCCAGCCACGACGGTGCGACGGCGATTGAATATGGCCTGCTCGTCGCCCTCATCGCCATTGCCGTCACCACGGCCCTCGGCACTACGGGAGTCGAGATCCAGAGCGTGTTCGGCAGCGCCGGCAACGCGATGTCATGATGTTGCGCAGGGCCGCCCGTCGCCAGCGCCGCCTTCTCTCCGATCGGTGCGGCACCGTGCTCGTGCGATACCGCTCGTTCATGCTGCTGGTTGCCGTCGGCGCGATCACGATGCTGACACAGGTTTACGGCGGTGAGGACGTGCCGCCCGACACACCGGCGATTTCCGCGAATTGAGCGCGCCCAATCGCGAACTCAATCGGCGGCTCTCAGCCGATCTGTGCCGCCCTGGGAACAACCCACGCGAACCGGTCGGAGAGCGCGGCGAGCGTGATCCGGTTGATGGCATCGGCGCCGATCGTATCGCCCCCGGTGGCATCGGGCAGGTCTCGTGTGGCCACGGTATCGGCCGCGATCGTGCTCATGAAGCCCTGATCGGTGGCCGATCGCACGGTCGCCGACACGCACATGTGGGTCATGAAGCCGCCGACGATCAGGTTCTTGCGGCCGCTGGCCGCGAGATGCTTGGCGAGCTCGGTACCGGCGAAGGCGTTGGGCAGTCCCTTGTCGACGATCGTCTCACCGGCGCGTGGTGTGAGCTGGGACACAATCTCGTAGCCCGTCGACGAGGGATTGAACGCCTTGCCCTTGGACTGGTGGCGCACATGAACGATGGGTGTGCCGGCCTTGCGTGCCTTGTCGAGCAGCATGGCAAGTGCCTCGACCGCCGCCGCTACACCGGGCAACGGCAGCAGGCCGTCGGTGTATTCCCGCTGTGCATCAATGATCAGCAGGACGCCATCCGCCGTGGTTGCCGGTGTAGGCGCAGCTCCCGCCATTTGCAGCATGGTCATGGCCATGATCTTCTCCCAACTACACAGAATTGCCTACGCTACGGTTGTGTAAGCTCTAGCGACATCAACGCGCAAAGCGATCCGTTTGGCAAGACCTACGACGCAATGCCGCGCCGGAGCCGGTGACGCCAGTAACGATCGTGTCATGCACGGCAGCGGCCACGATGCGATCGATCGCACTGTTCCAACGATAACGTACCCGGCCGACGCTGATGCCGAAGTCGCGCGCGAGGCGTGACCACGACAATCCGGCCGCCCGCGCCCAGACGAGCCGGCGGTCCGTCCCGCCGAGCGTAGCCAGCCACGGCAGTACGCGATCGAGTTCGGAAATCGCCCGCGCCGCGGGCGGGATCCTGAGCGGGCGTCCCGGGGCGTGGCCGCAGGCGTCATCGGGGTCCGCCAGGATAGCTGGCCACGATGAACGTTCCGGCGCCGGAATGCCGTTCCGCGGCATTGGCAGGCGCTTCAAGGTATCGGCTGCGCGTTCGAGGGCGGCGATCACGGCGCGCCGAACCTCGGCGAAGCTCAGTTCAGCGGCCATGGCGGCCTCCGTTCTCCTCGGCCTCGGCGACCAGGTCGGCAAGGACGCGGTCGGCGGGAAGGCCGAGTGCGCGGGCGGCTTCGCGGGCCAGCGGCCGTGCCATCAACGGCAGGACGTCGGCCGGGCGAAGCCCCATCTTGGCCGCGAGGAGCCGGGCGATCCGTACACCATGGTAGTTGGCGGCGGCCGCACGGCCGCCGAAGGCGATGACGAAGCGCCGGCTCGGGAGTTGATCGTAAAGTCTGGGATAGGACATCCGTACCTCCTGCCGGCAGGAGTATAGGATTTATTGATCTTGTCAATCGTACAATTCCTAGTAGACGAAATCGTCGCCAGCTGGCAAAATGCCAGCACCATGGACGCACCCCGCAAAGTGTTGGTCGATACGCTGGCACGCCGGCCGGATCTCGATCTCAAGAATTTGTCGCTGGCGATTGGCCGCAATCACGCCTACCTCCAGCAGTACCTGATGCGCGGTTCACCGCGCGAGTTGCCGGAGGTAGCGCGGCATGGTCTGGCTCCCCTGCTCGGGGTCTCGCCGGACGATCTGCGCTCGACAGCTGCGCCTCCGGGTGCCGGCGGCCGACTTGAGGGCGACTTGCGCATGGCCGGCCCGTTGCGCGCGGCCGACCGGGCCGATCTGCCAGTCTTTGCCTCGGCTGAAGGCGGCGGCGGCGCCATCATCATCACCAGCGAGCCGATCGATTACGTGCGCCGGCCCGAGCCGCTCCTGTCGGTACGCGACGGTTATGGCTGCTACGTCATCGGCGACAGCATGAGCCCGGCCTACGAGCAGGGCGACCTGCTGCTCGTCCATCCCGGCCGGCCCGTTCGGCCAGGCGACGATTGCGTCTTCGTCCGCGACCAGGGCGACGGCGCCCAGCAGGCGCTGGTCAAGCGCCTGCTGCGCACCACGCCCGAGAAATGGCGGGTCCGTCAGTTCAATCCGGCGAAGGATTTCGACCTCGACCGCAGCCAGTGGCAGAAGGTCCAGCTGATCGTCGGCAAGTATTCCCGCTAGCCTATCACTTGACCAGCCATAGGAGTGTATCCTATCTATCCCTATCGTTCCCGAACGGAGGGGAGATGGAAAACACCTATTATCTCATCGTCGAGCAGCGGGCTGGCGGACGGCGCCTGAGGACACTCGACGAATACGCCTCGGCCGACCGGCTGATCGCCGACGCCGCCGACTACGAAGCCGGAGAATTTCCCGGGCGCTGGGTCGGCGCGCTCGAATTGTCCTTCGACGACTCCGGCCGCTTGATCGCCGCCCTGCCCCTGGTCGATATCGCAGCAGATGTGCATGCCGAACTCGCGTCGCGGTTGGAATGGTGCCAGCGCCAGACTGCCCTCGATCGCTGGTCCCCGCGCTAGCCGCGCCATGGAAACGCAGCCATGAAGGCGATCATTGTCGGCGGCGGCATCATGGGCCTCAGCACCGCGTGGGGGCTGGCACGCGATGGCCACGATGTCGAATTGTTCGAGCAGGGTCCGCTGCCCAACCCGCTCGCCTCGTCGATGGACGAGCATCGTCTCATCCGTCACCCCTACGGCGATCACGTGGGCTATGCCGGCCTGATCGACGATGCCTATGCGGCCTGGGACCTGTTGTGGCGAGATCTCGGTCAACGTCTTTACGCCGCCACCGGAACGCTCGCCCTTACCGGCAACGGCGCGGACTGGGCCGAGCGCTCCGCCGCGACGCTCGCGACCATCGGCAAGCCCATGATCGAACTGCCGGAGGCCGACTTGCGGCGGCGCTTTCCCCAGATCGAGGCCAAGGGCGTCGAGCGCGCCTTCTGGACGGAGTCGGGCGGCGTGTTGTTCGCCCAGGACATCGTGGCGGCGCTTGCCCATTGCCTCGCCCGCCAGGCACGCGTCCGGCTCCACCCGCACACCCCGGTCCGGTCGGCTGATCTCGAAAAGGGCCACATTGTCACCGAAGCCGGGGCAACACATGCCGCCGAGATCGTCGTGGTCGCGGCCGGTGCCTGGGCCGGCCGATTGCTGCCTGCCCTCGGACGGCGCCTGCTGCCCTCGCGCCAGGTCGTCATCTACTTCGACCTGCCGCCGGAGGCTCGCACCGCCTGGGCCAAAGGCCCGATGATCATCGAAAAGACCGGCGACGTCGGGCTCTACCTGGTGCCACCGATGGAAGGTCGCGGTCTGAAGGTCGGCGACCATGAATTCAGCCGGTCCGGCGATCCGATGGAGGAGCGTGCGGCCAGCGAGGATGACATCCGGCCTCTGCTGGACCGCTGCCGCAGCCTGTTGCACGGTTTTGACCGCTGGCGCACCGACCGGCTGAAAGTCTGCTTCTACACCGTGACGGAAGACGAGCGCTTCGTCGTCGACAAGCAGGGCGCACGTGGCTGGGTCATGTCTCCCTGCTCCGGCCATGGTTTCAAGTTCGGGGCCTTGATGGGACTAGAACTCGCCCGCACGCTCGCCTCGGATCGCGATGCCCGGGCCCACGCAAGATGGGCGGCCGGTCTGGCCGGCATCACGTCGACCTGACAAAATGCCCTGAACCCAGGAAAGAGAGACCGACATGGCAACCGCCAAGCGCCGCGCGCCGGCCGCATCGAAGAAAGCGACCGGACTGCGTCAGGGTCTCGCGACCTACGGTGACGCGGGCTTCTCGCTGTTCCTGCGCAAGGCCTTCATCAAGGCCGGCGGCTATTCCGACGACGCCCTCGACCGCCCCATCGTCGGCATTACCAATACCTTCAGCG
>MEMN01000212.1:1457-1599 GCA_001767945.1 Alphaproteobacteria bacterium RIFCSPHIGHO2_12_FULL_66_14 | reverse complement strand
ACCATCTCGATCCACGAGAGTTTCTCGCATCCGACCAGCATGTTCCTGCGCAACCTCATGTCGATGGACACCGAGGAGATGATCCGCGCCCAGCCGATGGACTCGGTGGTGCTGATCGGCGGCTGCGACAAGACCCTGCCGG
>MEMN01000212.1:94-1429 GCA_001767945.1 Alphaproteobacteria bacterium RIFCSPHIGHO2_12_FULL_66_14 | reverse complement strand
CCGGCCGGCGGTCGTGTTGCCGGTCGGGCCGATGCTGGTCGGCCATTTCAAGGGCGAGGTGCTGGGTGCCTGCACCGACTGCCGCCGCCTGTGGAGCCAGTATCGTGCCGGTACCTTCTCGGAGCAGGACATCGAGAAGGTGAGCGAGCGGCTGGCGCCGACCAAGGGCACCTGCATGGTGATGGGTACCGCCAGCACCATGGGCTGCATCGTCGAGGCCTTGGGCATGGGTCTGCCGGGCAGCGGTTCGATTCCGGCCACGCATTCCGACCGTCTGCGCGTCGCCGAACAGAGCGGCAAGCTCGCGGCCGAGATGGCCGTCAAGCAGGGCCCGCGGCCCAGCGAGATCATGACCAAAGCCGCCTTTCGAAATGCGCTCACGGTACTGCAGGCGATCGGCGGCTCGACCAACGGGCTGGTCCATCTCACCGCCGTGGCGCGCCGGCTGGGCGTCGAGATCGAGCTGGAGGAATTCGATGAGATCGGCCGCGGCGTGCCGGTGCTGGTCGATCTCAAGCCCTCGGGCGACCACTACATGGAGCATTTCCATTGGGCCGGCGGCAACTCGCGCCTGATGAAGGAAATCCGCGGGAAGCTCGACGAAACGTGCAGGACCGTCACCGGTCAGACGCTGAAGCAGGTGATCGACGCCGCCGAGATCGTTCCCGGCCAGACAGTGATCCGCACACGCAAGGACCCGATCAAGCCCGTGGGCGGCATGGCCGTGCTACGCGGCAACCTCGCGCCGCGAGGCGCCGTCATCAAGCACGCGGCCGCCTCGCCCGCGCTGATGACTCACACCGGCCGCGCCGTGGTATTCGATTCGCTGGAGGATCTCGCCGCGCGCGGCGACAGTCCCAACCTCGACGTGACGGCCGACGACATCCTGGTCCTGCGCAATGCCGGACCGAAGGGCGCGCCGGGCATGCCCGAGGCCGGCTCCTTCCCTATCCCGATGAAGCTCGCACGCGCCGGCGTGAAGGATATGATCCGCATCTCCGACGCGCGCATGAGCGGCACGGCCTTCGGCACCATCGTGCTGCATGTCGCACCGGAGGCCGCCGTCGGCGGCCCGCTCGCCCTGGTGAAAACCGGTGACCGCATCACCCTCGACGTGCCCAAGCGCCGGCTCGAATTGCTGGTGACGCCCGCGGAACTCGCCAGGCGCCGCAAGTCCTGGAAGGCGCCGCTGCCACAGGCCGGCAGCGAGCGCGGCTATACCAACCTGTTCCACAGAACCGTGCTGCAGGCCGATGAAGGCGTCGACTTCGACTTCCTTGGCCCGGCGCCGCCTCGAGGGGCGAAGACGACGTGAGCGACGCCAAGCTCCCGAGA
>MEMN01000212.1:0-65 GCA_001767945.1 Alphaproteobacteria bacterium RIFCSPHIGHO2_12_FULL_66_14 | reverse complement strand
CCGCGACTATATCGCCGACGCGATCCGCTCGGTCGCGCGCCAGACCCTGCGCGACTTCGAATGCG
>MEMN01000211.1 GCA_001767945.1 Alphaproteobacteria bacterium RIFCSPHIGHO2_12_FULL_66_14 | reverse complement strand
GAAGTCTGCTGCGTCTACCGATTTCGCCACGTCCGCAGTTCGCTCTGGTTCTCCTTCGTCTTGCTAAAGCGCATCCCATCGCGCGAACGCACCCTTCCTAGATCCTCATCCTGGCTCCTAGTTGGCTCCTAGGCGGTTACGCTTGAACCGAACGGCACTGCAACTCTTCTGTCTAACTGACTGTTTTCAAATGCAATTCTACCGAAGGCGGCAGGATGGCACAGCCCAAAGAAAACTGTTTTTAAGTCCCGTATGTCTACCAGTTCCATCAAGCGGGCGTGATGCGACCTTAGTCGTCACGCGTGATATTGGAAAGCCATGCGCCTTCTGTTGCCCTGCCTGCTGATGGGTCTGCTTGCGGCATGTGCCAAGCCGCCGGCCCCGACGGCCGCCGATCCGCAGGCGGCGTTGGTGGCTGCGCTGCGCCAGGGTGGCTATGTCATCTATCTGCGTCATGCCGAGACGGCGCCGACGCCCGAGCCCGCCGTGCGCGATTTCGGCGACTGTTCCTGGCAGCGCAATCTCAACGCCCAGGGCCGCGCCCAGGCGGTCGCCCTCGGCGCGCAGCTTCGGGCGCTCGGCATCTCCGCCGCCACGGTCGAGTCGAGCCCATTCTGCCGCGCCCGCGAGACCGCGGAACTCGTCTTCGGCGGCGAACCGAAAGTGAACCCCGATCTCTTCTATCATGTGAGCCAGACGCCGGCCGAGGTGGCGGCGGCCGATGCCAAGTTGCAGGCGCGGTTCGCTCGGCCACCGCCGGCCGGCGGCAATGTCGTGCTGGTCGGTCACGCGCCGACCATGCGCGACATTTCCGGCGTCGTGCTGCCGGAAGGGCAGGGCGCGATCGTGAAGCCCGCCGGCGACGGCACGTTCCTCATCGTCGGACGCCTCGGCGCCGGCGGAATTTCAGCTGCCGGCGGATCCTGACGAGAAGCCCGCGATCATGCCGCCCTCGACCCAGGCGCGCAGCAGGCCGGCGGCGCGGGCCGGGGCCTGATCGTCGCCGGCGAAGGGCGCCACGGCCTCGCAGAGCTCGGGGAACGAGCGCCCCGCAATCAGCGCGTCGAGCATCACCGCCTCGTCGGCTTCGAGCGATCGGAAATTGGACATGCGTTCGGGTCGCCAGATCGCCCAGGTCACCGGCTCGGCCGCACGCGCGACCTCGAGATTGCCGGGCTCGACCTCGTCGCGGCGCTGCCAGGCCTGTGCCACCTCGAAGGCGAAGGTGCAGCGGCGGAGCGACGGCAGGACGGTGAAGGTGAGTGTCTCCCAAGACTCGGGCGGCAGGGCCACCAGGGCCTCGGCGGCAACGGGCACGACGTCGGGCGAATCGAAGGCTTCGCCCAGCGCCCATTCGAAGCGCGCCATCTCGGCCGCTGCCTGCGTGCCGTCATAGGGCGGCGTGGCGGACAGAAAGTCGGCGACGCCCCTGCCGAACCAGCGCACCGAGGGATGCCGCGACGGATGGGCGGCGATGTAGGCACGCGCCATATGGTCGAAATCGGCGGGGCCGGCCATCGCCATGAGACCGGGATAGTCGGTCGTCAGCACCTCGATCAGGCGCAAGGCATAGCCGTCGCGGTAGACGTCGAGCAGGGTGGCCCGGTCGGCCTTCCTGGTGTCCTTCACGGCGGCCCGGAAGGCGTCGCTGGTGACGAACAGATAATCCTGGAAGGCGCGTTGCAGGTCGCCCAGGGAACCGGCGTTCGTGCTGCTCATCTTCCGGCTCCGCTCAGGACGGGCGTGATGGCCCCGCGCCGGACGCCGGCGGCGATGCCGCGCGCGACGTCGAGTTCGGCCAGCAGCTCCTCGTAGGGCGGGATGTCGGCGTCGCGCTCGATCATGGTCGGCACGCCGGGAAAGAGCCGCACCGCCTCGGCATAGAGCGCCCAGACATCGGGCACGATCGGATGGTCGTGGGTATCGATGATGTGGCTGCCCTTGTGGGTGTGCCCGGCGAGATGGAACTGGCGCACGCGCTCCCGGGGCATGGCGCGCAGGAAGGCGAGGGCGTCGAACTCGTGGTTGAAGGCGCTGACATAGACGTTGTTGACGTCGAGCAGGATCTCGCAGTCGGCGCGCCTGGTGAGCTCGGCGATGAAGTCCCATTCCGTGAGCTCGGAGGCGGCGTAGGTGACGTAGCTCGACACGTTCTCCAGCACCAGGCGGCGGCCGAGCCGGTCCTGGACCCGCATCACCCGCTCGGCGACGTGGTCCAGCGCCTCCTCGGTGTAGGGCAGCGGCAGCAGGTCGTGCATGTTGAGGCCGCGCAGGCCGGTGAAGCAGAGATGGTCGGAGATCCACATCGGCTGGACGCGTTCGGCAAGCGCCTTGAGGTCGTCGAGATAGCGCTCGTTCAGCGGATCGACCGAGCCGATCGAGAGCGACACGCCGTGCAGGGCCATCGGATAGTCGCGGCGGATGCGGTCCAGCCAGTGCATGGGGCTGCCGCCAGGCACCATGTAGTTTTCCGACAACGCCTCGAACCAGCTCACCCGGCCGGGGCTGGCGACGATCTCCTCGTAGTGCTCGGGCCGGAGGCCCAGCCCGAAATCGATGCCATCGGCGCTCATGGGCGCGATTCTACTCCTGTGAAAGAATACGGGCGTCCGCGATTTCTCGGGACGCCCGCGTCGTTGCCCTGAGGCAGCGTCAGATCACCTTGCCGCCCTTCGAGGTGCAGCTCACGACATCCCTGGTCTCGGTCCAGCCCTGGCCCTTGCAGGCGTTCATGCCCTTGCAGGCCGACGAGGCGGTCTTGCAGGCGCTGGTGCCCTTGCAGGAATTGACGCCGCTGCACTTGACGCCGGCGGCGTGGGCGGACGTGGCGAAGGCGCCGGCGGCGAAGATCGCGGTCGCGGTGGCAAGCATGGTGCGCTTGGTCATTGTTCATTTCTCCCGGATTGGCTCCGTATCGGCGGGAACGCCGATGCGGCAGGACGACCCTGCGCTTCGGATACGGCAGGGGACAAGTCACCGATCAGGCTGATTTTTTCACAGTTTGGTGAGGTCGAGAAAAAGGGCGCCGCGGCTTCCCGCGACGCCCGTTGTTCGTCGGGGGGATCGACGAACCTACATCACCTTGCCACCGGCCTTGGTGCAGGCGCCGGCGTCGGCGGCCTCGGTCCAGCCCTGGCCCTTGCAGGCGTTCATGCCCTTGCAGGCCGACGAGGCGGTCTTGCAGGCGCTGGTGCCCTTGCAGGAATTGGCACCGCTGCACTTGACGCCGGCGGCCTGCGCGGACGTGGCGAAGGCGCCGGCGGCGAAGATTGCGGTCGCGGTGGCGATGAGGGTCTTTCTGGTCATGGTCATGTGTCACTCCCTGGTTGAGATCTCTTGCGGAGGGCGCGGGGGCGTCTCCACGACCAAACCATGCCCCCCAACCGTCTTCACCGGGAAGTCAGGCCTTGGCGACAGGATGTGATCATTCGATCACCGCGTCGTGAAGGGCGGGCGCGAAGCGGGCAGGCGACAGGGCGGCCTCGCTGACGCCGAGTTCGGCCACATCGGCCGGCAGTCCCTTGCCCAGTGCCAGCTCCGCGGCCAGCCGTCCGGCGGCCGCCGCGGTCTGGATGCCGTAGCCGCCCTGCCCGGCCAGCCAGAAGAAACCCTCGACCCCGGGGTCGTAGCCCGCGACGAGATTCTTGTCGGCGACGAAGCTCCTGAGGCCCGCCCACTTGTTCTTGATGCGGCGGATGGCGAGGGTGCTCGCCGTCTCGATGCGCTCGACGGCTGTGGCGACGTCGATCTCCTCGGGCTGGGCGTCGCAGGGCGGCGAGGGCGTCTCGTCGGCGAGCGAGCCCAGGAATTGGCCGACCTCGGGCTTGAAGTAGAAGCTCTCGTCGAAGTCGATCAGCATCGGCAGAGGCGCGAGATCGAGGCCAGGCGGCGCATCGAAGGTGAAGGCCGTGCGCCGCTTCGGCACCAGTCCGATCGGCGCACAGCCGGCCATTTCGCCCAACACGTCGGCCCAGGCCCCCGAGGCGTTGACAAGGTTGGCCGCCGTGAGCGTCTCGCCGTCTCGCAACCGGATCGTCCAGCGTCCACCCTTGCGGTCGAGCGCCACGACCTCGGCATTGAGGCGCAGCATGCCACCGCTGGCGCGGGCGCCCTTCAGGAATCCGCCGTGGATCGCCGCCACGTCCATGTCGTCGGCCTCGGGCTCGAAGATCGCACCGCCGGCCGCCGCCTCGGGCTTGAGCAACGGCTGGCGGCGGAGCGTCTCCTCGGGGTCGAGCCAGCGCACGCTCGGCACCAGGCGGGCGTAGTCGGCCGCCGCCTTCCTGAGGTCGGCTTCCTGCTCGGTGCGGCCGGCGATCAGGGCGCCGCGCGGAGTGAGCAGGGGATGGTCGGCGAAACCCTGCGGCGGCCGGCGATAGAAGCGGCCCGACGCCACGGTGATGGCGCGGATCTGGGCGCTGCCGTAGGTCTCCGAATGCAATGCCGCGGAGCGCCCGGTGGTGTGATAGGCGGGCACATGCTCGCGCTCGAGGATGACCACGCGGGCCCCTGATGCGAGTTGGGGCGCAAGGTGATAGGCGGCGGAAACCCCGGCGATGCCGGCGCCGATGATGGCGAAATCGAAATCCTGCATGGGCCGCACATTGCAAGGACGATGCCACGCCTGCAATAGTCACGCGTCATGAACATTGCTCATCTGCTGCTGGGCTCGTCCCAGGAATTCCGCGACCTGCCGGCCCTGGCGCGCGGCACGTCGCCCTACCTCGGCTACCGCGACCTGTGGCGCAAGGTGGCGATCATGAGCACGCACCTGCGCGTGCGCTTCGGCCTGCAGGCCGGCGATCGCGTGGCCTTCGCCATGGCCAACTGCGTCGAATCGGTCGAGGTCATGTACGCCATCTGGCATGCCGGCCTCTGCGCCGTGCCGATGAACGCCAAACTTCATGCCAAGGAGATGGCCTTCATCCTGGAGAATTCCGGCGCCAGGCTCTGCTTCGTGACCCCCGATCTCGCCGGCACCATCGCCGAGGCGGCGCGCGAGGCGCCCGAGCTCAGGGAGATCGTCGACACCACGACGCGCGCCTATACCTTCATGGAGGTGGGCGATCCCAGCCCGATGGCCGACGCCGAGCCCACCGATCCGGCCTGGCTGTTCTACACTTCGGGCACGACCGGCCGGCCCAAGGGCGCCACGCTGACGCACCGCAACCTGCTGGCCATGACGCTCAACTATTTCGCCGACGTCGACCGGCCGCCACCCGGCGGCTCGATCGTGCACGCTGCGCCCATCAGCCACGGCTCCGGCCTGTGGAACTTCCCGATGCTGACGCGCGGCTCGGTGCAGGTGTTCCCGGAGAGCGGCAAGTACGAGGTACCGGAGACGGTCGAGCTGATGAACCGCTGGCCCGAGTGCAGCATCTTCCTGGCGCCGACCATGGTGAAGCGGCTGATCGAGCATGGCAGCGTCTCCGACCTCAGGCCCGAGGCGTTGCGGCTGATCACCTACGGCGGCGCGCCGATGTACGTCTCGGACCTCAAGCGCGCACTCGACATCCTGGGCAACAAGCTGTCGCAGCTCTACGGCCAGGGCGAGAGCCCGATGACCATCACGCATCTCAGCCGCGAGTTCCACGCCGAGCGCGATCATCCGCGCTGGGAGACCCGACTCGCATCGGCCGGCATCGCCGACACCTGCATGGAGGTCCGTGTCGTCGACGAGGACGGACGCCAGGTGCCGACGGGAGAAGTCGGCGAAATCATCTGCAAGGGCGACCCGGTGATGTCGGGCTACTGGAACAATCCGGAGGCCACGGCGCGCTCGCTGCGGAACGGCTGGCTGTGGACCGGTGACGTCGGCGCCTTCGACGAGGAAGGATTCCTGACGCTGAAGGACCGCTCCAAGGACATGATCATCTCGGGCGGCTCAAACATCTATCCGCGCGAGATCGAGGACGTCCTGAACCTCCATCCCGCCGTCGCCGAATGCTCGGTGGTCGGCCGCCCGCACCCGGAGTGGGGCGAGGACGTCGTGGCCTTCGTGGTGACGCGGCCGGGCACGAGCGTGACGCCGGCCGACCTCGACCGCCTCTGCCTCGACAACATCGCGCGCTTCAAGCGGCCCAAGGACTACAAGTTCGTCGAGGCCCTGCCCAAGAACAACTACGGCAAGATTCTCAAGACGGAACTGCGCTCGAAGCTTTAAGCTCAGGGTACAAACGAGGAGGAAAAGACATGGGCAGCATGATCGATTTCAAGCGTCCGGACGGCAGCGCCTGCAAGGGCTATCTGGCCGAAGCCGGCAAAGGCAAGCCCGGCATCGTCGTCATCCAGGAATGGTGGGGGCTGAACGACCAGATCTGCGGCGTCGCCGACCGTTTCGCGCGCGCCGGCTACAATGCGCTGGCGCCCGACCTCTACAAGGGCCGTGTGACGCAGAAGCCGGACGAGGCCAACCACATGATGAGCGGCCTCGACTTCGTCGGCGCCTCGGACCAGGACATCGCCGGCGCCGTGAAGCATCTTGCCGGCCTCGGGAGCGGGGGTGGGGGCAAGGTGGCCGTCATGGGCTTCTGCATGGGCGGCGCGCTTACGATCGCGGCCTGCGCCCGCGTGCCGGGCATCGCGGCCGGTGTGCCGTTCTACGGCATCCCGCCGGGCCAGCTCGCCGATCCGGCCAAGATCAAGGTGCCGATCCAGGGTCACTTCGCCAACAAGGACGACTGGTGCACGCCGGCCGCCGTCAACGACCTCGAGAAAGCGATGAAGGGCGCGGGCCAGAGCCCCGAGATTTTCCGCTACGACGCGGCCCACGCCTTCTCCAACGAGCGCAGCGATGCCTACGACGTGAAGTCGGCCAATGCCGCGTGGGAGCGCATGCTGCCGTTCCTGAAGAAGCACCTCTGACCGTACGCCCGGCGTTCGGCCTCGCGATCGTCGGGCTGGGCGCCTCGCTCGCCCCGCTCGACATCGCCGTCAACGTGGCGCTGCCGGCGATCACCAGCCACTTCCGCCTCGCGCTGGGCGACGTGCAGTGGCTGGTGATCTGCTACGTGCTGGTCTACGGCTCGCTGATGCTGGTCGCCGGCAAGCTGGGTGACCTGTTCGGCCACCGCCTGATCTTCCGCATGGGCCTTGCGATCTCCGCGCTGGGCTGCGCCGCCTGCGCCGCCGCCCCCGACTGGCCGCTGTTTCTGTGGGCGCGGTCGGCCCAGGGCGTCGGCACCGCGCTGGCGCTCTCCTGTACGCCGGCGCTGGCGACCTCGCTGTTCCCGGAAAGCGAGCGCACCAAGGCGTTGGCCGGCTATGCCAGCATGATGGCGCTGGCGGCGGCGGTCGGCCCGTTCCTGGGGGGGGTGCTGGTCGAGCTGTGGGGCTGGCCGGCGGTCTATTGGGTCCGCGTGCCGATCGCTCTCACCGCACTTGCGTTGTCGGGTCTGCTTCCGTCGCCCAAGCTGGATTCCAGGCCATTCGACGCCGTGGGCGCGCTGCTGCTGGCTGCCTGCATGAGCGCGCTGCTGCTCTCCCTGGTCTTTTCCCAGCGCAGCGAAGTCCCGGACCTCTGGGCGTTGACGCTGTTCGTCGCGGCCTTGGCGGTACTTGCGGCCTATGTGTGGCGCGCCAACCGCGTGCCCGAGCCGATCATTCGGCCGGCGCTGTTCGCCGACGCACGGTTCGCCATCCCCAACATCCTGAACGTCCTCGCCAACCTGGCGGGCTTCGCCATCCTGCTGCTCACGCCCTACTACCTGGTGAACGTGCTCAAGCTTTCGGCCCTGGCGACCGGCGTGGTCCTGGCGATGGCCTTCGCGGGAAGCTTCACCGGGGCGCCGCTGTCGGCGTTGCTGGTGCGCCGCATCGGCCAGCGGCCGACGGTGTTCGCGGGCATCGCCTGCGTCGGCCTCGGCTTGCTGCCGCTGGGCCTGACGGGAGTCGAGACACCGGTCGCCGTCGTGGCTCTGCTGCTGATCCTCGAGGGCGTGGGCCAGGGCCTGCTGACGGTGGCCTATACCGACATCGTGACGGCGACCCTGCCGCCGCGCGACCGCGGCGTCGCCGGTAGCCTCGCCCTGCTCACGCGCACGCTCGGCATCGTCGGCGGGGCCTCGGTGCTGACCGCCCTGCAGGCGCGCGGCGCCGAGGGCTTCCTCGGCATGGCGGGCTTTCTCGCCGGCTACCGCTTCGCGTTCACCGCGGCCGGCGGCGGCCTGCTGGTGGCGCTGCTGCTCTCCTGCCTGTGGCCGCGCGTGTGGTTTGCGCGCTAACGTGTTGTTTGGGAGATCGCACGGGGGAGATCACACGGGGGAGATCACACGCCATGCTCACGACACGCCTGGTGAAGATGACCATGGTCGCCTCGACGGCGCTGTTCGCGCTTCTGGTGACCTTGAACAATCTCGCGGACTACGACTCGAACTACCAGTTCGTGCGGCACACGCTCAGCATGGACACGACGTTTCCCGGCAACGCCCTGATGGGACGGGCGATCACCGCGCCGGCTTTGTGGACCGTGGGTTACTGGGCGATCATCCTTGCCGAGGCCGTGGTCGGGCTCACGCTGGCCTTTGCGGCGGTGCAGCTCGCGGCCAACCTGCGGTCGAATGCCGGTCGCTTCAATGCCGCCAAGAAATACGCCATTGTCGGCGCCGGCCTCGGCTTCCTGCTGTGGTTCACCGGCTTCATGGTCGTGGGCGGCGAGTGGTTCCTGATGTGGCAGTCCAAGACCTGGGACGGGCAGGAGGCCGCGTTCCGCTTCTACATGACGCTGCTCGCGGTGGTCATCTTCCTCAATCAGCCCGATGGAGAGCTCGACACATGATTTCCAAGCGAAGGTTGATCGTGGGTGCAGGGGCGCTGATCTGCGTCGCCGGCGCACGTCCAGCCCGCGCCGCCCTGCCGCCGATTTCGATGGCGCGGCATGAGCAGGCGATGCGCCAGGCGATCGAGGAAGCCAGGCGCAACCCGGTCTATCCGTTCGGTGCGGTCATCGTGCGGGCCGACACCGGCGAGGTGATGGCGCGCGGCGTCAACAATTCGCGGGAGAATCCGATCCTGCACGGCGAGATCGCCTGCATGAACGACTACGTCCGGCTGAACGGCAACAAGGGCTGGGGGCAAGCCGTCCTCTACACGACCGGGGAGCCCTGCTCGATGTGCATGAGCGCACTGGTGTGGGCCGGCATCGGCGGCGTCGTGTTCGCCTCGTCGATCGACGGCATCCGGCGGGCAGGCATCGAGCAGATCGACATCACTGCCAGGGCCGTGGCCGCGGCGTCGCCGTTCTACAGCGGACTGTTGCTGGGCGGCGTGCTCGCCGCGGAAACCGACCGGATGTTCATGGATCGGCGGAAGGGCTGACACCAGGACAGGGCAGGAAAGTGTCATGCGACGGTTCGGCGACGCGAAGATCGCGGCGGTGTTCAGGGCGTATCCGTCCGGCCTGCGCAAGAGGCTGCTGGCGGTGCGCGAGATGGTGTTCGATGTTGCCGCCGCCACGTCGGGCGTGGGGCGACTGACCGAGACCCTGAAATGGGGCCAGCCGAGCTATCTCACCGGCGAGACCGGCAGCGGCACCACCGTCCGCATCGATCGCCTGAAGGGCCGCGACGACGGCTACGCGGTCTACTTCCACTGCCAGAGCGGCCTGGTCGGCGAATTCCGCGAACTCTACGGCGACAAGTTCACCTTCCAGGGCGAGCGCGCGATCACGCTGGAGTCGAAGGGGCGCATTCCGGTCAGGGAACTGCGACATTGCATTGCACTGGCGCTGACCCATCATCTGCGGAAGAAGAAGCGGACATAGCTCAACGGGAGTGAACGACATGACGGGCAGGCTGAAGGACAAGGTGGCGATCGTGGTCGGTGCGGGCTCGAGCGGTCCGGGCTGGGGCAACGGCAAGTGCACGGCCGTCACCTTCGCGCGTCAGGGCGCCAAGGTATTCTGCGTCGACCGCAAGCGCGCGGCCGCCGAGGAAACCGTGGGGCTGATCGAGAAGGAGGGCGGCACTGCCGTCGCCATCGAGGTCGACGCCTCGAAAAATGCCGACGTGAAGTCCATGGTCGAGGCCTGCATGGCCAAGTGGGGCCGGATCGACGTGCTCGACAACAATGTCGGCATCGTCTCGGAGGGTGGGCCGGTCGATCTCAGCGAGGACGAGTGGGACAAGGTCTTCGACGTCAACGTGAAGAGCTTCTTCCTGACGGCCAAGCACGTCATCCCGGTGATGGAGAAGCAGGGAAGGGGATCGATCGTGAACGTGAGCTCGATCGCCTCGATCCGCAGCCCAAAGGGCATCTCCTACCTCGCCTACAATGCGAGCAAGGGCGCCGTGAATTCGCTGACCTTGGCCATCGCCTCGCAGTATGCGGAGAAGGGCATCCGCTGCAACGCCATCCTGCCCGGCCTGATGCACACGCCGATGATCGACGTCCTGGCCGAGCAGTACGCCAAGGGCGAAAAGGACCACAATCAGGCCTACGACAAGATGATCGCGCTGCGCGACCGGGCGTCGCCCACCGGCAAGATGGGCACCGGTTGGGACACGGCCAACGCGGCGCTGTTCCTGGCTTCGGATGAGGCGGCCTACGTGAACGGCCACCTCCTGGTGGTCGACGGCGGCATCACGGTGAGAGCCTGAGCTAGCACTGCCAGCACTTTTCGATTTGCAGGTTCAGCAGGTTTTTGCTAATATTTTTGTCATGATGGGAGACGCCCGCGGAGAGATCCGGCGGGCGTTTTTTATGGTCCACGAATGGTCCATTCCGAAGTGACGGGATGAAACACGCATTTGGAAAGGGACGTTCGTCGAATCCGTGGCAGTCGCCGCGGCGATTTCGTTTCACGATCAACGGCTTGGGCGCCGTTACGGCACACCGATACCGAACAAACAAATCCCGTTCAGACGTGGCACGAAATGGTCCACTCAACAGGGGCTATCGTGGATCCCGCGTCAGCCAGAATCGAAACACCAGGGGGCCGGTAAAGATGATCAGGAACAGCCGGAAGAGGTGGTGGGTCGCCACCATCGCCACCTCAATGCCGAGCGCCAGGCCGATCAGGCTCATTTCGGCGAAGCCGCCGGGTGCATAGGACAGCACCGTGGCGTCGAGATTGAGGCCGGTCAGCGCCACCGTGAGCTTGGCGAAGGCGACGGCGCAGCCGATCAGGATGACCGCGGCGCCGATCGAGGCCGCCATTTCCTTGTGGATCTGGTCGAAAGCAGCGCCGACGAAGCGGCAGCCGATGGCGGTGCCGACCACCACCTGCGCCGCAGCCACCAGCTCGCCCGGCGGCTTGGAATCGGTGAGGCCGGCCAGGTGGGCGATGGCGCTCATGATCATCGGCCCGACCATGAAACCCGCCGGCAGGCGCAGCAGGCGGCCGGCGATCGCTCCCACGATGCCGCAGGCGATCAGGATGGCGTAGTCCCTGTAGTCGTTGCTGCTGGGGCCATGGACCATGGTGAGCACGCTGGTCTGCGCGCCGTTCACCAGCCGGTACCAGATCGGGATGGTCAGCACGACGGTGAGGATGCGCAGCGCGTGGGCCAGCGCGATGGAACGTTCGTCGCCGCCCATGGCGCCGCCCATGATGGTCATGTCGTTCAGCCCGCCCGGCATGGCGGCGAAGTAGCAGGTAGGCCTGTCCCAGCCGGTGACGCGGCGCAGCCAGAAATAGCAGAGCGCCGCGCCGGTCATGGTCATGCCCGAGAGGACGCAGAGGCTGACGGCCCACTGGCCCAGCCGCTGCACCAGGTCGGGCGTGAAGCCCGCGCCCAGCAGCACGCCCATCACGATGATCATGCCCTGGCGCAGGTGGACCCGCATGCCGATGCGCAGGCCGAAGAAGGCCGCCACCGTGGAGAAGACGCAGGCGCCCAGCATCCAGGCGAGCGGCATCCGGAGCCAGTTGAAGACGAATCCGCCGATCGTGCCGATGGCCAGCGCCAGCGCGAGCGGCGCCAGTCCATCGTGGCCGATGATGCGCTTCTTCTCGGGCTTGAAGGCGACCGCTTTGCCGCTCAAGGCGCGAACTGCTCCTTGAGGATGCGCTCCTCGAGGTCGTGTTCGGGATCGAACAGCAGCGTGAGCTCGATATCGGTGGCCTCGGTCACGGTCACTTTCGCCACATTGGCGATTTCGACCGAGTCGGCCGCCGCCGCCACCGGCCGCTTGCGCGGATCGAGGATGGTGAGTTCGACCTTGGACGCACGCGGCAGCAGGGCGCCGCGCCAGCGCCTGGGCCGGAAGGCATTGATCGGCGTCAGCGCCAGGAGGCCGGCGCCCAGCGGCAGGATCGGGCCGTGGGCGGAGAGGTTGTAGGCGGTGGAGCCGGCCGGGGTGGCGACAAGGGCGCCGTCGCAGGAGAGCTCGGCCAGCCGCTTCTGACCGTCGACCGAAACGGCGATGCGGGCGGTCTGCCGGCTGGAGCGCAGCAGCGAGACCTCGTTGATCGCCATCACCTCGAAGGTCCGGCCGCGGGTATTGGTGGCGATCATGCGCAGCGGCGTCAGCGTCACCTGCCGCGCCCGCTTCAGGCGCTGCAGCAGGCCGATCTCCTTGTAGGTGTTGAGCAGGAAGCCGACGGTGCCGAGGTTCATGCCGTAAATCGGCGTCCGGCGCCGAATGTTGCGATGCAGCGTTTGCAGCATCAGCCCATCGCCACCCAGCGCCACGATGATGTCGGCCTGGGCCGGCTTCACCGCGCCATAGCGCTTCTCCAGCCGGATGCGGGCGGCCCGTGCAGTGGGTGTCGTGGCGGAGACGAAAGCGAGAAGCGGCGGACGGGAGGAGACGGCCATCGGGATGCTGCAATGCCTCGAATGCAAGAATCGCACTATAGCCGCAGGATGCGGCCATGCGATAAAATCCCTGCCACAAAAGAACCGCGAGGAGGAACGCGATGGAGCTGGTTCCACTGGGACCGGGATTCGGCGTCGAGGTGAAGGGCGTCACCCTGCTCGACGTCGCCACCGACGCCGACGCCTACAAGGCCGTGCGCGAGGCCTTCGAGACCCACTCGCTGCTGGTGTTCCGCGACCAGCTGATCGCCGACGACATCCAGGTGGCCTTCAGCCGGGCCTTCGGGCCGCTCGAACTCACCAAGGTGGCCTCGCTCGGCGCCAACAGCTTCTATTCCCGGCTGACCAACGTCGGGCAGACCGGCGAGATCGTGCCGCCGACCGACCGTCAGGTGCTT
>MEMN01000210.1:55159-59708 GCA_001767945.1 Alphaproteobacteria bacterium RIFCSPHIGHO2_12_FULL_66_14 | reverse complement strand
CAGCTCCCGTCGGGCAGCCGCGTCATCGGATAGACGGCGGTGACGGGCCGGCCGTCGGGACCCACGACATGGACCTTCTGCGCGATCCCGCCGTGCATTTCGACGATCTCGCGGAAGTCGAAGACCTTGGGCCGGTACACCGGGCGATAGCCTTGGCGGACCATGTCCATGAACACGTTGGCCTCGCCGAACATGCCCTGGATCATCGGCGAGGCGTAGCCGAAGGCGGCATCGCCATCGTCGCGGCGGAAGGCTTCGACCTGGGACTGGATGACCTCGCGGATCGCTGCTTTGTCGGCCGCCGACACGTCGGGCTGCTGCGCCCAAGCCGCGGTGGCCGTGGCGAGACCGATGATCAAGCCGAGGAGTGCCGGAAAACGAAAGGCCATGCTGCTACTGCAGCGGAACTGGCCGCCGCCCGCCCGTTACCGTGACCCGCTGCGCGCCCGGGTTGCCGAGGCGGCCGAGGTTCACGCCGTAGGACAATGCCGCGAGGTTGGTGCGCTCGCGGGCGAGAAAGCCGTTCTCGCGGCCGATCTGGGCGTTGAGGTCGCCGATCAGGCGGTCGATCTGCTGCATCGAGCGCGTGGTCTCGCTTTCGATGGACCGCAGGTTGCGGTGGTCCTCGTCGACGGCGCCGCCGACCGCGAAGGTCGCGCGCACGTTCTCGAGCAGGTAGCCCGCGACCGACGCCTGGGTCGTCACCTGGCTCGCCAGCGAATTCAGCTGGCCCACACCAAGCGTGGCGGCGTCGAGCTTGGCTTGCGCGGCGTTCCACTGGCTCACCAGTTCGGGATTGCCCGGCGTCGTGCCGGTCTGCAGGCGCGCGGTGATGCCGTTCACCAGGCTGGTGTAGGCGGCGGAGTCGCTCGCAAGCTGGCTGCGCGTCGCGCTGAGCTGGTTCTGCTGCGTGGCGATGGCGTTGTTGAGGGCCGCCTGGTCGGAGCGCAATTGCTGGATGCGCTGTCGCACGGTCTGCGTGCCGGTCTGGCTGATCGCCGGGTTCGACGATGGCGGGCTGACGGCGGGCGCAAATATGCTTCCCTCGTTGCATCCGCTCAAAACGACCGCCGCCAAGAGCAGCACGGATCGTTGGACTCTTAGCGCCATCGTTGGCCTCGAAACTGCCCTGGCATCATCAATTGGGCGCCTCCGCATCGGCCGACCAACAAACAGGCCAGCTCGATTCGGGGCACCAGCCCCCAAATCCAGATGCCTGTGATGCTACTTGAAAGCAAGTAAATCCGACAAGCGGCTATTTCCAAGGCTGCAGAGGCACTTGGCTCACATTGTGCACTATTTTCCGGGCGTTCCTGCAGGCCCTCGACGGCTTGCAACACGGGGACAGTTTCATTAGGGTGCGCGCCTTCTTGCCGGGAGCCTCGTGGGAGGCGCCTCGGCCGTGCGCCCGTAGCTCAACTGGATAGAGCATCTGACTACGAATCAGAAGGCTAGGAGTTCGAATCTCTTCGGGCGCGCCATTTCTCCCCGGTCTCCATGTTCAAGCCGATCCTCGCCTATGCCGGCCTTCGCCGGCCCTACCGGTTCGAGCGGGCGATCCCGGCACTACTTGCGTTGCTTCTGTTGTTTGTTGCCGGCGTCGCCGCCGCGTGGCTTGCCGCGGTTGACGAACTGACCGCTGGCGGCCCGCGGGCCGTCTACTTCCTCTATCTCCTGGCGCTCCTGGTCCTCGCGATCGCGCTCGTCCGCTGGCCGCGGCTGGCGGCGGCGCTGCTGGTCCTGGCGCTGGTCGACCTCGCGTGGGGCGTGGGCTCGCACGTCCTCCAGCGCACGGGAAATGCCGACACGTCGCTGCTGCCGCCGGACGTCGCCGAGCCGGAACGCTTCCAATGGCATGCGCTTTTGCAGGCCGTCCCCATCCCCTCGCTGCAGGTCACCAGCCCGACCGGGCTCGCGATCAGCCACACCTCCGAGGGCACGCGCGGCCGCGATCCCGCGCCGGGCGCCCTGGACGGCCGGTCGATCGTGGCGACCTTCGGCGGCTCGACGACCTACGACATCGGGGCGGGCGAGGGCGACACCTGGAGCGATCGGCTGGGCGAGGCGCTCGGGTCCGACCGCGTCTTTGTCGTGAACCATGGCGTGCCGGGCTACACGACCGTCGAGCATCTGATCCAGACGGCATTCTATCAGGCTAAATTCGGCAAGCTGCCGCGCTGCGCCATCTACTATGTCGGCTGGAACGACCTGCGTAACGCCCACATTCCCAACCTGGATCCGGGCTATGCCGACTTCCATCTGCCGAGCCAGGTCGATTCGCTGAAAGTGCGCCGGATCGGCGGCTCGCATGTCACGGTCTCGCCGCTGCTGACCATGCTGGCGCGCGTCGTCAGCGCCAACGCCGATACGGTGCGCTACTTCTCGGATCCCTACGGCCGCGAACCGGTGAGCGGCAGCGATCCGGCGCTGGAGGCGCTGTACGAGCGCAACATCCGGTCGATCTCGGCGATCAACCGCGCACGCGGCGTCGCCACGATCTGGGTCGGACAGTTGCTCAACCGCGAAAGACTGCAAGGCGACGGGCGGTATGGCTGGCTGCCGCTGGTGCGGGACCGCGACCTCTGGCCGTTGCAGCAGCGGTTCAACGCGATTCTCGAGCGCACGGCAAAAGACCTGGGCGATGTCTACGTCGGAGTACCGCCCGACTCCTTCACCGGGGCCGACTTCGTCGACAACGGCCATTTCTCGGCCGGGGGCGCGCGCCGGTTCGCGGAACGTCTGGCGCCCGCCGCGCGCGAGGCTTGCCGCTAGACGAGGCTTGCCCCTGAGTTCGGGGAACCTTACTGCTTCGATCATGCCTTCCCTCCAGCGAGTGATCCTGATCACCGGCGCTTCCTCCGGCATCGGCGCCGCCACGGCCCGGGTGTTGGCGGCGCCGGGCACGGCAGTCGTGGTGCATGCCCGCAAGAATCGCGCGGGCGCCGAGAAAGTCGGCGAGGAGGTGCGCGGCGCTGGCGCCAAAGCCTTGATCCTCGAGGGCGACCTTGCCGAGCCGGGGACCGCCCGCCGTCTCGTCGACGAGACCGTCGGCGCCTTCGGCCGGCTCGACGTCGTGGTCAGCAACGCGGGCTTCGCCGACCGCCGGCCGATCGGCGAGGTCGACCGCGCCGCCTGGGATGCCAGCATCGCGTCGATGACCTCGGCCTTCTTCGATCTCGCGACGGCGGCTAAGCCGTGGCTGATCAAGGCGGGGGCCGGCGGCCGCATGGTCGGCGTGTCCTCTTTCGTGGCCCATGCCTTTGCCCGCGGCCTGCCGAGCTTTCCCGTCTCCGCCGCGGCCAAGGCCGGTGTCGAAGCGCTGGCCCGTGCCTTCGCCGTCGAGATCGCGCCGTCGGGCGGCACCGTCAATTGCGTGGCGCCGGGGCTGATCGAAAAGGATGCCGGCGCTCACGTCTCCCTGTCGCTCGCCCGCATGCAGGAAATGAGCGCCCTGGTGCCAATGGGCCGCTACGGCAAGACGGCGGAGGTCGCGGCGGCGATCGCCTTCCTCTGCTCGCCGGCGGCGAGCTACATCACCGGCCAGACCCTCCACGTGAACGGCGGCGTGACGCTGTAGGCGGCGGATTTATCGACACGAACGCCGATAAATCGACAGGATAAATCGACAGGAGGGTGTCGGGAAACGGTCGTCCTTTCCGTTGCCGGATCAAGGGCTTGGGCCGGCGGGCCGCATTTTCCGACATCAAGGCGTCGCGAAAGGGCGCCTCAGGGCCCGATCGAACGCACCAGCGCCACGACGTCGACGCCCTTGGCGTCGATGCCGAACCACTCGAGGTAGAGCGGGATCTGGTGGTCGAGCATGTGGCGGCCGTGATGGATCCGCCGGCCGTGCGCGCGGGCGCGCTGCAGCAGCGGCGTCTCGATGGGGCTCATGATGACGTCGGCCACCAGGGCCTCGGGGTCGAGCGTCATCGGGTCGAACGACAGGGGATCGCCGGGGCGCAGCCCGAGCGGCGTGGCATTGACGGCGATGTGGACACCCTTGGGCGGCGTGGCCACCTCCGCCACCGGCACGTCGGGATAGTGCCGCAGCAGGCGATCGATCGCGATTTCCGCCCGCTCGGCGTCGATCTCGGTGACGAGCAATCGTCCGACCCCGGCCTCGCAGAGGGCGGCGGCGATGGCGCCGCCGGCGCCGCCAAGCCCGACCAGCCAGACGCTGGCGCCGCGCACGCGATGGCCCTGCGCCGTGAGCCCGCGCACGAAGCCCAGGCCGTCGACGATATCGCCGGCCAACGTGCCGTCAGGATCGCGCCGCACCAGGTTGACACTGCCCGATGCCTCGGCGCGCCGAGTGGTCCGCCCCAGCAGCGGCAGGATCCCGGTCTTGTGCGGGATGGTGACGGTGAAGCCGCCGAGATTGTGCATCCGGGAGAGCGCCTGGAGCATCACCGGGAGCAGGTCGGCGCCACCATGGAACGGCAGCCAGACGGCGTTGGCGCCGACGGCGGCAAAGACCTGCGGCATGATCCCGGTCATGCGCAGCTGGCGGATGGGATCGCCGATCGTGCCGTAGAGGCGGGTGGCG
>MEMN01000210.1:47123-55140 GCA_001767945.1 Alphaproteobacteria bacterium RIFCSPHIGHO2_12_FULL_66_14 | reverse complement strand
CGGTGAAGACGGGTGGTTCTGCCGAGGTCATATTGCCCCAAAAAGAAAGCGGCGGGACTTCCGTCCCGCCGCTGATCTTGGCCGCGCCGGAGGCGCCGCGCTAGAGATGCTTCAGGACATATTCGGCCGAGGACACCTCGAAGGCGCCGGGCTTTTCGACGTACAGATTCTTGATGACGCCGTTGTCCACGACCATGGCATAGCGCTGGCTGCGCGTGCCGAGGCCGAACTTCGAGCCATCCATGGTGAGGCCCATCGCGGTGGTGAACTCGGCATTGCCGTCACCCAGCATCATGACCGCGTCGCCGGCCTTCTGGTCCTTGCCCCAGGCGCCCATCACGAACGCGTCGTTCACGGAAATGCAGGCAATGGTGTCGACACCCTTCGCCTTCAGAGCAGCTGCTTCGGCCACGAACCCGGGCACGTGCTTTGCTGAACAAGTGGGGGTGAATGCCCCGGGCAGCGCGAAGGCAACAACCTTCTTGCCGGGGGCAAATATCTCTTCCGTGGTGACCGCTTTGGGCCCCTCCGGACCCATCGTGCGCAACGTGGCGCTCGGCACCTTGTCGCCAACTTTCGCCATTCTTCCGCTCCTTCAAATGCCGCCCGTGCGGCGGCCCCAACATCGGCGGACCCTAGGACGGAGCCCCTACTTTGTCCATTATGCGCCCCCGATCTTGACCTTTGACCGGACAATCCCCATGGATTTGAGCGATCATCTCATCATGCCCGGATCCAGTTCCCCCGCGGCCTCGTTGGTCGGCCGCTTCCTGGTTGCCGCGCCGTCCATGCCGGACGAGCGCTTCCGCAGGAGCGTGGTCTTTGTCTGCAAGCACGACGACGACGGCGCGCTGGGCATCATCGTCAACAATAGCGTCGACGATCTGCCGCTCGGTCAGGTCTACAAGCAGCTCGGCATCGACGTGCCATCGGCGGAAGCCGATCGGCCGGTGCTGTTCGGCGGGCCGGTCGAGACGTCGCGCGGTCTGGTGCTGCACTCGGCCGACTACAAGCGCGACGAGACGCTGCTGATCGACGGCGGGATGGCACTGACGGCGTCGCTCGAGATTCTCAAGGACATGGCGGGCGGCAGCGGACCTCGAAAAGCATGGCTGGCGTTGGGGCATTCCGGCTGGGCGCCGGGCCAGCTCGACCGCGAGATGCAGGACAACGCCTGGCTGGTGGTCGATGGCGATGCCGAACTGGTGTTCGATGGCGACCTTGCCGCCAAGTGGCAGCGCGCACTCGACAAGCTTGGGGCCAAGGGCGCGCTGGGCGGCAAATTCGACCTCGCCTCGTTCTCGCATCAGACCGGCCGCGCCTGAAAGGTGCGAAAGGTGCGGCAGATGTGCGATTTGCGACTCCTGATTGCGCTTACAATCCCCAGGCAAACGGGCTTATAGGCGAACCTACGCCCCCTCGAACCTCCCTTCGCGGAGGCGCGCGTACACGGGACGCCTTCGCTTCCTCCCCAACCCCTTCGAGAGCGGGGGCGTCCCGAAGTTCCTCAGGAGGTTCCGCTACTCGGCCGCGGTCGCCTGGACTGCCGGCTGGCGGTAGGCGGCAAGCAGGCTGGCCTCGCGCTCCTTGGCGGCCTTCACGCTCTTCTCCTTCACGTGGCCGAAGCCGCGCATGGTTTCCGGCAGCGCCGCGATCTGCAGGGCCAGCGCATGATTGTCTTGGTCCAGCGTGGCAAGCAGCGTCTCGACGGTCGCCTGGTACTCGCCGATCAACTGCCGTTCCATGCGGCGCTCGGCGGTGTAGCCGAAGACATCGAATTTGCCGCCCCGCAGATGCTTCATCGCGGCAAGCAGGCGGAACATGGGCATCACCCAACCGCCGTACTCGCGTTTCTTGAGCTCTCCGGTCACGAGATCGCGTTCGGCGAACAACGGCGGCGCGAGATGGAAGGTGAGCTTGTAGTCGCCCTCGAACTGCGCCCCGAGCTTCTTCTGGAACTCGCCGTCGCTGTAGAGGCGGCCAACTTCGTATTCGTCCTTGTAGGCCATCAGCTTGTAGAGCGACTTGGCGACGGCTTCGGCCAGGCCTCCGCGACCGCGCGCCTTGTCCTTCTCCGCCTTCGCCACCTTGTCGACGAAGGCCCGGTAGCGTTCGGCGTAGGCCTTGTCCTGGTAGGCCGCCAGCAATTCGACCCGCTTGGCGACGATGTCGGAGAGGGTCCGCGCCACCTGCTTCTCGACCCGCAGCGTCGGCTTGGCCGCCGCCTGCACGGTCGCGAGGTTGTGGGCGGCAAGCCGGCCCCAGTCGAAGGTGCGCTTGCTCGATTCGACCGCAACGCCGTTCAGTTCGATGGCGCGCATCAGAGCTTCGAGCGACAGCGGCACAAGTCCCTTCTGCCAGGCGTAGCCCAGCATGAAGAGGTTGGTGGCGATCGAATCGCCCAGGATCGCGGTCGCGAGACCGGTGCCGTCGACGAAAGTCGCGGCCTCTTCGCCGGCGGCATCGCGGATCGACTTCATCATCGATTCGGCGCCGAGATCCATGTCGCCATTCAGCACGAACGCCGCGACCGGCTGCATGTAGCCGTTGATCACGGCCTTGGTGACGCCCTGCTCGATGCGCGACAGCGCCGCCGGCGAGGCCGCCACGACCATGTCGCAGCCCAGCACGAGATTGGCGCCGCCGGCGGCGATGCGCACCGCATGCAGGTCCTCGGGCTTCGGCGCCAGCCGGACGTGGCTCATCACGGCGCCGTTCTTCTGCGCGAGGCCGGTGAAGTCGAGCACGGTGCAGCCCTTGCCTTCGAGGTGGGCCGCCATGCCGATCAGCGCGCCGACGGTGATCACCCCGGTACCGCCGATGCCGGTCACGAGGATGCCGTAGGGTTCGCTCATCGGCCGCAGGGTCGGTATCGGCAAGGAGGCGAAGGGATCGTCCTGCACCACTTTCAGCTGCGGGCGCCGGGCCTTGCGGACGGCGCCGCCATGCACCGACACGAAGCTCGGGCAGAAGCCGTTGATGCAGGAGAAATCCTTGTTGCAGTTGCTCTGATCGATCTGCCGCTTGCGGCCGAGCTCGGTCTCGAGCGGCTTCACCGACACGCAGTTGCTCTTCTCCGAGCAATCGCCGCAGCCCTCGCACACCGAATCGTTGATGAACACGCGCTTGGCGGGGTCGGGGAAGGTGCCGCGCTTGCGGCGGCGGCGCTTTTCGGCGGCGCAGGTCTGGTCATAGACCAGGACGGTGAGCCCGGGGACTTCGCGCAGTTCGCGCTGGACGGCATCCAGTTCGTCGCGATGGCGGATCGTGACGCCCTCGGCGAAGCCCGGGTTCATGCCGTACTTGTCGGGTTCGTCGGTCACCACGACGACGCGCCGGGCGCCTTCGGCCGCGACCTGCTTGGTGATCTCCGGGACGTTCAGCGGCCCGTCGTGCGGCTGGCCGCCGGTCATGGCGACGGCGTCGTTGAACAGGATCTTGTAGGTGATATTGACGCCGGCGGCGGCGGACTGGCGGATCGCCATCAGGCCGGAGTGGTAGTAGGTGCCGTCCCCGAGATTCTGGAAGATGTGCTTGTCCGACGTGAACGGCGCCTGGCCGATCCACGCCACGCCCTCGCCGCCCATATGGCTGATCAGCGCCGTTCGCCGCTCGGGCATCCAGATCGCCATGCCGTGGCAGCCGATGCCGGCCATGGCGCGGCTGCCTTCCGGCACCTTGGTCGAGGTGTTGTGCGGGCAGCCCGAGCAGAAGAACGGGGTGCGCGCCACCTTCTGCGGTGGCGCGTTCAGGAGCTTTTCCTTGGCTTCGAGGCGGGCGAGACGCTGGTTCAGCTCCGGCGATTCGCCGCCATGCTTCATCAGCCGGCCGGCGATCACCATGGCGACGCCGGTCGGCGACAGTTCGCCTTCGCTCGGGAAGAGGATGTGGCCGCTCTCGTCGGTCTTGCCGATGACCAGCGGCCGCTCGCTGGCCGGAAGGTTGTAGAGCAGGCGAACGAGCTGGTCCTCGAGGTTGGAGCGCTTCTCCTCGACGACGATCACTTCCTCGAGGCCATGGGCGAAACGCCTGGCGCCTTCGGGCTCCAGCGGCCAGGTGACGCCCACCTTGTAGAGGCGGATGCCGAGCGCCCGGGCGCGCTCGTCGCTGATGCCGAGATCCTCGAGCGCCTGGCGCGTGTCGAGATAGGCCTTGCCGGTGGTCATGATGCCGATGCGCGCGCGCGGTGGGTCGATCACTGTCTTGTCGAAGCCGTTGGCACGCACGAAGGCCTTCACCGCCTCCATCTTGGGGCCATGCAGGCGCCGCTCGGCCTCCAGCGGTGGATCGGGATTGCGAATGCCGAGGCCGCCCGGCGGCAGCTGGAAATCCGTCGGCAGCACGATCTTGATGCGTTCGGGATCGACCCATACGGAGGCTCCCGACTCCACGGTCTCGGAGATCGCCTTGAAGCCGACCCAGCAACCCGAATAGCGCGACAGGGCAAAGCCCAGAATGCCGAAGTCGAGATACTCCTGGACGTTGGCCGGATTCACGACCGGGATCATCGCGGCCGAGAACACCTGCTCGCTCTGGTGCGGCAGGGTCGAGGACTGACAGCCGTGATCGTCGCCCGCCAGCGCGATGACGCCGCCATGCGGCGAGGTGCCGGCGGCGTTGCCGTGCTTCAGCACATCCATCGAGCGGTCGACGCCGGGGCCCTTGCCGTACCAGATCGAGAAAACGCCATCGACGGTGGCGCCGGGGAAGAGATTGACCTGCTGGCTGCCCCACACCGACGTGGCCGCGAGGTCTTCGTTCAGGCCCGGCTGGAAGTGGATGTTGTTTTCTTTCAGGTAGCGCTTCGCCGTCCAAAGCGCGTTGTCGTACATGCCGAGTGGCGAGCCGCGATAGCCCGAGATGAAGCCGCCGGTGTTGAGTCCCGCCGCGAGATCGCGCTGGCGCTGCATCATCGGCAGGCGCACCAGCGCCTGGATGCCGGTGAGATAGACGCGGCCCTTGTCGAGCCGGTAGCGGTCTTCGAGGGCGTAGTCGCCGAAAACGAGAGGAACAGGAGTGACGGCGGTGCTCATCGCGGAAGGCCCTCCGGAAGCGGCGGCGTAAACGGGCGTTTATCCGCCGGCAGCATAGCGGGCCGAACCGCCCGCGGAAAAGGCCATGAGAGCCTCCCGCCGATCCAAATTTCGCTACTGAGCGTATTCCATCTCGGTAATCCATAGCCAGCGGTGGCGAAGACCTGCTCGATGGGATTGAGGTCAGGGCTACAGGGCGGCAGGAAGAGAAGCTGCACTCCGACACCCTCGATCGCGATGCGTACGGCCTCCCGACTGGACGGCAAGGCGTATCGACGGCTGGCAGTCTCGGAGCAATGCCGACAGTCCGCAAGCACGGGTCGTGTGGCATACTCTCAGGTAGCACGCGCAGCAGCCGAATACGTGCAGGGAGGATTCCATACCGAACTGGAATAGGGGTGTTGGTTACTTCGCCGGATGGATCCTCGCCGGCATCCTGTCGCAGCTCGGCGCGTCATTCGCAATGAGCGATCCCCAGGATCTCCTTCCGGTCACGGCGAGCAGCATACTCAGTCCGGCGGTCGAGGCCGCGCTGCCTCTGGTGTACGTGCCGAACCGGGCCTCGAACGACGTGTCCGTGATCGATCCCACGACGCTGCAGGTGATCGACCGATTCAAGGTCGGGATCAACCCACAACATGTCGTGCCGTCGTGGGATCTCAGGACCCTGTGGGTGAACAACAACGCCGAGGGTCGCACCGACGGCAGCGTGACGCCGATCGATCCTCGCACGGGCAAGCCTGGTACCGCCATCGCGGTGGACGATCCCTACAACATGTACTTCACGCCCGATGGCCGCTCGGCGATCGTCGTCGCGGAAGCCCTGCGGCGCCTCGACTTTCGCGATCCCCAGACGATGCGACTGCAGTACTCCATCGCCGTGCCGGACTGCCCGGGCATTAACCACGGCGACTTCTCGATGGACGGTCGCTATGCAATCTTCACGTGCGAGTTCGCTGGACGTTTGGTGAAGATCGACCTCGCCGATCGGGTCGTCGTCGGATCGCTCAAGCTGTCACGAGGCCGGATGCCGCAGGACGCGCGGTTCTCCCCCGACGGGAAGGTGCTGTTCGTCTCCGACATGCGTGCCGATGGCGTGTTCGTGATCGACGGCGAACGGTTCATCGAGATCGGCTTCATCGCGACCGGCGTCGGCGCGCACGGTCTGCAGCCCAGCCGCGACGGCCGCAAGCTCTACGTCTCCAACCGCGGCTCGCACCGGATCCTAGGGCCGCCCAAAGGGCCCGGCAGCGTGTCGGTGATCGACGTCGTCAGCCGCGTTGTCGAGGCCACGTGGTGGATTCCAGGCGGCGGCAGCCCCGACATGGGCGCCGTCAGCGTCGATGGCAAGCAGCTCTGGTTGTCGGGGCGGTTTGACGACGAAGTCTATGTCATCGATACCGCGACCGGCGCCGTGCGGACTGTACGTGTCGGCAAGGAGCCTCATGGGCTCGCGGTCTGGCCGCAGCCCGGCCGCTACTCGCTCGGGCATACGGGGCACATGCGGTAACGACACTGAAAGATCGCTATGCCGTTGGCTCCGACGTCGGACAGGAAAGGGCCGTCTCTTCGATGTACAGGACCTTGCCATGCCGCGAGATGGCGAACGATCGCGCGAGGCCATTGTCGAGCGTGACCGTGACGGTGCCATCGCCGATCGCGTACGCCCCGCTGCTCTTCCATAGCCCGACGTAAGCGTAGCTCCCGTCGAGCCCGAAGGTGAAAGTGGCGCCCATTCTGGTGGTGCAGGCCTTCCCCCTGAGGGCCCGGTTGATCTCGTCGGCATTGGCCGCCACGGCCGGACCGTCGGCCTGCGGTTGCGCGACGGAGAGAACGAAGATCATCGCGGTTAGGCCGGCGCCGCCGGCAAGCGTTGCCTTTCTCATGACAGCCTCCTCCCGTCCGGTTGGGGCTCGCTGACGGTCAAGCATCAGCAAGGCGACAACCGGGTGCGCTCAGCGCATCGAGGCGATCTCCGGGAAAGACTCGGCTACCACCACACGGGCGGTCACACGGATCAAGTCAAACTACTCAAGGTCCACGACCACCGCCCGCTTTGGAGTGCGTTTGGAACACCCCTGGGATCGTCGTGCACTACGACAAACATAGGACTCCCACTCGAAAGGTTCAACGACCTCGGCGCAGGATGCAGGTGGTGCTGGCGCAGGTTCCTCGGCAATGGACCGTGGTCCGATGACATCTGATCGGAACATGCTCCAGCTGCGCGACGTCAGTTCGTCGGCTTCCTGCCCGCCTTGTAGTTGGCGACCGCCGTCTTGAGCATGCGGTACTCGGCGCAGCCGAACACGCAAAGCGAGTCGAGGCGGGCCAGATGCTGCTCGGCTTGCGCCGGCTGGTCGAGCATCAGATAGGCTTCGCCAATGTACTCGTGCGCCCCGAGATGTCGCGCGTCGATGGCGAGCGCCTGCTGGTAGTACTGTAGTGAGCCGTTGGGATTGCCGGACTTGCGCGTGGCGAAGCCCATCAGATTGTAGGCGTCGGCATTCTTCGGGTCCCTGGTGACGACCTGCTGCAGGAGGGGCAGCGCGTTGGCGTAATCCCGGGCCTCGATCATCGCCTTGGCGCGCGCGTAGTTGGGGTCGGCGGGCTTGGCGGCGGGCTGTTCCGCACCGCCCCCGCCGCCGCCCGCGGCGAAAGCACCGGCCGTCAGCCCGAAGCCGAGAGCGGCAATGATGGCGATTAGAGTCGAGCGCATGTTCTACCTCCTGGTTCGGCGGATTGTTGCCCCTTGGCAATCCGGGGCAACGAAATTCTCATGACATTGCCGTGAGATCGGCGGCGCTCTTGAACGCGCGCACGGCCAGCTGGGCCTGACGCCCCCGGATTTCGACATCGTGGCGCGGGGCCGTCGGGAGATCCACGCCGGCACTGTCCAGCAGTTCCTGGGACGCGACAAGCTCGACTCCGAACTCCTTGGTCAGTGCCTCGAGGCGACTGGCGGTGTTGACGGTATCACCGATCGC
>MEMN01000210.1:33909-47044 GCA_001767945.1 Alphaproteobacteria bacterium RIFCSPHIGHO2_12_FULL_66_14 | reverse complement strand
GGCATCGAGCGCCTGCCGGCAGGCCGTCCGGGGCTCGCTGGTGAGACCGAAGATCGCCATCACGCCATCGCCGATGAATTTGTCGACACGGCCGCCGGCCGCTTCGATCGCCTGCCCGGTGGCGCGGAAATACCGGTTGAGCAGGAACACCACGTCGTAAGGCAGTTTCCCCTCGGAGATCGACGTGAATCCGCGGATATCCGCGAAAAGGATGGCGACGTAGTGCTCGCCGCCGTGGGCCTGCGGCTGGCGGCGGTAGGCCTCGACCGGGCCTGTCGAGGGCGGCAGCAACGGCGTCACCCGATAGTGGCCGGGCGGCGGCCGGAGCTGGCAGGCGAGGCGCACGTTGGCCGGCGCGCCCACCCGGGACAGGACCTTCTGCTCCTCCGTCGAAGCCGGCGGCAGCTTGGCGCGATCTTCACCGCCCATACGCACCCTGCAGGTCGAGCAGCGGCCGCGTCCGCCGCACACGGAGGCATGTGGAATTCCAGCGATGCGACTCATCTCCAGAACGGTGAGCCCCGTCGCATGGGACGCCGTCCGGCGTTCGCCATAGCTGAGATGGACGACGCCCGCGCGACGCTGCCAAAGAGTGCGGACCGGATGGGCCAGGATCAGGGCGACAAGCAACCCGAGCGCCGTGAATTCAAGGGCATTGGCGATGGCATAGAGCGTGGCGATCTGGGCCGCCGTCGGTGCCCGCGCGCGGGCGAAGAGTTCGTCGAGAAAGCCCGGGCGCTGGGCAAGTTCGGCGACGTCACGAAGCGCGATCCCCGCCCCGGCAATACCCGCGACCGGAACCAGCAGGGCGAAGGCATAGAGCACCGGCAGCCACGGCCGGTACCACGGCCGCAGACGCCACGCGAAGTGCAGTCCGATGCAGGCATGCAGCCAGACGACGAGAGGCAGCGAAAACTGGCGCGCGACGACAGTCCAGTCACTGGCAAGGAGCGACCCGAGGACCCAGGGATAGCCCGACTCGACATTGTAGAGTTCATATGCGAGGCGCGTGCCGATGACATGGATCGTGCCCAGCGGCACGATCGATGCGCCCAGGATCCACTGTCCCCATTCCCAGCGTGACAGCTGCAGCGTCCGGCGCCGGTAGAGTGACCACAATGCCAGGCAAAAATGGGCCAGTAGCGCGCCGTAGAGAGCGACCTGGCCGATCGGGTTGTGCCAGATGAACACGAACCAGATCCGCCCGGCCTCGAGCACGCGCAGCGAGATCAGGCCGAGCGCGTGATTGAGCAGATGCGTGACGACATAGAAGAAGAGGACGTAGCCCGACCACAGGCGGATCCGTCCGGCCATGGCGTTATCTCAGGAGCAGCAACACCGCCTCGGCCGGCCGGCCGATCGCGGCGCGCTCGCCCGCCACCACGACGGGCCGCTGCAGCAGGACCGGATGGGTGGCGATGGCGCGGGCGATGTCGGCCTTGCCGAGGTCCTCCTTCTTCTTCCGCAGGGCCTTGAACTCGGGCTCGCCGTCTCGGATCAGGTCGCCCGGATCGCCGCCGACGAGATCAATCAATTTCTCGATCTCGACCTGGCTGGGGGGGTGTTTGAGATACTCGCGGATTGTGGGCTCGACGCCCTTCTCATGCAGCAGTTCGAGCGTCTGACGCGATTTGCTGCAGCGTGGATTGTGCCAGATCGTGATCGTCATGCCGAAACTCCCGGACAGACCATGGCCGCGCGATCAGGTTTCGTCCAGCGCATCGGGGGAAACGGCATCGATCACCTTCCTGGCGACGTCATAGGCGAAGCCGGCGCGGGCCATGGTGGCGAGATCGCGGAGGCGATGGTCCTTGCGCTGCTCGGCCGGGCGGTAGGGACCGAGCCGCCGTCGCCGCGCCAGGGCGGCAGCCGCACGCTGTTCGCGCTGGGCCGGCGTCGCGTCGAGTTCGACGTCGAGGCCTTCCATTGCCTCATCGAGTGTGTCGCCATCGACGCCGGCCATCTTGAGCTTCTGGCGGGTCAGCCGGCTCGAGGTGCCGCGCCGGTGCAGCGAGCGCGCCTTGGTCTGGGCGAAAGCCTTGTCGTCGATCACGCCGGCATCGACGAATTTGGCGACGATGGCGTCGATCGCCTGGCGCACGTTTTCCATCACCGGCGCTTCGAGCATCTCGGCTCTGCGCACGCGCCGGCTCAGAACGCGGCGCAGACCTTCCGCCGTGCTGGGATAGCGCTCGAGATAGTACGTCGCGGCGTTCTGGAGATATTTCGCGGTGATCGGACGCGCGACCCGTTTCACCGCTCAGCCTCGGAGCGGAATGCCGACCATCGCCTCCAGTTCGGCGATCGCCTGGTCGGGATCGCCGACCTTGATGGTGCGCATGCCCATGGCGCGCGCCGGCTTCAGGTTGATGCCGAGATCGTCGAGATAGATGCAGGCCTCCGGCGCCACGTCCAGCAAGTCGCAGGCGTGGCGGTAGATTTGCGGGTCGGGCTTGCGCAGGCCGAGTTTGCTCGATTCCACGACATGCTCGAACAACGTCATGATGTCGGCGACGGCCTTGGCCTTTTCCGGGCTGCGCGCCATGCCCGGACCTTCGCCCGACTTCATGTTGTTGGTGATGCAGGCCACCCGGAACGCCGCCTTGCAGCGCCGCAGCGCTTCGACCATCTGCGGCCGAATGTCGCCGCTCAGTGCCTGCAAAATCCTCCAGCCGTCGACCTGATGGCCATGGTGACGCGCCTCTTCCTCGAACAGGGCGACGAAGCCTTCGAGAGAAACCTCGCTTCGTTCCATTTTCGCCCAGGCATTGGTGTCCGGATTGCGCGCATTGAGGCTGCGGATGAAATCTTTGGGAAGGCCGGCCTCGGTCTCGTAGCGGTTGAAGGCCTCGAAGGGGCTGCTGAGAATGACCCCGCCAAAGTCCCACAGGACGGCGCGGGGGGAATTTGCATGGCTCGTATTCATGGTGGTGCGACCGTGTTTACCTTGTTCCTGCCCTAGTCGGCCCTTATCTCACGCCTTCCATAGGCGACGCGTTGGTCATTAGCCACCGTTTGCCGTCACTCCGGTTAGGAACACGAAATGAGCGAAGCAGCGGTCATGACGCGCGGCAACGCAGTGGTACACGAAGGCGATAGCAGTGCGGTTGGAACGGGTCGCTCGGACGGTCGCAATCGGCGCGCGGTTGAAACCCGCCGCAAGGTGATCGCGGCCGCCAAGGCAATGATCGCGGAGACCAGCACGGCCCCGACGGTCGTGGCGGTCGCCAAGCGGGCAGATGTCTCGGTCCGCTCGGTGTTTCAGCATTTCGGCGATGTTGAGTCACTTTTCGTAACTGTCATGGACGCGATCCGACAGGACATCGTCGTGCCGCCGCCCGGCTCGAGCAGCCGTCCGCTGTCGGTCCGCATCGCCTCGGTCGTGCAGAACCTGGCCGAAATCTTCGACAAGATCGTGCCCCTGCGCGTGGCCGCCGGGCAGTTCGCCGGCCATCCGGCGCTGATCGAGCGCGCCTTGGCGTCCAAGCAGGAGCTGCGCGCCGCCACTTTCGAAGCTTTTGCGCCCGAATTCGGCGTTCTGGGCGAGCAGGCGCGCGAAGAGCTGGCCGATGCGATCGGCGCGGCGCTTTCTCTCGATGCCTGGATCGTTCTGCGTCGCCGGGACGGCCTCAGCTTCGAGCGTGCGACGGCGGTCTGGCGCCTGACCCTGACGGCCCTGTTGGCCCATCGGTTCGCCGCTACCGCGGCGGAATAGACCCCCAGACGGTGCCAATTGACTTGGCGATTGGGATCAGGGACTTAGGGGCCCCTGTCCGGATATCCCAACGCGTTACAAATGGCGACCAGCCAGCTTCATGAGGACTTTTCGCGGGAGGAGCACGTCAAGGCGGGCTCCGATCGCAGTTTCGGGTTCGTTTTCGCCGGCTTTTTCGGCATCGTAACCGCGATATCGCTGTGGCGGAGCGGCGCGACCTGGCATTGGGCGCTGCCGCTGGCGGTCGCGTTCCTGCTGGTGGCGCTGGCCTATCCCAGTCTGCTGGGCCCGCTCAACCGGCTGTGGCTGAAATTCGGCCTGCTGCTCTACAAGGTCATGAATCCACTCGTCCTCGGTCTGCTGTTCTTCGTGACCATCATGCCGATCGGCTTGGTCATGCGGGCATTCGGCAAGGATTTCCTGCGGTTGCGACTTGACAGCAATGCCAAGAGCTACTGGATCGACCGCACCCCGCCGGGGCCGCCGCCGCAGTCGATGCGCAACCAGTTCTGATCTCGAAAGGACCGAGCCATGGGCTCCATCATCGTCGAACTCTGGGCTTTCATGCGTGAGCGCAAGAAGTTCTGGCTGCTGCCGATCATGATCATGATGGTGATCTTCGGCGGCCTGATCGTGCTGACCAAGGGGTCGGCGATCGCCCCCTTCATCTACACTCTGTTCTAGGCAGTCGGGCCCCTCGCATGCGGGTACTGGGCATCTCGGCCTTCTATCACGACAGCGCTGCGGCGCTGATCGAGGACGGCCGGCTGGTCGGCGCGGCCCAGGAGGAGCGCTTCACCCGCAAGAAGCACGACTCGGGCTTTCCGCAGAACGCCGTGCAGTTCTGCCTCGACCGGGCCGGCCTCAAGCTGGCCGACATCGACTACGTGGCCTTCTACGACAAGCCGTTCCTGAAGTTCGAGCGGCTGCTCGAGACCTACCTCGCCTACGCGCCGCGGGGCTTCACTTCCTTCCGCATGGCCATGCCGCTGTGGCTGAAGGAGAAGCTCTTCCAGAAGACGCTGCTGCGCGACGAGATGAAACGGTGGGAGCCGGACTTCGACTGGCAGAAGCGCCTGCTGTTCGGCGAGCATCACCAGAGCCATGCCGCTTCTGCGTTCTTTCCCTCGCCGTTCGAGGAAGCCGCCGTCCTGACGATGGACGGTGTCGGCGAGTGGGCGACCACGTCGCTGGGCTACGGCAGGGGCAATAGCCTCGAGATGCTGAAGGAACTGCATTTCCCCCATTCCCTGGGGCTGCTCTATTCGGCCTTCACCTACTACACCGGCTTCAAGGTCAACTCGGGCGAATACAAGGTCATGGGTCTCGCGCCCTATGGCGAGCCGCGGTTCAAGGACCTGATCCTAGACAAGATCGTCGACCTCAAGGACGACGGCACTTTCCGCCTCGACCAGTCCTACTTCGACTATTGCACCGGCCTGCGCATGACGAACGACAAGTTCGCCGATGTGTTCGGCATCAAGACGCGCAAACCCGAGGAGGAGCTGACACAGGTCCACATGGATCTCGCGGCGTCGATCCAGGCCGTCACCGAGGAGATCGTGCTCCGGCTCGGCCGCTCGATCCGGAAGGAAACCGGCGCCAAAAACATCTGCCTGGCCGGCGGCGTGGCGCTGAACTGCGTCGCCAACGGCAAGCTGCTGCGCGAGAAGGTGTTCGACAACATCTGGGTGCAGCCGGCGGCCGGCGATGCCGGCGGCGCGGTCGGCGCGGCTTATGCCGCCTATCACGGCTTCATGGGCCAGCCGCGCAAGCTCAACGGCCACATGGACGGCATGGCGGGCTCCTATCTCGGTCCCGAGTACACCGACGACGAGATCGCCGAGCGCCTGACGGCGGCCAAGGCGATGTTCACGCGCCTCGATCATGCGCAGATGATCGACCAGACTGCACAGGCGCTGGCCGATTCCAAGGCCGTGGGCTGGATGCAGGGCCGCATGGAATTCGGGCCCCGTTCGCTGGGCGCCCGTTCCATCCTGGGCGATGCCCGTTCGCCCTCGATGCAGAAGACGCTGAACCTCAAGGTCAAGTACCGCGAGTCGTTCCGGCCCTTCGCACCGGCGGTGCTGCGCGAGGACCTGGGCAAGTATTTCGACATCAAGACCGACAGCCCCTACATGCTGATGGTGGCGCCGGTGAACGAGGATCGCCGCCGCGCCATGACCGCGGCGGAAGAGGCGCTGTTCGGCATCGACAAGCTGAACGTGCCGCGCTCCGACATCCCGGCTGTCACCCACGTCGACTATTCGGCGCGCATCCAGACCGTGCACAAGGAAACCAATCCGGCCTTTCACGAACTGATTGAATCGTTCAAGGCCAAGACCGGCTGCTCGGTGCTGGTGAACACCTCGTTCAACGTGCGCGGCGAGCCGATCGTCTGCACGCCAGAGGATGCCTTCCGTTGCTTCATGGGCAGCGAGATCGAGGTGCTGGTGGTCGGCAACTGCCTGCTGCGCAAGGAAGACCAGGATCCCGCCTTGAAGCTCGACTACAAGAACGCCTTCGAGCTCGACTAGCCGGATGAAGGCGCCCCTCATGCGCGCCGTTGTTTGTGATCGCCTGAGTGACCCACCGGGCGATCCTTCCGTCCTGAAAGTCGAGGAGCGGCCGATCCCGCAACCCGGGCCGGCCGACGTGCTGATCAAGGTCGGCGCCGCCTCGGTCAATTTTCCCGACATCCTGATGCTGAGTGCAGGCTACCAGCACAAGCCCGAACTGCCCTTCATTCCGGGCATGGAAGGTGCCGGCACGGTCACGGCAGTCGGCGCCGGGGTGACGACCTGGCGGACAGGCGACAAATTGATCTTCGGCGTGCGTCCGGGCGCCATGGCCCAGTACGTGCGGGTGGCAGCAAGCGGCAACCTGATGCGCCTGCCCGAGGGCTGGTCCTTCGCCGAGGGTTCGGCGTTCCGTGTCGGCGCCACCACGGCCTACCATTCGCTGATCCACCGCGCCCAGCTCAAGCGCGGCAATGTGCTGCTGGTGCACGGCGCCTCCGGCGGCGTCGGCATGGCCGCGGTTCAGCTCGGCCGCCATCTCGGGGCGCGCGTGATCGCCACCGGCGGCGACGATGCCCGGCTTGCCGTCGTGAAGGCGAACGGCGCGGATGACGTGGTGAACTATCGCACCGCCGATTTCGTCACCATCGTGAAGGAATTGACCGAAGGCCGCGGCGCCGACGTGATCTACGATCCGGTCGGTGGCGAGGTGCTGGAAAGGTCGATACGTGCAGCCGCCTATGGCGCGCGCCTGCTGGTGGTGGGCTTCACCTCGGGCGGCCCGAGCAAGATCATGTCCAACCATGTCCTGATCAAGGGCCTGTCGATCCTGGGCGTGCGCGCCGGCGAGACGATCCGGCGTCATTCGCCCGAGCTCGGGAACGACTACGTCGAGGAACTGCCGCGCCTGGCCGGCCTCGGCGTCATGCGACCGCACATCTCGCATCGCTTCCCGATGGAGCGTGCGGCGGATGCCTTCCGCGCCCTGATCGACCGCAAGGTCGTCGGCAAGGCGGTGATCGAGATGCCCACCTGATCTGGCGAGCGCCGGCCTAGCGCGAGAAGAAGATCGTCACCTTTCGATCTTCCACCGAGGCATTGCTGCTGCCGAGGCTCATGTTTCCGAACGCCTCGGGGTCGGCGACGATATAGAGGTGATTGGCCGGAACACCGTCGCGGATCATCTGTGCCGCGACGGCCTGGGCGCGCGACCGCGCCAGCTTCTCGTTGAACACCTTGTCACCCAACTTGTCGGTGTGGCCGATCAGGCAGATCACCGACACCTGCCGTGCCTTGGCCGTGGCCGCCGCCTGGGCGATGACGGACTTGTCGGCGGCCCGCAGCTGGGCGCTGCCGAGGTCGAACATCACCCATGCCGGCGGTGGCTGGTTGCCGCCGCCGCCCCTCGGGCAGGAGCCGACGGTCTGGGCGAAAGAGGGCGCGGCGGCGAAGAGGACACCGACCACGGCAAGCACACCAAATCTTTTCACTTGAGCTCTCCCTTGAGGGCCATTTCGACGAAGGGCAGACGATCGTTGCCGAAGAACATCATATCGCCCACGAAGCTCGTCGGTGCGCCGAAAACACCGCGTGCCACCGCTTCGTCGGTCGTGGCCTTCAACCGGTCCTTGACGTCCTGGTCCTGGAGGCGGCTCCCGAACCTCGCCGCGTCGAGGCCCGCTGCCGTCAGCACCGACGCCACTTCGGCCATGTCGTTGAGGTTGCGGCCATCCACCCACATCGCCCGATAGATGGCGGGATGATAGCGCTCGAAAAGGCCGTCGATCTGGGCCGCCGCCGCGCCGCGCATCAGGGCTAGGGTATTCACCGGAAAGAACGGGTTGCGCTGGAACGGCACGCCATAGTGTTTGGCCCACATCGGCATGTCGAAGGCGCTCCACGTCGACTTCTGGGCCACCGTCATCGGCGAGGCATTGCCAGTCGCCTTGAAGACGCCGCCCAGCAGCATCGGCTTGCGGGCCAAGGTGGCGCCGGCGCGCTCGGCAATGGTCTCGACCTGCGTGTCGGCCAGGTAGCTGTAGGGACTGCCGTAGTCGTAATAGAATTCCAGTGTGCGGGTCATGCGTTCCTCTCGTCTTGTGACAAGCCTGCGCTGCTTCTAGCTTGGCGACAAGAAAAGATAGGGAAGGAACGCATGAGCCGGGTTGCCGACAAGGTCGTGCTGGTGACGGGTGCCGGGTCGGGCATCGGCCGCGCCACGGCGAAGCTGCTGGCGGCCGAGGGCGCGACGGTGATCGTCACCGACGTCAACCGGCCGGGCGGAATGGAGACGGTTCAGCAGATCGGCGGACGCGCACGCTTCGAGGAACAGGACACATCGAAGGAGACCGATTGGAAGCGGATCATCGACGATATCCTGGCGCGCGAGGGCCGGCTGAATGGCTTGGTCAACAACGCCGGCATCGCCGGGCCGTTTCCCTCGACATTCGAGAGCGAGACGGTCGAGCAGTGGCAGCGCATTCTCGCGATCAATGTCCAGGGCGTGTTTCTCGGCTGCAAGCATGGCGTGCCGGCGATGCGCCAATCGGGCGGCGGCTCGATCGTGAATCTGTCGTCGCTCGCGGCCTTCCTCGGCACGCCCGACCTCTCCGCATACGGCGCCAGCAAGGGTGCGGTGCGGCAGTTCACCAAGACCGTGGCCATCGACTGCGCCCGCAAGGGCTACAAGGTGCGCTGCAATTCGGTGCATCCCGGCATCATCCTGACACCGATGGGCGAGGGTATCCTGCCCAGCGAGAAGGCGCGCGAGCGCACGCGGCAGCGCATCCCGATCGGTGATTTCGGTGCGCCCGAGGACATCGCCTATGGCATCCTCTACCTGATTTCCGACGAGTCGCGCTTCGTCACCGGCGCCGAGCTGGTGATCGACGGCGGCATGAACGCGATCTGACAGCGGAGCAGGCGATGCAACACGCCGACCAGGTGGCCTATATCGAGCGCATGCACGGCATGGCGCGTGCCAACGCGCGCGACGACGGGCAGGTCAGTCACACGTCGGTCGAGGAGTATTTCGACACCGATCGCTTCGAACGCGAGAAGGCCCTGCTGTTCCGCAAGTATCCGGTCGTGGTGGCGTTCTCCGCCCAGCTGCGCAAGCCCGGTGACTTCGTCGCCAACAACGACACCGGCCAGCCGATCCTCGTCACCCGTGGCACCGACGGCAAGCTGCGTGCCTTCCTCAATGTCTGCCGCCACCGCAGCGCCACCGTGGAACTGAAGTCCTGCGGCTCGAACAAGCGCGCTTTCGTCTGCCCCTATCACGGCTGGAGCTACGACCTCGCCGGCAAGCTGGTCGGCATCACCGACGGAGCCTGGTTCGGTGAGGTCGATCGCGCGACGCACGGGCTGCGCGCGCTCGCCGTCGCCGAGCGTTGCGGCATGGTCTTCGTGGTGCCGACGGCGCTCGAATTGGGCGAAAGCGCCGACATCGACATGGATGCCTTTCTCGGACCGGTTAAGGCCGATCTTGCGTCCTGGGACATGCAGGACTGGGAAGTTCACAGCACGACGCCGATCCGGCCGCACATGAACTGGAAGCTGGTGATCGACACCTTCCTCGAACTCTACCACTTCCGCTACCTGCACGGCGCCAGTGTGGCGCCGCTGTTCCTCGACAACATCACCGCCTACGAACGCCGCGAGCGTCATTCCCGCTTTGCCGTCTGCAGGCCGTCGATCCTCGAGGTCGAGAGCCAGCCGCGCGAGACCTGGCAGCTCCGCGACCATGCGGTCGTGCTCTACAATCTCTTCCCCAATACGGTGCTGGCCTACACCCAGGATCATTGCGGCGTCTTCACCAGCTTCCCGGTGTCGCCCGACGAGGCACTGATCAACGTCTCGGTGCTGGTCGATCCCGTGGAGCGGGCGAAGAAGCCTGAAAGCTATTGGAAGACCAACCAGGGTCTGATCCTGGCCGCGCTCGACGAGGATTTCACGGTCGGCGCCAGCATTCAGGCGAATTTCAGGAGCGGCGCCAACCGCGTGCAGACCTTCGGCAAGTTCGAGAAGGCGCTGGGCTGGTATCATGAGGAGATCGACGCGGCGCTCAAAGCGCCGCAGGCGCTTGGTGGCGTGTAGCGCTGCAGGGAGCTATGCGTTTTGCCGACGTAGTCGGCAAAAGCGCTGAGCGACCGAAGCGCGGGCGCCGCACCGTCCAGAAAGAATCTCGGTGTGGACCGCCGTGCGCAATACCTACCGCGCGGGCTCTCGCGCTTCAGTGGCTTGGTTACAAGCCACGAATTACAAGCGCTGCCGCCCGCCGGCGCCTATGAAGGCGCCTCGCCTACTTAATATTCACCTGGTAGCTGAGCTTGTCGCCGTCGGTGACGGTGAGCTGGGTGAAGCCCAGCATCTTCAGCAGGTCGAAGAAGTTCGCGTCCTCGGCCACCGTGCGCTCCTGGAAGAACGGCGACAGCCGCGACATCGTCGTCATGTTCGCCAGGATCGCCCGGATCCGGTAGATCGAGTTCAGCTCGCCGTTCTGGAGGCCGACGACGATCATTTTCTCGGCCTTGTCACCCTTGACGAACACCGCATAGGGAACGCGGTAGGCCGACTGGATCGTGCCCTGCGAGACGACGGTGATGAACTGCACGCGCTGCTGGCGCTCGGCGCCGGCGATCATCTGCATCGGCGAGGTGTAATTCTCGACCGTTGTCGGCTTGGGGTAGTAGTAGCCGACGTACTTGTCCTCGCCTGCCGGCGCGGCCGCCGCCGGCTTGGCGTTGGCGGGCGCGGGCTTGGCGGGTTGCGCCAGCACCGGTGCGGCGGCAACCGCCAAGGTGACGACCAGGCAGGCGGCAAGCTTCTTGAGCATCTTCATCTCCCGAAAGACCACGGACTAGAACAACGTATAGCCGCCATCGATAACGAAGTCGCGCCCCGTCGTATAGGCCGTGGCGTCACTGGCCAGATAGACGGCGATCGGGCCGAAATCGGCGCCGGTGCCCCACCGTCGCTCCGGAATGCGTGGCATCACGTTGCCGGCGAACTTTTCGTTGCCGAATGCATTGGCCGTCATCTCGGTCTCGATCCAGCCTGGCAGGATCGAATTGACGGAAATCTTGTAGCGCGCCAGTTCGACCGCGAGCGCTCGGACCATGGCGGTGACGCCGCCCTTGCTTGCGCCGTAGTGGCTGGAGCGGGCGGCACCCTCGATGGCCGCGGTGCTGGCCATGGCGACCAACGAGCCACCCTTGCCGCGCTCGGCCATGTGCTTGGCGGCGGCGCGGAAGGTGAAGAAGACGCCGTCGAGATTGACCCGCATCACCCGGCGCCACTCGTCGTACGTCATTTCCAGGATGGCGCCCTTGCCGCGACCCGAGACGCCGGAATTGGCGACGCAATTGTCGACATGACCCATGATTTTCACGGTCTCGGCGAAGCCCGCCTCGACCTGCTTCTCGTCGCCGACATCGACGATCTGGGTATGCACCTTGCGGCCAAATCGCTTCAGTTTCTCCGTGGCCGCTGCGTTTTTCGCGGGGTTGGTGCCCCAGATGCAGACGTCGGCGCCGGCTTCGGCCAGGGCCTCCGCCATGCCGAGGCCGATGCCGCCGTTACCGCCGGTGATCAGCGACACCTTGCCCGTCAGATCGAAGCCCTTGTAGGCCATGGTGTTCCCCCAAACAAAACCGGGCGGGATCAAAGCCCGCCCGGTCAGTATCGTCAATCGCGAGGGTTTCAGTTCAGCCTGTCGGTTTCGACCAGCACGATCTCGGCATCCTCGATCGCCGTGATCTCGATCTCGTCCTGGTCGGCCACCGCGACGCCGTCACGGGCATTGGCGGTGACAGGCTTGCCGTCGCCGCCGCGCACCTCGACCTTGCCCTTGGCCGGCACGAGATAGGTCGGCTTGCCGCCGAGTTTCTGGCGGATCGTCTGGCCGGCCTTCAACGTGCCGGCGAACAGCGAACCATCGGCGTAGAGCGGGATCGCGCCCTCATGGCCGCGGCCCGACGCCAGCGGCACCAGCCTGCCGTCACGCGCCTCGGCCGGGAACTGCACCGTCTCCCAGCGCGCCGGCACGCCCTGCTTGTTGGGCAGGATCCAGATCTGGAACAGCTCGGTCTCCGCGTCCTCGCGGTTGTATTCGGCGTGCTGGATGCCGTTGCCCGCACTCATGACCTGGATCTGGCCCGCCTCGGTGCGGCCCTCGTTGCCCAGATGATCCTGATGGGTGATCGCGCCTTTGATGACGTAGGTCACGATCTCCATGTCGCGGTGGGGATGCGGCGGGAAGCCGGAGTCCGGCGCGATGCGGTCGTTGTTCCACACGCGCAACGCCCCCCAGTGCACGCGGTCGGGATTGCGGTATTCGGCGAAGCTGAAATGGAAGTTGGCGTTCAGCCAGCCGTGGTTCGACTTGCCGAGTTTCTCGAAGGGTCTGAGTTCGATCATGGGTTACCTCTTGGGGCCCAAAATGGCGCCGGAAAGTCCCGGATCAAGTTTCGGATTGGTAACGGCCGCTATCGTCCCTCGCGCCACCAGGCGCTGCCGATCGCCATCAGGAAGGCCAGTGCCACAAGAATGCCGGGCAGCAGCGGCAGCTGGTTGATGCCCGCCACCGTGTAGCCCTCGTTGCGGCGGAGCCCGATCCAGTCCGAGCCGCCAGCGGCCCGGCCCTGTCGCACGGTGCGGATGTCAGGTTCTGTCTGGTCGACCAGCCACAGCAGACCGCCGCCCGAGGCCTCGACCAGCGGCCTGAGCTTGGTGTCGGTCGCGCGGACGTCGGAGAATTCCAGCGGGTCGGGGCTGCCGACGGCTGCAACTGTTCGGAATGTGCCGTCATCGAAGCGGTAGAGGCCGGGCTTGTCGACGTCGACCACGCCGAGGCCGAGACCGGGCGCTGTCTGGCGCAGATCGAGCGTGCGTGTCGTTC
>MEMN01000210.1:25196-33893 GCA_001767945.1 Alphaproteobacteria bacterium RIFCSPHIGHO2_12_FULL_66_14 | reverse complement strand
GCCGTCGCGCGCAACGCCTCTTCCTCGAGGTCGGGCTCCTTCATCAGCCAGTGCGCGACGCGCCGCACCAGTTCGGGTTGAGGGCCGCCACCGTCGATGCCGCGGTTCCACAGCCACAGATGGTCGGACATCAGCTGCGCCACGCGACCCTCGCCGACGCGGTCGAGCACCACCAACGGCCTATCCTCGGCGCCGGTCAGGACAGCGTTGCCGCGTTCGGTGCGCGAGGTGACGAGGCGGAACCAGCGGCCCCAGGCCGGTTCCTTGTCGGGCTCGCCCGCCTGCGGCAGGTTGGCCGTGACCGGATGGCGCTGGCCGATCTCGCTGACCTTGGGCCTGAACGGGGTCTCCAGCACGTCGCCCAGCGGTGCCGCCGGCAGGATGGCGCCGAGCGGCGTGCGGTAGAGCGAGCGCTGGGTGGCGAACACTGGGCCGACCGAGACCAGGAGCGCGCCGCCGCTTTTCACGTACTCCGCGATGTTGCGGAAATAGTCGCGCGTGATCAGGTTCCCCGACTCGTAGCGGTCGAAGATGATGAGGTCGAATTCCTTGAGCTTCTGCTCGAACAGCTCGCGCATCGGGAAGACGATCAGCGACAGCTCGCGCACCGGCGTGAAATCGTCCTTCTGCGGCGTGCGCAGGATGGTGAAGTGGACCAGGTCGACCGCGGGGTCGCTCTTCAAGAGATTCCGCCACGCCCGCTCGCCCTGGTAGGGCTCGCCCGACACCAGCAGCACGCGCAGCCGGTCGCGCACGCCGTTGATGGTGAAGAGGGCGCGGTTGTTGTCGAGCGTGAGTTCGCTCGGCCCGGCGCCGACCTCGAGTTCGACCACGTTGGCGCCGGGATTGCCGACGAGGATCGGCAACTCGACCGGGCGGCCGACCGGCACGTCGAGCCGGCGCACCACTTCGCCGCCGACCGACAGCGTCACCGGCGCTGTGCCGCCCGCCGGATCCTCGATCCGGAATCTGGTCGTTACCTCGCGGCCCACCACGCCGAAGCGCGGCGACTGCTCCAGCACGATCAGCCGGTCGCGCTCGTTCTTCTTGCCGGCGATCAGCCCGTGCAGCGGTGCCCCGCCGAGTTCCGGCGGCAGCCCGGCGGGCACGTCGTGGACCTGGCCGTCGGTCAGCAGCACGACGCCCGCCAATCGTTCCGGAGGTACTTCCACAAGCGCCGAGCGCATGGTTTCGATCAGGCGCGTGCCACCCGGCCGTTCGCTGCCGAGCTGGATCTGGGCAGGCGGCAGGACGACCTCGCGAATCTCGAGGCCTTCCTGCTGGGCGAGCTTGCGCTTCAGCGACTCGCGCGCCGCCTGGACCTGCTGGCGGCGTTCGCCGATGGCCATCGAGTCGCTGTCGTCGACGACCACCAACGCCACGTCGGCGATCGGCTTGCGCTGCTCCTCGATCAGGGCGGGATTGGCCAGCGCCGCGAGGACGACGGCGATCGAGCCCAGCCGCCAGATCGTGCCGCGGGCGCCGGCGCGCAGGCCGAGCAGGATCAGCACGAGGCCGACGCCGCCCAGCACCGCGAGCACCGGCCACGGCAGCAGCGGATCGAAGGCGACCGAGACGGCCGATGTCGGGTTCATCGCCTGAGCCTTTGCATGATGTCGGGCAGGTGGACCTGGTCGTCCTTGTAGTTGCCGGTGAGTGCATGCATCACGAGATTGACGCCGACGCGGAACGCCATCTCGCGTTGCGTCTCGCCGCCCGGTGTGACCGGCATGATGCCGCGGCCGCGCTGGTCGATCGCCCAGGCGCCGGCATAGTCGTTGGCGCCGATCACGATGGTTGTGACACCGTCATTGACCCGGCCGCCGCCGGACTCGATCCAGATCTTTCCACCCTGCCAGCGGCCTGGCATGTCGGACAACAGATAGAACGCCCGGGTCAGCACGTGATCCGGCGGCATGGCGATCAACGGCGGCGTCTCGACGCCGGCCAGCAGGCGCTTGAGGTCGGGATTGCCGCCGGCCGGCCGGTCGAAGCTGAGCTGCTGATCGCGCGTATCGATGAAGATGATGCCGCCGGTGCGCAGGTAGCGGTCGAGCGCCGCAGCGGCGCGCGGCGACAGGGCAGGCTGCGTCGAGGTGACCGGCCAGTAGATGAACGGATAGAGGCGGGGCTCGTCGCGTTCGAGGTCGAGGCCCACCGGGTCGGCCGGCTCCACCGAGGTCCGGTTGCGCAGGATCTCGCTCAATCCCTCGAGGCCCGCCTTGCTGATATCGTCGACTTCCTTGTCGCCGGTGAGAATGTAAGCGAGCCGGATGTCGAGCGAGCCCTTGAGCGCCTGCTCGAGGCTGAGCGGTGGTGGCCTCGGGCGGTCGCGCGTCGTTTGGCTGGCCGGCGCGGCAGACGGCGGCTGCTGCGCATCGGCGTCAGGGGCGCCGGAGAACATGGCCAGCAGCAGGAGTGCCGCCGGTGCCGCACGGCCAAGCCGCAGGGCGCGCGGCAGCAGGCCGCGCAGCCATAGCGAGATCAGAAGATCGGCCAGCAGCAGCAGGAGGGCGGCCAGCAGGAACCAGCGCGACAGATCGGTCTCGCCGCCTTCCGACAGCTTGTCGGTCGCGACGCCGCCGGGTAGCGCCAGCGGCTTCGGTGTGTCGACGCGGCCACCGATGTTGAACGCCACCTGGGCATTCTCGTCACCGTAGAGGCCGGGCGGCGTGGTGGGCCTGGGTTTGAAGGTCTCGGCGGCATTGGCCGGCAAAATCTGAGCCCCGGCCGGCGGCGCGCCCAGCCGCCCGAAGCCATCGAGCGTCCGCCACGGCTTCAGAGCCTTGTTGACGCCGTCACCGGCAACGCCGCGCGACAGTGTCACCAGCCGCTGGAGCATGTTCACGAACAGGCCGGAGAGCGAGAGATTGCTCCATCCCGTATTTGCGGTGGTGTGGACCAGGACGAGGTAGCCCTGGCCACGCTTCTCGGCGGTGACCAGCGGCGTGCCGTCGGCGAGGCGTGCCCAGGTCTTTTCCGCGAGGTCGGGCGTCGGCTCGGCCAGCACCTGCTGGGAAATGCGCACATCCTTCGGGATCGGGATGCCGAGGAAGGGACTGTTGGCGGGAAACTCGGCCAGCGCACTTGGCTCGCCCCAGCTCATGACGCCGCCCAGCGCCCGATCGCCCAGCCTGAGGCGCGTCGGCACCAGCGTATCGGCCCCGGCCGCCAGGTTGGCGCCGGCGAAGCGCACGGCCACGCCGCCGCGCTCGATCCACTTGGCGATTTCCTCACGGTCGTTGGCTGAGGGCACGGCGCCGTCGGGGATCAGCAGGACCGCGGTACTACGGGTGAGGACCGACTCCAGGTCGCCGATGCTGAGGCTGACATAAGGATCGAGCGCGCGCTCGAGGAAGTAGATTTCCTGGAGCAGCGGCTGACCGCCGGCCATGGCACGCTCGCCCATGATGGCGACGGGGCGGCGGCGATGACGCTCATCGAGCAGCACCGCGCTGCCGGCGCCGCCTTGTGCCTCGATGTCGAGCCGCGCCATGCGGTTGCGCAGTTCGGCCGGCGCCGGCAGGACGCCTTCGCCCTGGGTGGCGGTGGCCGCGAAATCGACGTCGATGCGGGCCACGACTCGGCCCTGCTCGTCGGCCGCCTGGACGGCCACCTTGCGCGGCCCGTCGGCGGCCGGCCGTAGCGCCCGAACCTTGAGATCGCGGCCCTCCGCGACCGGCGGCATCAGCAGAAGCGGCGTGCTGGCCTGATCGGGCACGATGACCTGCAATCCATCGAAACGGCGCAGCCGTTCGATGAATCGCGCCGCGCCGTCGTCCTCCAGCCCGTCGCTCAACCAGACCGCATACGCGCCAGGGTCGATCTGCATCTGGTCGAGCTCGGTCGCCGCCGCGGCGCGGTCGGCCGGCCAGGGCTTCGGGCGGAAAGCGCGCAGGATGGTGCGGATCTCATCCGGCCGCAGCGCCCCGCGCCGGATGGCCGATTGGTCGATCGGTGCCGGAGCCGTCCCCATCAACACCACGGTTCGGCCGCCGCGTTCGGCGCGCTGGATCAGGCGCTCGGCGTGGGCGATGCGCGCCGCCCAGCCCGGGGCCGAGGACCAGCCGTCGTCGATCACCAGCAGCAGCGGCCCGCTGCCGGGCAGATCGGCCTGCGGATTGAGCAGCGGCCGGGCCATGGCCAGGATCAGCGTCGTTGCCAGCAGCAGGCGCAGAAGCAGAAGCCACCACGGCATCTTCATCGGCGTCTGCTCGGCGGGCTCCAGGCCGATCAGCAGCCGGATCGCCGGGAAGCGCACCAGCTTGGGCAGCGGCGGGATCAGGCGCAGCAGCCAGTAGATCACCGGCAGCGCCAGCAGCAGCGCAAGCATTCCCGGGGCGGCGAAGGCGAAAGCGCCGAGACCGAGCATCGGCGCTCAGGCCGCGTTCAGCCGACGCAAGTCGGCCATGGCGAGGTAAAGGGAGAGCAGAACCGTCTGCGGCGGCCGATCGGTGCGATGCTGGTGGACCGTCCAGTCGGCCGGCCGCGCCAGGCGCTGCAGGCCTTCCTTCTGGGCCGCCAGTCGGGCGCCATAAGCCGCGCGCACGGCCTCGACGCGGCGGATCGTGTGCTGGCCTTCGGCTTCGAGGCCCTCGAACTTCACGTGACCGTCGAACGGCAGGTCTTCCTCGGCCGGGTCGAGCACCTGCACGATGTGGCCGCGCACGCCGACGCTGGCGTAGTAGCGGATGATGGCCTCGATCTTGTCGAGCGGGTCGAGCCAATCGGACACCAGAACGATGGTGCCGTGCGCCGGCAGGGGAACCATCGGCGGCAGGCTGGGCAGCGTCCGGCTGGCATCCCGCGTTTCGTCGAACAGCGTTTCGGCGACTCGCCGCACCGCCACGCGTCCCGATGTCGGCCGCATGCCGCCGCCCAGGACCGCGACGCGCTCGCCGGCATCGGCCAGCAGGCTGGCCAGCGCCAGCGTGATCAGCTCGCCGCGCACCGCCTTGGTATCGATGTTCTTCAGCGAGGCGTACTGCATCGATGGCGAGGCGTCCCGCCACAGCCAGACGCTGGCTGCCGCTTCCCATTCGGTTTCGCGCACGAACAGATGCCGGCTGCGCGCGCTCTGCCGCCAGTCGATCTGGCTGGCACTGTCGCCGTCGCGGTAGGGCCGGTACTGCCAGAAGGCGTCACCCTGGCCGACCCGGCGCCGGCCATGGACGCCCTGAATGACGGTCGCGGCGACGCGATCGGCGGCCACCATCAACGCGGGCAGCGCTCCAGCGAGTTCGATCGAGCGGTGAAGGGTTGAGGGCGCGGCCATTGGCTGCGGCGCTGCAATGCCTAGGCCAGGACTAGGCGAGCCGGGCGCACATCTGGGCAATCACCGATTCGACCGTGACACCCTCGGCGCGGGCCGAGAAATTCACCGCCATGCGATGGCGCAGGATCGGCCCGGCCAGCGCCACGACGTCGTCGATCGACGGCGCGAGGCGGCCCTGGATGATCGCCCGGGCGCGGCAGGCCAGCATGAAGGCCTGGCTGGCGCGCGGGCCGGGGCCCCAGGCGACGCGATTGCGCACGATGTCGAGGTCGGAATTCTCCGGCCGGCCGGCGCGGACCAGCTTCAGGATAGCGTCGACCACGCTCTCGCCGATCGGCAGACGACGCACCAGTGATTGTGCGGCCATGAGATCAGCCGGCGTCAGGGCCTGGTCGGCCGTCGCCATGGTGGCGCCGGTGGTGCCGATCATGATCTGGCGTTCGGCCTCTTCATCGGGATAGCCGACATCGACCTGCAGCAGGAAACGATCGAGCTGGGCTTCGGGTAGCGGGTAGGTGCCTTCCTGTTCCAGCGGGTTCTGGGTCGCCAGCACATGGAATGGGGCAGGCAGGTCGTAGCGCTTGCCGGCCACGGTCACATGCCTCTCCTGCATGCTCTGCAGCAACGCCGACTGGGTGCGCGGGCTGGCGCGGTTGATTTCGTCGGCCATCAGCAGCTGGGCGAACACCGGACCCTGCAGGAAGCGGAACGAACGACGACCGCCGTCGCTTTCCTCCAGCACCTCGGAACCCAGGATGTCGGCAGGCATCAGGTCGGGCGTGAACTGGATGCGCTTGGTTTCCATCCCCAGAACGATACCCAGGGTGTCCACAAGCTTGGTCTTGGCGAGGCCCGGAACGCCGATCAGCAGCAGATGGCCGCCCGACAGCAGCGCAACGAGCGTTTGATCGATAACGTCCTGCTGGCCATAAATGACCTTGCCGATGGCCGTGCGTGCGGCACGTAACTGGCTGCCCAGCCGTTCGATATCGGCGAGGGCGGAGCGAGCGTCGGCGTCGGTTGCAGTCGAGGTGTCGGGGGCCACCGGGGCGCTCCTGTGATCGATGGGACTAGGTTTGAGGGAAGCCCAGAAATGAGGCCGGAACAAGGGCATGAAGGTTGACGAAATCGTGCGGCGGGTGCGCGAACGCAGCAGGCGTTTGGCATCGGGTTTGCCAGTGGCCAACCCGCCCCTCGGCAGCGACTTTTCCCTGAACGGCGTCGTGCCGGCACCGGAGAGCTGGCGCCCGGCCGCCGTGCTGGTGCCGCTGGTGCGTCGCGAGGCCGGCATGACGGTCCTGCTGACCCAGCGCACCGACGACATGCCGAGCCACGCCGGCCAGATCGCCTTTCCCGGCGGGCGGCAGCAGGCGGAGGACGCCGATGCCGTGGCGACCGCGCTGCGCGAGACCGAGGAGGAAGTGGGCCTCGCCCGGCACTTTGTCGACGTCATCGGGCCGGTCGATCTCTACCGCACGGGAACGGGCTACGAGATCACGCCGATCGTCGGCATCGTCACGCCGGGATTCACCACCCGTGCAGATCCCCGCGAGGTTGCCGATGTCTTCGAGGTGCCGCTCGCCCATTTTCTCGACGAGCGCAACCATCGCATCGACAGCCGCGTCTGGCAGGGCCGCGAGCGGCGCTATTACGCCATGCCCTACGGAGAGCGCTACATCTGGGGGGCGACTGCCGGTATGCTGAAGAACCTGCATTTTGTCCTCACCGCCGGCGAGTGACGCGGGCCACGGAGTAGCCCCATGCGCGTCGTACTGTTGGTCTTCGTGCTGGTCACGGCGCCGACCGCCGCCTTCTTCCTGTGGGCGTGGGCGGTGAAGATCAAGCAGGAGCGCAAGATCGCCGGCACTTTGCCGGCATGGCAGGACATGCCCATCACCTGGCTCGCCATCGCGGGCCTTGCCTGCACGATCGCGGGCTTCATCGTGATGTTCTTCACCCAGAACCAGGGTTACGGCGGCCTCTTCGCGCCATGAAGCCGACCTCATGAAATCATCTGGACGCCTCGAGGCGCCGGCGTGGATGGAGGCGCAGCCGGTGCGCGTGCTCTTCAGGTCGCTCGGCCAGGCCGGTGTCGCGGCGCGGTTCGTCGGCGGCTGCGTGCGCAACACGGTGCTGGGTCGGGACATCGACGATATCGACGTGGCGGTGGACAAGCCGCCCGAGACGATCATGCGTGCGCTGGCGGCGTCCCACCTCAAGTCGGTGCCGACCGGGCTGAAGCACGGCACGGTGACGGCCATCGTCGAGGGCAGCAAGTTCGAGCTGACGACCTTGCGCCGCGATGTCGAAACCGACGGCCGTCGCGCGGTCGTGGCCTTCACAGACGACTGGCTCGAGGACGCGAGCCGGCGCGATTTCACCTTCAACGCCCTCTACGCCGATCCCGACGGCACGCTCTACGATCCGTTCGACGGCCGCAGCGATCTCGCTGCGGGCCGCGTCCGCTTCATCGGCGATGCCGATACCCGCATCGCCGAGGACCGGCTGCGCGTGCTGCGCTTTTTCCGCTTTCACGCCTGGTATGGTCGTCCACCGCTCGACGGGCCGAGCTTCGATGCCTGCCGACGCAACGCCGGCGCGCTCGGCGGCCTGTCGGGCGAACGCGTCGCCAAGGAGCTGTTGCGCCTGCTCGAAGCGCCGGCGCCGGCCGATGCGCTGCAGGCGATGGGCGAGGCCGGCGCGCTCGACCATTGGCTGCCGGAATATGCCGGCGTCGCGCGGCTGCGCGCCCTGATCGCCCGCGAGGACCGGCCGGATCCGGTGCGGCGGCTCGCGGCTGTCCTGGCCGCCGGCACCGATGCCACGGCGCTTGGCAAGCGGCTCAGGCTCTCGACCCAGCAGGCCTTGCGGCTCGACGTCATGCTGGCCACGGAGCCGGCGCTCGATCTTGCCGGTGGCCCGAAAGCCTGGCGGGCCGGGATCTACCATCTCGGCGGCGGTCTCTATGCCGACCGCCTGCTGCTCGATGTCGACGCGGCAGGCGATTGGTCCGCGGCCCTCGCCCTGGCGCGGAACTGGACGCCGCCGGAGCTGCCGGTGGGCGGAGGCGATGCGCTGGCCCTCGGCCTCGCCCCGGGCCCCCGCGTCGGCGCGCTGATGGCTGCGGTGGAGCGCTGGTGGATCGACGGCGATTTCTCGGCCGATCGCGTTGCCTGTCTGGCCGAACTGGAACGTCTGGCTCGTTTGGCATGAGGCGTACGGCGTGATCCGGCCCGGTCTCGCTTTCGCGTTGTGGGGCGCCATCGCCGCGCTCGTGGTGCTGAACGACGTCGTGGGCGATACCTGGATCGCCGCCGCCCTCTCGGTCCGCACGGTCGAATGGTACAAGGCCCTGGTGCCCTTGCCGTATGTCGTGCTGTTGGCCTTCATCCATGCCCGGCACACGGCGGGGCCGCGCTGGT
>MEMN01000210.1:0-25183 GCA_001767945.1 Alphaproteobacteria bacterium RIFCSPHIGHO2_12_FULL_66_14 | reverse complement strand
GCCGTTCTCGACCGTGCTGGTCGACTTTCTCTACGTGCGGCTCACCTACGATGAGGATCCGGCCTCCTTCCTCGACCGTTTCGCCTTCTGGTGGGGCGCGCCCTATCTCCTTCTGGTGCTGACCCTCTTCGCCGCGCCGCTGCTCGCGGGGGCGGCGATGGCGCGCCGCTGAAGTGGACCATTTCGCGGCACACCTCGTTGTGCCACGCGGTGTGCCGCAGGCTGTGCCGCGAATAATGGCCAAGTCCTTGATTGATCGGCGCAATCGCCCCCTGATCGGCTGTGCCACGGCGCCCGGCCGCTTTGCGTTATCAGTGTTCGGGATTGGCGGCGCTTTCCGGCGCGTGGCTGCAAGGAAAAACGCCCGGAACGAGGACCGTTCGGGTGTTGCCAGCAGTACCCGCACATAAGGCGCCGACTGTAGCTGAAAACTACCACAAAACCTGCTGAACCTGCAAATCGGATTCAAACTTTTTGCAGGCAGCCGATGAAGTCGTCGAGCGACCAGTCACCTGGGACCTCGAGGCGCGGCAGGCGCAGCGGGTCGCCGCCCAGGCGCGCGACGCCGGGCTCGATGGTGAAGGCGGCCTTGTAGCCGCAGGCCCGGGCGATGCGGACGAAGCGCTCGTCGCCTTCGCCGAACGGTGCGGCGACCGAGAGACACTCCCGGCCAAGTACGCGTTCCAGCGCGGCGCGCGAACCGGCCGCTTCGAGGGCGATCTGGCGGATCGAAAGGCTGGCGATGCGGCTATGGCTCGCCATGTGGCTTCCGAAGCGCACTCCGGCCGAACCCAGGGACTTGATCTCGGCCCAGTCCATGAGGGGCGCGGGGGCGCCATAGTCGGCGTCCCAATCGGCTGCCCCGCCGATCATCCCGGTGACCACAAAGACCTCGGCGCAGAAGCCGTTGGCCTGAAGGACCGGCCACGCCGCATCGTGGAAGTCGCGATAGCCGTCGTCGAAGCTGATCATCACCGGCCGACCGTGGAAGGGGCGGCCGCTCTCGAGATGGCGGGCAACGTCGAGCGACGTGACGGCATGCCAGCCGTGCTGGCGCAGCCACTGCATCTGGCGGGCGAAGATCTCCGGCGCCACGCGATAGCGCGCGAGCCCCGGCGGTCCGTCGGCGGCGATGCGATGGTACATGAGGACCGGCACACGATCGGTCGTAGCCCGATCGGTCATTCCCCGGGCGGTCGTGCCCCGAGCGACGGCCTCGACGCGCGACGGTTCGGCCTCGCCGCAACCGCCGGCCGCGGCCGGCGCGGTGGTCGCGGCGGCGGCCTGCACTTCGGCAATCACGGCGGCAAGTGCCCGCTCGCTGGACCCATTGACCGGACGCGGCCCGGCGAGGGCGAGCACCGCTTCGGCGAGGGCCGTTTTCGCCAGCGCCGACGGCCTGTGCCGCACGGTAACCGCTTGCACCATCAGACGCGCCCAGGCCATCGCGGCCTGCAGCCAGAATCGCGGCCGCCGGAGCAGGCGACTCGTTCGTAGAAACAGCCGCAGACCCAGTTGCTCGAGCGCGAGTTCCGTCACCTCGCGACCCGACAGGTCGCCCTGGACCGGCACCTCGATCCGCAGCAGGGGCTGGCCGGCGGCATGAAGTTCGATGTGCACGGCCTCGACCTCGGGCGCGAGCGGGATCGGCTCCAGATGGCCGATGTCCTGTCGGACGGCGAGCGTTCGGCCCATCTCACTGCACCGCGCGGATGACGGCCGCATCCGATTTGTCGGCGTCGCTCAGCGGTGCGTGAAGACGCGAAGGCTGCAGGTCTGCGCCGCCTCGAAGCCGTGACGCCTCGGTCAGCAGCCAGCGCAGGGCCGGCAACCCGCCGACATCGAGAACGCCCTGGGCGAGCGTGCGTTTCAGCCATTGGCGCGGCGGCGGGGTCACATAAAGATGACGGCCGCCCCACAGGCCGAAAGCCTCACGCAGGAGCGGCATCACCGCCTCGGCCTCGGGCCGGCCGGTGAGGTCGATGAGCTGGGCCATGAAGCCGTCGCGCATGGCCGGGGCACAGACCTCGCGCCCGGGATGCGCGGCGAGCAGAGCCGACCACTTCAGCCGGTAGCGCGCCGGTGACAGGAGCGCACGGGCCGTCGGGTCGGCCGAGGCGCGCTCGCCGTCATGCTGGCGGATGTAGTTCATGCCCACCGGGCGACCCACGATCTGCCATCCCGCGAGGATCGCCCGGCCGAAGAAATCGACATCCTCGTTGATCAGAAGATCTTCGTCCCACGACAAGGTCTCCAGGAGCCGGCGCGGCCACAGGATGGTCGACAGGGTGAGGGTGCCCCGGCGGTGCGGCTGCAGGAACTCGACGATCGTCTCGATGCCGGGCCGGCTTTCGGGCGTGCAGACCACCGGCGCCAGCCGTATCTCGTCGTCGACGATGGCAAAGCTGCGCAGCCGTCCCGAGACGAGCGAGCGAGGAGGCGCTGCGAGCGCGGCGTGGAGAAGCGCTTCGAGATGTGCGGGATGCATCAGGTCGTCGTCATCCCAGAAGAAGACCCAGTCGCCGTCGGTGGCGGCGACGCCTGCGTTGCGCGCGGCGGCCGGTCCCTTCGCCACCTCGTGCCTGACGACGCGCGCTTCGGGAAACTCGCTCGCCAGCATGGCCGCCGAGCCGTCGGCGGATGCCTCATCGACGACGACGACATCCCTTTCGGTCCAGGTCTGTGCGCGCACGCTGCGCAGCGCCTGACGCAGCAAACGGGCTCTCGTGCGCGTCGGGACGATGATACTGATCTTGTTGCTCACGGCCTCTCGCAATCGAAACCTATGGCCAGCGCGCCTCCGGTGGCAGCGACATCAGGATCGCCTCGACATTGCCGCCGGTCATCAGGCCGAACCGGGTGCCGCGGTCGTGCAGCAGGTTGAACTCGGCGTATCGCCCGCGGCGCACGAGCTGGTGTTCGCGCTCGGCGGCGGTCCACGGCTCGTTCATGTGGCGGCGGACCAGCTTGGGATAGATGTCGAGAAAGGCCTCGCCGACATCGCGGGTGAAGGCGAAATCGCGGGCATGGTCGCCGCTGTCGAGATAGTCGTAGAAGATGCCGCCGACGCCGCGCGGCTCGCCGCGATGCGGCAGGAAGAAATACTCGTCGCACCATTCCTTGAAGCGCGGGTAGTAGGAGGCGTCGTGTCCGTCGCACGCTGTCTTGAAGGCGGCATGGAAGTCGCGCGTGTCGGGGTCGTGCGGTGTCATGGGCGTGAGGTCGCCGCCGCCACCGAACCAGGCGCGCGTCGTCACGATGAAGCGCGTGTTCATGTGCACCGCCGGCACCCGGGGCGAGCGCAAGTGGGCGACCAGCGAAATGCCCGAGGCGAAGAAGCGCGGGTCCTCCGCGGCGCCGGGAATTTGCGCGCGGAAGTCCGGGCTGAACTCGCCGAATACCGTCGAGACGTTCACGCCCACCTTCTCGAACACCCGACCGCGCATGATCGCCATGGTGCCGCCGCCGCGGTCCTCGCCGTCGGGCCCTTCCTCGCGCCGCCACTCCTTGCGCTCGAAACGGCCGGCCGGCAGCTCGCCGTGCGTGCCTGAAAGCTCGTCCTCGATTTTCTCGAATTCGGCGCAGATGCGATTGCGCAGGGTTCCGAACCACCGCCGTGCGTTGTCCTTCCAGCGCAGCACAGTCGCCTCGTCGGGAAGCGGGGAGGGGCCGTTGGGGCCGGTCGCAGTACGGGGGACGGAGGAGGGGGACTTGCTCATGGGCCTCGTGGAAAGCCCGCGGTCTGGCGCAGGCCTTCGCTCAATACCATTGCCGCCGCCAGCGCGACATTGAGCGACCGCGCGCCGGGCCGCAGGGGAATACGGACCCTGACGTCGGCGGCGGCGTGGACTTCGGCCGGCACGCCCGCGCTTTCACGGCCAAGCAGCAGGATATCGTCGGCCTGGAACGTCACGTCGGGGAGGGCGGCCGCGCCCTTCGTCGTCAGCAGGACCAGCCGGCCAGGCACGCGCCTCTCGAGACGGGCGCGCCGGAAACCAGCCCAGGAGGCGTACCGGCCGATGGTCGCCAGGTCGTAGTAGTCCATGGCGGCCCGGCGGATACGCTTGTCGTCGACCGGGAAACCGCAGGGCTCGATAATGTCCAGCGGGACGTCCAGACAGGCGGCAAGACGGATGAAGGCCCCGAGATTCTGCGGAATATCGGGCTCGAACAAGGCCAGACGCATGGTCTCTTCTACTCCCGTCCGCGTCGCGAAAGCCAAAACCGTGCGGCACGCTGTCACAGAAAGCCGCGCTTCGCGCCTGCGACCAACAGAGCCTTGAAACATAAGGGGCTTTCCCGGCTATAAAGGCCAGCATCTCCTTGGGGGACGGAAAGAAACAATGGCTTCATCAAGCGTTCCGGCCGACGGGCACGGCGATCCGACTCGGCGCGACTTCCTCATGGTTGCGACCGGCGCCCTTGGCGCGGTCGGTGCGGCGGCCGTCGCCTGGCCGTTCATCAACAATCTCAATCCCGCCGCCGATACGCTGGCGCTTGCGTCGATCGAGGTGAACGTCATGCCGATCGAGGTCGGGCAGGCGATCACCGTGAAGTGGCGCGGTAAGCCGGTATTCATCCGTCACCGGACGGAAAAAGACATCAAGGAGGCCGAGGCGGTGCCGATGTCGGAGCTGCCCGATCCGCAGACCGACAATTCGCGGGTGACCGACACCGCCAAGAAGGTGCGGCCGGAGTGGCTGATCATGATCGGCGTCTGCACCCATCTGGGCTGCGTGCCGCTCGGCAACCTGCCGGGACAGGACAAGGGTCCCTACGGCGGATGGTACTGCCCGTGTCACGGATCGGCCTACGACACGTCGGGGCGCATCCGGAAGGGACCGGCGCCGCTGAACCTCGCCATTCCGCAGTACCTGTTTCTTTCCGACTCACTCGTCCGCATCGGCTGATCGCCGTACCGATCGCCCAGGAGTTCGCAGCAATGGCCTCGTCTCACGGCACACCGCCGGTCTTCAACAACAAGGTGATCGCCTGGATCGATCACCGCCTGCCGATCTTTTCGTATATCGAGAAGGAGTATCACACCTTCCCGACGCCGCGGAATTTCAACTACTTCTGGAATTTCGGCGCGATCGCCACGGTGATGCTGGTGCTCATGATCGCGACCGGCGTGGTGCTGGCGACCAACTACACGCCGCACGTGCTGATGGCCTTCGACTCGGTCGAGCGCATCGACCGCGACGTGCCGCAGGGCTGGCTGATCCGCGACCTGCACATGAACGGCGCGTCGTTCTTCTTCATCGCCGTCTACGTCCATATCTTCCGAGGCATGTACTACGGCTCCTACAAGGCGCCGCGCGAACTCCTGTGGATCCTTGGCGTCGTCATCTTCCTGCTGATGATGGCCACGGCCTTCATGGGCTATGTGCTGCCGTGGGGCCAGATGAGCTTCTGGGGCGCCACCGTCATCACCAGCCTGTTCTCGGCCATCCCGGTCGTGGGCGATTCGATCGTGACCTGGTTGTGGGGCGGCTTCTCCATCGGCAACCCGACGCTCAACCGCTTCTATGCCCTGCACTATCTGCTGCCGTTCATCATCGTGGCGGTGGTCGCGCTCCATGTCGTGGCGCTGCACGTCCACGGTTCGAACAACCCGACCGGCATCGACCCCAAGGGTCCGCAGGACACCGTTCCGTTCCATCCCTACTACACGATGAAGGACGGCTTCGGCGTCGTCGTCTTCCTGATCGTGTATTCGCTCGTCGCGTTCTTCGGGCCCGACATGCTGGGCGATGCGGCGAACTACATCCCGGCCGACCCTCTGGTGACGCCAACGCACATCGTGCCGGAATGGTACTTCCTGCCGTTCTACGCGATCCTGCGCGCGGTGCCGGACAAGCTGGGTGGCGTGATCGCGATGTTCGGCGCGATCGCGGTGCTGTTCGTGCTGCCCTGGCTCGACACCTCGCGCGTGCGCTCGTCGACGTTCCGGCCGATCTACAAGTGGTGCATGCTGCTTCTCGTGATCGACGTCGTCGTGCTCGGTTTCTGCGGCGCCAATCCGCCAGCGGGCTTCTGGATCCCGCTGTCGCAGGCCGCCACGCTCTACTACTTCTTCCACTTCCTCATCCTGCTGCCGGTCCTGGGCAAGATCGAACGGCCTTTGCCAATGCCGCCCAGCATCGCCGACGCGGTGCTCAAGAAGAAGGCAGGATAAGCGCCATGCGTAGATTGATCGTTTCCGGCGCGATTGCGCTCGCCGCCCTCGTCACCGGTGCCGGTGCCCTCATCATCGGCGGTGGGGCCATTGCGGCCGGCACCGAGGCGCATCCGCCGAAGCGCTCCTGGCATTTCCAGGGGCCGTTCGGCACCTACGACCGCGCCGCCGCCCAGCGCGGCTATCAGGTCTATGCCGAGGTCTGCGCGGCCTGCCATTCGCTGTCGCTGCTGGCCTATCGCAACCTGATGGAGCTGGGGCTCACCGACAACCAGGTGAAGGGCCTGATCAAGGACATCGTCGTGCCCGACCTCAACGACGACGGCCAGCCGATCGAGCGGCCGGCGCGCCTGTCGGATTCCTTCAGGAAGCCGTTCCCCAACATGGCCGCCGCCGCTGCCGCCAACAACGGCAAGGCGCCGCCCGACCTCAGCGTCATCGTCAAGGCGCGCGAAGGCGGCGCCAACGAAATCTACGCGTTGCTGACGGGTTACGTTCCGTTCGACAAGCTGTCGCCCGAGCAGATCAAGGAATTCGCCGTTACCAAGGACGACAATTTCAACACCTACTTCCCGGGCCACAAGATCGCCATGCCGCCGCCGCTGGCGGACGACAAGGTGACCTACGCCGACGGCACCAAGGCCACGCTCGGCCAGCAAGCCTCGGACGTTACCGAGTTCCTGGCCTGGGCCTCGGAGCCGTGGATGGAGGACCGCAAACGCACCGGCGTTCGCGTCATCCTCTTCCTTCTGGCGCTGGCCGGCCTGATGTATGCCGTGAAGCGGCAGGTCTGGTCGGACAAGCACTGAGCCGCGGCAGCGTTTCTTCCCGCAACGAACTTCCCATCCCGCCAACGCGTGGACCTGCCGACGCGCTGGATGGGGAAATCGTGCGAACCATATATGCATACTGGGGAGTCTTGATCGCACCGACGGCCTGACTACGTCCTGAAGACGTCCACTAACCAGGAGGGCGTCATGTGCGATTACTCACTCGAACTCTATCGTTCGCGACCCGCCGTTAGCGAGGAGCAATACACTCTTCAGCGCTTCCCCAGCGGCACGATGGGCTTCACGGCCGGGCAGAACTGCGAGACGGCCGTGTGTGTCCCGGCGGATGCACGTTTGCGGCTCGCGGGTATCGGCGAGCCCGTGCAGCAGACCTTCGGCGTCGGGCCCGTCGAAGAAGTGGTGATGACACGGCTGGAGGGCGGTGCGCATGCCCACCGGGATGCGGTGAAGTTCTCGAATGGCCGGGAAGTTCTGCTGCAAAGCCTCACCGTCGGTCTCACCGCCGAGGTCATCGCCTTCCCGTCGGATCTCACGATGGTCACCGGCGCGCAGGCCCGGCGCCCGACGACGGAACTCGTCGACGCCTAAGGGAAGTCTGGCGAGGCGGCTCGTTCACAATGGGCCGCGGGTTGAAGGCCCGCGGCCCAAGAGGCGGGATGTGACCTTCAGGCCCTCTTGAGGCGGCGCTCGATGGCCTCATGGCGCTCGATCAGGCGGCGCGCACGGTCGATCACCGGGATGTCGATCATCTTGCCGTCGACCGAGAACGAGCCGCGGCCCTCGGCTGCGGCCTTTTGGTCGGCCGCGATCAGTTTCCTGGCGTAGGCGACTTCGTCGGCGCCCGGCGTGAAGGCTTCGTTCAGTGCCGGCACGAGGCCGGGATGGATGCAGGTGCCGCCGGAGAAGCCGAAGCGGCGGGCCCGTTCGGCGCTCTTCTTGTAGGCTGCGGGGTCGGAGTAGTCGGCGACCGTTCCCAGGATTCCCATCATCGCGACGCCATGCGCCTGGGCGGCGAAGGCGACCAGACGCTTGGGCAGCTCGAGCGACTCGTCGCTCGGGACGGAACCGGTCTCCAGCGCGAAATCCTCGCCGCCCAGCATCATGGCGATGACCCTCGGCCCATGCTCGGCGATGTCGTGGATCTGGGCGAGGGCGCGCGGGTGCTCGATCATGGCGCCGAAACCCACACCGCCGACCGGCATGCCGCGCTCGCGCTCGAGTTCGGTCACCATCTCGTCGAGCAGGCGCAGGTGCTGGACGCCCTCGGTCTTGGTGATGAACAGCGCCGAGAGGCCCGGCCGCACCGCCGCCTCGATGTCGGGGATCGCGAGGCGCAGCGGCCGGTTGATGCGCACGGCAACGTCGGCGCCACCCCGCGCCACCTTCTTCATCGTCTCGGGCAGCATGGCGCGCGCTTCGGACTTCTGCGCCGGCTGGACGCTGTCCTCGAGGTCGACCAGCACGCAGTCGGCACCGCGTTCGTGCGCCTTGTCGATGAACTTGGGCACGTTGCCCGGCACGTAGAGGGTCGAACGCCAGACGGGCGGAGCCGGTCTGGAGAGCAAGGGGCGACCGGTCACTTCTTCTTCGCTCCTTTTGAAATCGCGCCCGAGGCGACGAGCCTGGCATATTCGCCGTCGCCCAGCAGCGGCTTCAGCAGCGCCTCGTTATGCTCGCCGACCTTGGGCGCGGCGCTCCGCAGCGCGCCCGGCGTCCCGGACAGGCGCGGAACGACGGGATGGGTCGGCAGGTCGCCCATCTCCTCGTCGGGAATCTCGATCAAGGCTTCGCGCTCCAGCACATAGTCGTCCTCGACGATCTGGGCGATGTCGTAGACCGGGCCGATGGTGACGCCGGCTTCGTCGAAGAACTTCAGGTTCTCGGCGAGATCGCGCGCGGCGATGAAGCCGCCGATGATCTCGTCGAGTTCCACGCCGTGCCTCACGCGTTCGATGTTGGTGGCGAAGCGCGGATCCTTCACGAGTTCCGGCCGGCCAATCTTGACCAGGACCCGCTCGGCCATGCCCTGGGTCGACGCCGAGAGACAAACCCAGTGGTCATCCTTGGTCTGGTAGACATTGCGCGGCGCGGCATTGGTCGAACGGCTGCCGCTCCGCACCTTCACGTCGCCGGTCAGCTTGTGGTTGGCGGCCTGCGGCCCCAGCACCGAGAACAGCGGATCGAACAGCGGCAGGTCGAGGGTCTGGCCGGTGCCGCCGTTCACCTCGACTTCGCGCAAGGCCACCATGACGGCACCGTAGCCGTAGAGTGCGGCCATGGCGTCGGCGAGATACATCGGCGGCAGCACCGGCTCGCGGTCCTCGAAGCCGTTCATCGACGCGAAGCCGCTATAACCTTCGATCAAGGTGCCGAAGCCCGGCTTGTGACGATAGCGGCCATCCTGGCCCCAGCCGGAGATGCGCACGATCACCAGCTTGGGGTTGCGGACATGCAGCTCGGCCGGCGAGAGGCCCATGTCTTCCAGCACGCCGGGGCGGAAGCTTTCGACCAGGATCTGCGCCGAGGCGGCGAGTTCACGCACGATCGTGCGGCCGGCATCGGAGCGCAGGTCGAGAGCCACGCTCTTCTTGTTGCGGCTATAAACCTTCCAGGCCGTCTCGACGCCCTTGACCCGCCACGAGCGCAGCGTATCGCCCTCCGGCGGTTCGATCTTGATCACCTCGGCGCCGAAATCGGCGAGCTGGAGCGTCAGCACGTTGCCGGCGACCAGGCGCGACAGATCGACGACACGCACCCCGTCGAGGGGACCGCGCGCCGCCGGATCGAAGGCTTTCCTGGCCGGCTTCCTAGCCAATGTGCCCTTACCCAACGTGTTTTGCCATGAACTCCAGGGTGCGGGCATAGGCCTGCGCCGAGGCGAGACCGTCGTAGCTGCCGCGTTCATCGCAATGGAAGCCGTGGTCGGCCGGATAGTCGTGGATCGTGACGCCGGAATGGAGCGACCTCAGCTCGTTCACATGCGTCATCGGGATGTGCATGTCCTTGTCGCCGAAATGCAGCATGGTCGGCACCGTGGGTTTCTCGCCCTTGGTTCCATGGATGCCGCCGCCGTAGTAGCCGATCGCCGCATCGGGCTTCAGACGGGTCGACGACAGCCAGGTGATGGTGCCACCCCAGCAGAAGCCGGTGACCGCCACTTTCTTGCAGCCGCGCTTCCTGAGTTCGGCGATGGCGGCATCGACGTCCTGGATCGGCTTGTCGAGGCCGAGTTCGGTCACGTATTTGCGGCCCTCGGCGATGGTATCCGGCGTGTAGCCGAGCTCGATGCCGGGCTTGATGTGGTCGAAGAAGCACGGCGCCAGCGCCAGATAGCCGTCCTGCGCGAACTTGTCGGTAACGGCTTTGATGTGATGATTGGTGCCGAAGATCTCCATGATCACCACGATGCCGCCCTTCGGTGTGCCCTTCGGGGTCGCGAGATAGGCCCCGATTTCGCCGGCGGCAGACTTAAGACGGATACCTTCGCCCATGAGAATAACTCCCTCTGTTAAGGGTATTGGACATGGTAATGCCACGGCGTTCAACCCACTGGATCAACCATGTACCTGCCGAAGCACTTCGAAGGCGACGAGGCCATGGGCCGGGAGATCATGCGGGCCCATAGCTGGGCGCTGCTGACCACCACGGCCGAGGATGGCGCGCCACTCACCACGCATCTGTCGCTGCTATGGCAGGAGGCGGGCGGGCCGCACGGGTCGCTGATCGGCCATGTGGCGCGGGCCAACCCGCACTGGAAGCTGTTCGCGCGCCTTGCGGAATCGCTGGCCCTGTTCTGGGGGCCGCACGCTTATGTTTCGCCGACCTGGTACACGCCCGGCGCCAAGGTGCCGACCTGGAATTACGTGACGGTGCACGCCTATGGCCGGCCGCAGATCATCGAGGACACCAAAGGTGCGCTCGACGTGCTGGCGGCGCTCGCCCGGGAATACGAGGTCGTGGGTCCCGAGGGCTGGGGGCTCGACCGGCTTCCCCCCGGCAATGCCGAGGCGCAGACGCGGGGCATCACGGTGTTCCGCATGCCTCTCTCGCGGGTCGAAACCAAGATCAAGCTCAGCCAGAATCGCGAACTGGCGGACCGCGAACGCGTGATTGAGAAGCTCGAAGCGAGCGATAGCCAGGACTCGAAGGCAACGGCGCGTTGGATGAGGCGCGTGCTTTCGTAGCAGACTATTGGCGCGAGGAGGTGGCGCCCGACCTCCTGTGGAGGAACCGGTGCGGGCGCAATAAAACTGAAATGGAACCGTCGTCTGACCATCGCGGCACTCGGCTACTTCGGACCAAAATACGGTAAGGAGATTGGGATGGACCGGCGCAGCAGCGACTTTGTCGACCCTGAGGACCTGGGCTCGAATCCGAGCGCAGAGATGTCCATGGGCGACCTGATCGGACGGCGGCTCGGTCGACGCGCCGCCGTGCGTAGTCTGGTGGGCATCGGGGCGGCTGCTGCATTGGCCCGAGAGCTCCTGGGCGGTAGCGCGCTGGCACAACCGGCAGGTCCGTCGTCGCTTACGTTCGCGGAAGTCCCGCATGGTCTGGACAAGACCCATCATGTCCCGCAAGGCTATGATGCTCAGGTCCTGATCCGATGGGGTGATCCTGTCGTGGCCGGTGCGCCGGGTTTCGATCCCGCCAACCTGACGGCAGCGGCCCAGGAGAAGCAGTTCGGCTACAACTGCGACTTCATCGGCCTGCATGCACTGCCGGCGGGCAGCACGGCCGGCGACCGCTACCTGATGGTGGTCAATCACGAGTACACCAACACCAATCTGATGTTCGCCGGCCTCGGCGAGGGGCGGGCCTCGCGCACCAAGGCCTCGAAGCAGCAGGCCGAGGTCGAGCTGGCGGCCCATGGCGGCTCGGTGATCGAGATTGCCCGCGACGGCGGCTCATGGAAGGTCGTGCCGGACAGCAAGTACGCCCGTCGGATCACCGGGACTACGCCGATGGACGTCTCGGGGCCTGCGGCCGGCCACGACAAGCTCAAGACATCTGCCGACCCGAGCGGCCGCAAGGTGTCGGGCATGCTGAACAACTGCGCCGGCGGCGAGACGCCGTGGGGTACCTGGCTGACCGCGGAAGAGAATTTCAACGGCTACTTCGGCGGCGATGCCGGGAAGCTGCCTGATGCCAAGGCCTACAAGCGCTACGGCATTTCGAAGGCCACCTGGTACGCCTGGGCGCAGCACATCGATCGCTTCAATGTCGAGAAGGAACCGAACGAGCCCAACCGCTTCGGCTGGATCGTCGAGATCGATCCCTACGATCCTTCGGCGGCGCCGATCAAACGCACCGCGCTCGGCCGTTTCAAGCATGAGGGCTGTCACCATGCCCTGACCAAGGACGGTCGCGTGGTCATCTACATGGGCGACGATGAGCGCTTCGATTATGTCTACAAGTTCGTGACGGCAAAGCCCTGGAACCGGCAGGACCGTGCCGCGAACCGGACTCTGCTGGACGAAGGCACGCTCTACGTCGCCCGCTTCGCCGACGACGGCAAGGTCGAGTGGTTGCCGCTCGTCCACGGCCAGGGTCCGCTGACGGCGGAAAACGGTTTTGCCAGCCAGGCCGACATCCTGATCTATACGCGTATGGCCGCCGATCTGCTGAAGGCAACGCCGATGGATCGGCCTGAGGATGTCGAGGCCAATCCTGTCAACGGCCGGGTCTATGTGCTCCTGACCAACAACACGCGTCGTACCGAGCAGCAGGTCAACCGCGCCAACCCGATGGCCCGCAATGCCCACGGCCACGTCATCGAGATCACGCCCAAGGACGGCGACCATGCCTCGACCGAAGGGGCATGGTCGATCTTCATCGTCGGCGGAAGGCCCGGCATCGATCCCGGCGCGCGCTATCACCGGGCGACGTCGGAAAACGGCTGGCTCTCCTGCGCCGACAACTGCACTTTCGACAGCAAGGGCCGCATCTGGATCGCCACCGACGGCGCGCCGACCGCCGCCGGCATCGCCGATGGCCTCTATGGCGCCGACACGGCGGGCTATGGTCGCGGGCTGACGCGATGCTTCTTCCAGGCGCCGACCGGCGCGGAGGTGTGCGGTCCAATTTTGCCGCCGGACGACAGCGCGGTGTTTCTGGCGATCCAGCATCCGGCCGAAACCGCCGGCTCCACCTTCGAGAAGCCGTCGACGCGCTGGCCGGACTTCAAGGACGGCATGCCGCCCCGCCCGTCGGTGATCGTCATCACGAAGCGGGGTGGCGGCGTTATCGGATCCTGATGGCGGCGCCCTCTAGGGCGCCTCAGACATTGAAGCGGAAGTGGAAGACGTCGCCGTCCTTGACGGCGTAATCCTTGCCTTCGAGGCGCAGCCTGCCGGCATCGCGGGCGCCGGCCTCGCCCTTCAGGGTCACATAGTCGTCGTAGGCGATGGTCTCGGCGCGGATGAAGCCCTTCTCGAAGTCGGTGTGGATGACACCCGCGGCTTCCGGCGCGGTCGCCTCGCGGCGCACCGTCCAGGCCCGCGCCTCCTTCGGCCCGACGGTGAAGAAGGTCACGAGGTCGAGAAGCTGGTAGCCCGCGCGCACCACGCGGGCGAGGCCGGTTTCCTTGAGGCCGAGCGAGGACAGGTAATCGCCCTGGTCTTCGGGCGGCAATTGCGCCACCTCGGCCTCGATGGCGGCCGAGATCACCACGGCCAGCATGCCGCGTTGCTTGGCGAAGGCTTCCGCCTTGGCGCTGTGGGCGTTGCCGGCGGCGGCCGAGCCTTCGTCGACGTTCAGCACATACATCATGGGCTTGGCGGTGATGAGCTGCAGTCCGTGGAACACCGGCCGCTCGTCCGCCGTCAGCGCGGCCTCGCGGGCGGGCCTGCCCTCACGCAGCGCGTCGAGCGCCTTCTTGACCACGGGCGCTTCGGCCGCTGCGTCCTTGTCGCCGCCCTTGGCGCGCTTTTCGAGGTTGGGTAGGCGCTTTTCCAGACTGTCGAGGTCGGCCAGCATCAACTCGGTTTCGACGATCTCGGCGTCGCGCACCGGATCGACGCTGCCGGAGACGTGGGTCACGTCGCCGTCCTCGAAGCAGCGCAGCACGTGGGCGATGGCATCGACCTCACGGATGTTGGCAAGGAACTGGTTTCCGAGACCCTCGCCCTTCGAGGCGCCCTTCACGAGGCCCGCGATATCGACGAACTCGAGCTGGGTCGGGATGATCTTGGCCGAGCCCGCGATCTTCGACAGCATGTCCAGGCGAGGATCGGGCACGGCGACGCGGCCGACGTTGGGCTCGATGGTGCAGAACGGATAGTTGGCCGCCTGCGCCGCCTGGGTGGCGGTGAGAGCGTTGAACAGGGTCGATTTGCCGACATTGGGCAGGCCGACGATACCGCAATTGAAACCCATTTTGCTCTTTCTGACCGCTTACTCTCTGACGTCCAGTCTGGCCGGGAGATCGGGAGGCGGCGCGAGATGCGCCACCCGGCTCATGTATTTCTCGTCGGCCTTGGCGCCGCCCTCGATCAGCAGCGCCGATTCCTCGGCCAGCGCCGCCAGCACCTTTGGAACCCAGCCGGTTTTGGGATCACGTTCGTCCGGCTCGAAGTCGCGCAGCACCCAGTGCAGCACCAGATCCTTGTGGCCGGGATGGCCGATGCCGATCCGGACCCGGCGATAGTCCTTGCCGACGTGGGCGTCGATGTCGCGCAGCCCGTTGTGGCCGCCGGCACCGCCGCCCTTCTTCATGCGCACCCGACCGGGGGCCAGGTCGAGTTCGTCGTGGAACACCACGATGCGGTCCAGCGGCACTTTGAGAAAGCGAACGGCTTCGCCCACGGACTTGGCCGACTCGTTCATGAAGGTCATGGGCTTCAAGACGATGACGCGCTCGCCGCCGAGGTGACCCTCGGCCACCTCGCCGTTGAAGCGCGCGCGCCAAGGGGAGAAGACACGGCGGCGGACGATCTCGTCCACCGCCATGAATCCGACGTTGTGCCGGTGCCCCGCATAGCGCGGCCCGGGGTTGCCGAGCCCGACCAGCAGGAGCATCGGACCGGTGGAGCCCTGGTCCGCCGGCTACTTCTTCGCCGGGGCGGGGGCCTTGCCACCCGCCGCCGGCGCCGCGGCGCCTGCCGCCGGAGCAGCGCCACCCGCCGCGGGTGCAGCACCCGCTGCCGGAGCCGCTGCAGCTTCGGCTGTAGCCGGTGCCGCCGCATCGGCCGCCGCCTGGGCCGCCGCCTCGCGGACCACGGTCGGCGCGGCGATCGACGCCACGGTGGCGTCCTTGTCGCGGCTCACCACCCGGACGCCCTCGGGAATAGCGAGCGTCGAGAGATGGATGGAGTGGCCGATCTCGAGACCGGTCAGATCGACCTCGAAGTATTCGGGGATGTGGTCGGCCTTGGTGCGCACCGTGATCTCATGGAGCACGATGTTGAGCACGCCGCCGCGCTTGATGCCGGGGGCCTGCGCCTCGTTCCTGAAGTGGACGGGCACCTGCACGGTGATGATCGACTCGGGGCCGATCCGCAGGAAGTCGAGATGAAGGGGCTTGTCCGTCACCGGATCGACCTGGACGTCGCGCGGCAGGACCTGATAGTCCGTGCCCTCGACGTCGATCTGAAGCCGGTGGTTGAAGTAGCCTTCCTTGTGCAGCTCGCGCTCGATCGATTTCGGCTCGACCGCGATCATGACCGGGGGTTTCTTGTCGCCATAGATCACGGCGGGAATCAGTCCCTCGCGACGGCTGGAACGGGCGCCCCCTTTGCCGGCCCGATCCCGCTTCTTCGCGACGACTTTGGTCGTCTCTGACATCTCACTTCTCCTTGGGTTGCTTTTTCTCTCTCACTCGCGGCGCGGCCTCCAGGGGTGCCGATCGCCGGATCTCAAAAATTTCTCAGTCGAACAAGCTCGAAACCGACGATTCGTCGGAAATGCGTTTCATGGCTTCGGCCATCAGCGAGGCGATGCTGAGCGGCCGCACGTTGGGCGAAATCCGCACCGCCTCGGTGGGCTGGATCGAGTCGGTGATGACCAGCTTCTCCATCGGCGAGGCGGCGACACGGGCCACGGCGCCGCCCGACAGAACGCCGTGCGTGACGTAGGCGCACACCGACTTGGCGCCCTGGTCCATCAGCGCGACCGAGGCATTGCACAGCGTGCCGGCCGAGTCGACGATGTCGTCGATCAGGATGCAGTCCTGGCCTTTTACATCGCCGATCACGTTCATCACTTCGCTGACGCCTGCCGCCTCGCGGCGCTTGTCGATGATGGCGAGGTCGGCGTCGATGCGCTTGGCGATGGCGCGCGCGCGCACCACGCCGCCGGTGTCGGGCGAGACCACGGTGAAGCTGCGGTTGGGCAGCGTTTCCTTGATGTCCTTGGAGAACACCGGGCCGGCGTAGAGATTGTCGACAGGGATGTCGAAGAAGCCCTGGATCTGCGCGGCGTGCAGGTCGAGCGTCAGCACGCGGTTGGCGCCGGCATGGGTCAGCAGATTGGCGACCAGCTTGGCCGAGATCGGCGTGCGTGAACCCGTCTTGCGGTCCTGCCGGGCGTAGCCGAAGTAGGGCATCACCGCGGTGATGCGACGCGCCGAGCTGCGGCGCAGCGCATCGATGGTGATCAGGAGCTCCATCAGATGGTCGTTGGCCGGAGAGCTCGTCGACTGGAGGACGAACATGTCCTCGCCGCGCACGTTTTCCAGGATCTCGACGAAGATCTCGTTGTCCGAGAAGCGGCGGATGTTGGCCTTGACCAGCGGCAACGCCAGCTTGGCGGAAATGGCTTCGGCCAGCGGTCGGTTGCTGTTGCCGGTGAGAATCTTCATGGATCGCGCCCCTCGCGCCGGGACGGGACCTCGTTAAGCCGTTGATATGAAACGACAAAACGGCCATCCCCGGCCGCGACGCGGCGGACCATACCAATGTGGACCGGCCGTGTAAACGGCCTGTAATCAGGGCTTTTTCGGCGCGTAGAAGACGCTGTCGATCTCCACGATATCGTCGTCGAACAGACGCCGGACCTCGACCATGGTGCGGGGCGGATAGGGTGGTTTGCCCCAGAGTTCGGCCTGCGCCTTGTCGACCATGGGCGCCAACCGCTTGAGGTCGCTCACGTAGACGGTGAGTCGCACGCAATCCTGCAGGCTGGCGCCTTCGGATTGGGCAATCAGCTTGATGTTGAGGAAGGCCTGCCGGATGCGGGTCTCGGGATCCGGCACCAGCTCGCCGGTCGCGGGATCGACGCCTTGCATCCCGGCGACAAAGACGAAATCACCGGCCCTCACCCCGAGGCTCCAGGTACCCTCGACCTTGATGGCTCCGGGTGGCGCGAGCGTCCGCACGCCATTGGGCGATTGTGCGAGGGCGAAGTCCGGCGCCAGGGCCAACACCGTCCCGGCGAGAAGCGCCAGCCGGCTCATGCGTGCCGAGGCTCGGCCACCAACGGCCACTGGGCCTTGTCGACCTTGGTGTAGGGCAGAAGCGACCAGTCGGGCACCAGGGCGCCGGGCGCCGCGACATAGACCACTTCGCTGGCAATCGGCGCATAGGCGGCGTGGAAGTGCTGCATCGACTTCACCACCACCACCTTCTTGGTCGAGGGATCGACGCCGAGCTTGGTGAAGCAGTCCAGGCTGTGGCACTGCGAGCGCTTGGTGTTGACGATCACCGTCACGCCCTCGATCTGAAGGGCCGCCACGTCGCCGATCGGATTGGTGCCCTTGCGGGCGCCGCCGAACTGGATGAAGACGTCCTTCTCGAGCTTCAACACCTTGGCGCGGGCGTCGATCGGTGCGCCTGATTGCGGCCCGAGCTTGCCGCCAAGGCGGATGTCGAGCTCGGCACCTTCGCCGACCTCGAAGGCGAGCCTGACGGCGCCGGGATCCCAGAACATGGCGATGGCCGCGTCCTTCACCTTGCCGTCGAGCAGCGCCTTCAGGACGAAGGTCGAATCCGAAGCCGCGCCGCCGCCGGCATTGTCCGACACGTCGGCCAGCACCATGGGCTTGGGCAGGTTGTGCGAACTCACACGCGCCATGGCGGCACCCAGCGTGACATAGGGCGGCTGCGTCGCCGCGCGCATGGCGAAGAATTCCTGGCCGAGCGCCTTGGCGAGCTTCTCTGCCTTGGATCTGTCGCCGTCGGTGATGGCGATGACCTTGCTGCTCATCTCCTTGATGTCCGACCACGGGAAGCCGTGGGCGACGGAGAGCGAGAGCACGCCGTCCTTGCCTTCCATCGCCATCAGCTTGTCGACGAAGCCGCGCATCGGCTGGCGCGTGGTGTGGAACACGCCGATCATGCGGCAATCCCACGCCGCCATCACCGGCCTGGTGCGGCCTTCGATCGCGCCTTCCATGACGTTGAACAGATCGTCCGCGCGGTCGGACACGTCGACGTGCGGATACTCCTTGAACAGCACCAGCACCGTGGCGTCGCGCATCGTGCCCACGCCGATGTTGCAATGGAGGTCGAGCTCGACGCCGACGGGAACGCTCGGACCCACGACCTTGCGCACATGGGCCAGCAGGTCGCTTTCGCAATCGTCGTATCCTTCGGCCACCATGGCGCCGTGCATGGAGAGGAACACGGCGTCGACCGGCATCGCGGCCTTCAGGTCGGCCACGATCTCGTCGCGGAAGGCTTCGTAGACCTTCTTCACCGTTCGGCCGGCGGGCTGGGCGAACGCGCAGAGGCTTTCCTCCACCTGCCAACCCTTGGCCTCGGCGCGGCTGCGCCAGACGGCGAGCGGCGCACCGAACATCGGCACGTTCTTGCCATAGCTGCCCTTGCGGTAGAGGCAAGTCTCCTCGAAGAGCTGGTGGCCGGTCGGGATGGCGGCGAAGGTGTTGGTCTCGGTGCCGAGGCAGGCGGTAAAGATCTTTTTCATTTGGCCTTTGAATGTCGCTCAGACAGCGACGGAAAAAAATACAGGATTGGCGATCTTGGGTGACCCGACTGAAGCGGGCAAGTCCTTGTTCCATCGAGCATTTCCGCCTCTCGGACCGGATATCACCTGTCGCCTGAACAGCGACATTTTTTGACTCCGATTCCGGAATTTTTTCGGAGTTCCCGAGCGGCCTGCCGAACGTCGGTCGAGTGAAGCTGTCCGGAGAAGCTCGGTCATGCAGGTACGCTACGAAAATCTCCAACGCGAAGTCGAAAGGCTGTTTTGCAGGAGATGCCTCTGCAAGCGGTTGATGCGCCACGATGTTTTTTGAGGAGCCCTTCGTCGCGACTATTTTCCGGACAGGTTGTCGCAGTCGCTCAGGCCGCCAGTGCGCGGTCCATCAGCTGGACCTCGGCCGTGCCGAGGTCGGCGGTGCCGAACTGGGCGAAGTGGCCGGCGCCCAGCCGGGTCTCGCCGTAGAGCGTGGCGAACGGCGAGTTGGCTTCGACCAGGGCGGCAAGTGCTGCGATGCGGGCGAGGCCCTCGCAGAGGAAGCGCGCCCGGCGCTCGGCGTCGGCGGATTTCAGCGTCCGTTCCAGCGCCTGGGCGAGGGGCGCCACGGTGAAGGCCTGTGAAGCCGTGCGCACCAGCCGGGAGAGCGTGTCCATCGCGGCCTCGGGATGCCGGCCGGCGGCGCGCAGCACGTCGAGCGCCATGACGTTGCCCGAGCCTTCCCAGATGGCGTTGAGCGGCGCCTCGCGATAGTAGCGGGCCATCGGCAGATCCTCGGTGTAGCCGTTGCCACCCAGGCATTCGAGCGACTCGTAGACCACCTGCGGCGTGCTCTTGCACACCAGGAATTTTACCGCCGGCGTCAGCAGCCGGGCGTAGGTCGAGTCGCGCGGGTCCGACGCGGCACAATCCGCGGCATGGGTGAGGCGGAACACCAGCGCCACCTGAGCCTCGAGTTCCAGCGCAAGGTCGGCGGCCACGGCGCGCATCGCCGGCTGGTCGGCGAGCCTTCGCTGGAACACCGAGCGATTGCGGATGTGGTGCAGCGCCTGGCTGAGCGCAATCCGCATCTGGCCGGCCGAGGCGATGGCGCAGTCGAGCCGCGTCAGGTTCACCATCTCGATGATGGTGCGCACGCCCGCGCCTTCCGCGCCGACGCGCTCGGCGTAGGCGGCATGGAATTCGACTTCCGACGAGGCGTTCGACTTGTTGCCGAGCTTGTCCTTCAGCCGCTGGAAGCGGAGGTTGTTCTGGCCGCCATCGGGCCGGTAACGCGGCATCAGATAGCAGGTGAGGCCACCTCCAGCAGATTCTTTGGGCGCCTGCGCCAACACAAGGAACGCATCGCACATCGGCGCCGACATGAACCATTTATGACCCGTGATCTCGACGTGATCGCCGTGCCCCACGGCTTGGCTGATGTTGGCGCGCACGTCGGTGCCGCCCTGGCGCTCGGTCATGCCCATGCCGAGCGTCACGCCCGTCTTTTCCCACCATGGCAGCGGCCGAGAATCGTAGCTGCGCGACTGAATCTTGGGCCGCCATTTCTCGAGCAGCGCCGGCTCGGCGCGGAGTGCCCCAACGCAGGCGTGCGTCATGGTGATGGGGCAAAGATGGCCACTCTCGGCCTGGGTCGCGAGGTAGAGGCGCACGGCCCGGCTGGCGAGTGGTCCTTGCGGTTCACTGCCGTCGTGCGCTGAGGCGTGGATGCCGTGGCCGATGCTCTTGGCCATCAGCGCGTGATAGGCGGGGTGGAATTCGACAAGGTCGAGGCGGTTGCCCTTGCCGTCCATGGTGCGCAGCTTGGGCGGGTTCTCGTTGGCCACCCGGCCGAGATCGAGCGTCTCGGCCGAGCCGTAGTCGCGCCCGCACGCCGACAGCGCCCTGGCGTCGAGGCCAAGGCGCGAAGCGGCGTCGGCCAGCGGCCGGTCGGCGGCGAACAGGTCGACGTCGCCGAAGGTGGGCGACTGGTTGAAGGAGGCGTCTTCGAGCAGGCCGGAGGTCATGGCGAACCTTAACTCATGGCTGGGTGCGCGCCCCTAGCGAAGAACTCAGCCGCCGCCGCCATATTTGAAGGAGAGCTTCACCTTGGTGCGATAGGCGGAGACCTTGCCCTTTTCGATGACGAGATCCTGCTCGACGACCTCGGCGACGCGCAGGTCACGCAGCGACTTCGCCGCCCGCTCGACCGCCACCTTGGCCGCCTTCTCCCAGGATTCGCTGCTGGTGCCGACCAGCTCGATGACCTTGTAGACGCTATCGACCATTTGAGCCTCCCTGGACACGGTTGTGCCGTTTCGTCCGGCGCCGGGTCAGGGGGAGGCTCGGCAGCGGCTGCCTAGCTGGCTTTTCCTTGTGGTAAGGCAAAGCCTATCACGCTGCGGCGAATTTTCCGAACTCCCAGTTGCGGCCAGGGGCGGCGGCGAACAGCGCCTTGGTGTAGTCGTCCTTGGGGGAGCCGAACACCTGTTCGGCCGAGCCGTACTCGACGACGCGACCCTTGCTCATCACCGCGACGTAGTCGCAGATCTGCGCTGCCACGCGCAGGTCGTGAGTGATGAACAGCACGGCGAGGTTCAGCCTGACGCGGATCTCGTCGAGCAGCTCCAGCACCTGCTTCTGCACCGACACGTCGAGCGCGGAGACCGCTTCGTCGGCGATCAGCAGTTCGGGTTCCATGGCGAGCGCACGGGCGATGCAGATGCGCTGGCGCTGGCCGCCCGAGAACTGGTGCGGGTAGCGGTCGAGTGAATTGGGGTCGAGCCGCACGGTTTCCATCAGCTTGCGGGCGCGGGCCAGCGCCTCGTCGCGCCTGAGGCCAAAATTCATCGGCCCCTCGATGATCGAGTCGCCCACGGTGATGCGCGGATTCATCGAGCGGTAGGGATCCTGGAAGACGATCTGCACGCGACGGCGGTGCGGGCGCAGCTTGCCTGCCGACATGGTGGCGATCTCGGTGTCGCCCAGGAACACCCTGCCCTCGGTTGGGTCGATCAGGCGGGCGATGCAGCGCGCCACCGTCGATTTGCCCGAGCCCGATTCGCCCACGATGCCGAGCGTCTCGCCCTTCCTGATGTCGAGGTCGACGTCGATCGCCGCCTTGACGACGCGCGCCTTCTGGAAGAAGCCGGCGCCTGTGTAGGTTTTGCCGAGTTTTTCCGTGCGCAGTACGGTGATGCCGTCCTTGCGCACACCGCGGTGCACGGGATGGATCGACGGCACCGAGGAGATCAGCATCTTGGTGTAGCTGTGTTCCGGTCGCGACAGGATCTTCTCGGTCGGACCCATCTCGACCAGCTCGCCCCAGCGCAGCACGGCCACGCGATGGGCGATTTCGGCGACGACGCCGAAATCGTGGGTGATGAACAGCACGCCGGTGCCCTGGCCCTCCTGCAGCTCGGCGATCAGCTTCAGGATCTCGGCCTGGGTGGTGACGTCGAGCGCGGTGGTCGGCTCGTCGGCGATCAGCAGGACGGGATCGAGCACCAGCGCCATGGCGATCATGATGCGCTGGCGCTGGCCGCCCGAGAGCTGGTGCGGGTAGGAGGCGTAGATGCGCTCCGGCTCCGGCAGCTTCACGCGGTCGAGGATGGCGATGATCTTGGCCTTGCGCGCCGCCGCATCGAGCTTGGTGTGGGTGTCCAGCACCTCGTCGATCTGCTGGCCGCAGGTCATGACCGGATTCAGCGCCGTCATCGGCTCCTGGAAGATCATCGACATGCGCGTGCAGCGCAGTTCCCGCAGCCGCGATTCGTCGGCCGCCAGGATGTTCTCGCCCTCGAGCAGGATTTCGCCCGATGTCGGCTTCAGCGCCTTGGCAAGCAGGCCCATGACGGTAAAGGCGATCACCGACTTGCCCGAGCCGGATTCACCCACCAGGCAGACGATCTCGCCGGGATTGACCGTGAAACTGACCTTCTCGACGGCAAGGGCGCGGTCGGCGCCGGATGGCAGGGCGACGCTGAGATTGCGGACTTCGAGGACGGGACGCTTAGCTTGGGACATCAACTCACCACCGTCATCCCGACCAAGGCCTGAAAGGCCGCGTAGAGGGATCTCGTTTCAACAACATGGGGCTTGCCTTTGGAGACAAGGCCCCTCGACTTCGCTCGGGGCGACGACTTCGTCGGCATCACACTTTTTTGCTCATCTTCGGATCGAGCGTGTCGCGCAGCCCGTCGCCCATGACATTGATCGCCAGCACCGTGAGCGCGAGGAAAATGCCGGGATAGAGGATGTTGTGCGGGAACACGCGGAACAGCGTGCGGCCCTCGGCCATGATGTTACCCCAGCTCGGGATCTCCGGCGGGATGCCGAGGCCGAGGAAGGACAGGATTGCCTCGACGATGATCGCTGCTGCGGCGATGAAGGTGCCCTGCACGATCAGCGGTGCCACGGTGTTGGGCAGGATATGGCGGAACATCAGGGTCCAGGTCGGCGTGCCGACCGAGATGGCGCCCTCGACATAGGGTTCCTCGCGCACCGTCAGAACGACCGAGCGCACCAGGCGCACGACGCGCGGCACGTCGGGCACGACGATAGCGAAGATCACGGTGATGAGGCCGGCGCGCCAGATCGAAATCAGCGCAATGGCGAGCAATATGCCCGGTATCGCCATCAGGCCGTCCATGAAGCGCATGATGATGCCGTCGGCCCATCGGATGTAGCCGGACACCAGGCCGATCACGAGGCCGATGGCGATCGAAATAATGGCGACGGCCACGCCGATCACCAGCGACACGCGGGTGCCGTAGATGACGCGGCTGTAGACGTCGCGGCCCAGACTGTCGGTGCCCATGAGGACGACGCGCTTGGCGGTCTGGCCGTCATCGAGCCGGAAGGTGATCTCGGTGCCCGGCTTCCTGTTGCGTGCCGCCGGATCGATGCGGGTCGGATCCACGGTACCGAGGAACGGCGCCAGGATGGCGATGGCCACCATGACCAGCAGGATGGCGCCGCCGAAAATGACGGCGGTGTTGCGCATGGCAAGGGCCCACAGGCTCTTGCGCTTGGTCGACGCGGCCGCGATGGAGGCGGAGTCGACGACTTCTTCGGTTATCGCGCTCAATAGCGGATCCTCGGGTCGAACAGAGTGTAACTGATATCGATCAACAGGTTGATCACGACATAGACCACGGAGAACAGCAGGATGACGGCCTGGATGGTCGGGAAGTCGCGGCTCAACACGGCCTCGACGGTGAGACGGCCGAGCCCCGGCAGGCCATAGACGCTTTCCGTCACCACGGCGCCGCCGATCAGACCTGCGATTCCGAGGCCGATCACTGTCAGAATCGGCACGGCGGCGTTACGCAACGCGTGGCGCATCAGAACGACCCGGTTGGAAAGCCCCTTGGCACGGGCGGTGCGGATGTAATCCTCGTTCAGTACTTCGAGCACGCTGGCGCGGGTCATGCGCGCGATCAGCGCAATAAAGACCACGGCGAGCGTCACGCTGGGCAGAACCATGCGTTCGAGGAAACCCCAGAAGTCGACGCCGATCCGGATGTAACCCTGCACCGGCAGGATACCGAGTTCGATGGCGAAGACGTAAATCAGGACATAGCCGATGACGAACACCGGCACCGAGAAGCCCAGCACCGAAAAACCCATGACGAAGCGGTCGAGCAGCGAACCTTGCCGGTAAGCGGCCAGGACGCCGAGCGGAACGGCGACCGATATGGCGATGACCAGGGTGCAGACGGCCAGCGCCAGAGTCGGCTCGACACGCTGGGCGATCAGCTCGGCGACGGTCTTCTTGAAGAAGAAGCTTTCGCCGAAATTGCCCTGCAGCACGTCGCCGATCCAGATGGCGAACTGCGTCCAGATCGGCTCGTCGAGGCCGAGTTTGGTGCGGATGTCGGCGATCTGGTCGGACGTGGCGTTGTCGCCGGCGATGACCGCGGCCGGATCGCCCGGCGTGAGACGCAGCATGAGGAAGACGAAGACCGCCACCACCGTGAGCACGGGAATGATGGCGACGAGACGGCGAGCGATGAAATCGAGCATTGGTTCCCAATCAGAGGATCGTCCCGGGCGATAGCACTCGCCCGGGACGTCGCGTTGTCACTTCTTCTCGATGTTCCACATCACCGGCACCGGTGCCTTGAGCCAGCCGGTGACGTTCGAGCGCGTGGCCCCGGGGCCATACCATTGGCCGAGCCAGCCGAACTGCCCCGTCTCGAGGGCCCGCGCCTGGATCTTCGCGGCCAGGGCCTTGCCCTTGGCCGGGTCGGTTTCCTTGGCGTACTGGTCGCGCAGCTTCTCCATCTCCGGATCGTCGGGCCAGCCGAACCAGGCCTTGCTGCCGTTGGCGGCGAAGTAGGCGTTGGAGATCGGATTG
>MEMN01000209.1:6375-8327 GCA_001767945.1 Alphaproteobacteria bacterium RIFCSPHIGHO2_12_FULL_66_14 | reverse complement strand
GCGGCCGCGTCGCCCGCCTCAGGCCGCCACACTGGCGCAAGGCACCTCCGGCTCGGCTGCTCGGCGACCTCTATGCGCGAGATCACGATCGCGGGCTCGAGGCGACGCGTCTGAATTCGAGGTTGCTGGCGGCCGACGTGGCCTCCATCGGCTGCGACGTCGATTGCCTGCCGGTGCTCGATATCGCCTTCCCCGAGACCCATGCCGTGATCGGCGACCGCGCCTATGCCGACCGGCCGGAGCCGGTGGCGGCGTTGGGCCGTGCCGCGGCCGAAGGATTGCTGGCCGAAGGCGTGATGCCGGTGATCAAGCACATTCCCGGGCACGGGCGGTCGACGGTCGATAGCCACGAGGCGCTGCCGACGGTAAGCGCGCCGCGCGACCTGCTGGAACGCACGGATTTCGTGCCGTTCAAGCTCCTGGCCGATCTGCCGTGGGCCATGACCGGTCACCTGCTGTTCGAGGCCATCGATCCCGCGGCCTGCATCACCGTTTCGGCGCGGGGCGTGCAGGAAGTCATTCGCGGCCATATCGGCTTCGACGGCCTGCTGTTGTCCGACGATCTTTCCATGCAGGCGCTCGGCGGGTCCCTGGGCGAGCGCGCTGCACGGGCCCTGGCAGCCGGCTGCGACGTGGCGCTCCACTGCAACGGCCGGATGAACGAGATGACCGAAATCGCCGGCCGGACCGGCGTCATGACCGAGGTGGCAGGGCGCCGTTTCGACGCCGGGCGGGGCCTTCTCGCCCGTCATCACGACCCCGCCGGCAGGGCCGGGCTGGCCGACGCAGGCCGCCGGCTCGCGGCACTTCTGCCCGAATGGGGATAAGGCCGAGGCAAATCCAGTAGCGGCAGGCGCTCCCACTGGACTAAACCGGACCTGCATGACCGAACAAACCCCTCCGCCGGGCCCCAGCGACGGCGCCGACAGCTTCGCGGCTGCCGGACCCGACGTCATCGCGCCGGGCGAGGGAGAACTGATCGTCAATCTCGAGGGCTTCGAAGGCCCGCTCGATCTGTTGCTGAGCCTGGCGCGCGACCAGAAGGTCGACCTGCGCCGGATCTCGATGGTGGCGCTGGTCGACCAGTATCTGGCGCACGTGGCGCAGGCCCGCCGGCTCCGGCTGGAACTCGCCGCCGACTATCTCGTGATGGCGGCATGGCTCGCCTACCTGAAATCGCGCCTGCTGCTGCCCGAGCCGCCGGCCGGCGAGGAACCGTCGGGCCAGGAAATGGCCGATGCGTTGCAATGGCAGCTCAGGCGGCTGGAGGCGATGCAGGAGGCTGGTGTGCGCCTGATGGCGCGTCCGCAACTCGGCAAGGATATCTTCGTGCGCGGCCAGCCCGAGGGCGTGGTCGTGGTCCGCCGCGCGATCTGGGACGTGAAGCTCTACGACCTGTTGCATGCCTACGGCGCCCAGGTCCGGCCGAAGGATGCCGACACCTATCAGATCGCGCCGATGCAGTTCTTCTCCGTCGAGGAAGCGGCCGAGCGGCTTGGCCGCATGCTGGGCATCGCCATCGACTGGCAGTCGCTCGAGGCGTTCCTGCCCGCCGGCCTCACCGATCCGGCGCGGCGGCGTTCGGCGGTGGCCTCGACGTTCGTGGCCGGCCTGCAGCTCGCCAAGGACGGCCAGATCGAGATTCGCCAGACCGAGCGTTTCGGCCCCATCCAACTTCGCAAGCGTACCGAGCAACGGTGACGGTCCAGCCCATGTCCGAGAACACACCTGAAAACGTGACCGATGTCGTCTCTCCCGACCATGCGCAGCATCTGCGGCTGCTGGAGGCGCTGGTCTTCGCCGGCACGCAGGCGTTGGACGAGAACGAACTCGCCGAGCGGCTGCCCAACGATGCCGACGTCAAGCGGCTGCTGGCCGATCTCGCCGAGCTCTATGCCGGACGTGGCGTGAACCTCGTGACGGTCGCCGGCGGCTACGCCTTCCGTACCGCG
>MEMN01000209.1:452-6310 GCA_001767945.1 Alphaproteobacteria bacterium RIFCSPHIGHO2_12_FULL_66_14 | reverse complement strand
GACCTGCTGTTCGAGCAGAACTGGATCAAGCCGATGGGCCGGCGCCGGGCGCCGGGCAAACCGGTGACCTGGGGCACCACCGATTTCTTCCTCGAGCATTTCGGCCTGCCGAGCCTCGACGATTTGCCGGGACAGGAAGAATTGAAGGCGGCCGGCCTCTTGGACCCTCGCTCCCAGCCCCCCATATTCCGTCCGGATGAGCCGGATCTGCCGCTCGAACCGGCCGAGGATGAGGCCGAGGAGCCTCTTGCCGCCGACGAAACGGTTCGTTCAGCCTAGATACTGCCGCATTCGGCAGGTTGCCGGGCCTTCGGGCAGGGTGTCATACTCACCCCGCGCCGATCGCAAACGTTTTTTGGGAGCATTTTCACATGGGTAGCTTCAGCGTATGGCACTGGCTCATCGTGCTGGCCGTGGTGCTGCTGCTGTTCGGCGGTCGCGGCAAGATCTCGCAGCTTATGGGCGACTTCGGGAAAGGCCTCAACGCCTTCAAGAAGGGCGTCGGCGCGAGTCCCGACGAAACGCCGCAGGCCCAGCCGGGCCAGCAGCCGGGCGACACCGCCAAGCCGATCTCGGCACAGGCCACGACCACGCCCCCCGGGGCGCAGGCGGGTGGCCAGGTCCACCAGGACAGCGCCGCCAAGGTCTGACAGGGTCGGCAGTCGCAGCAAGTCGCGTGCGGGTCTGAACGCCGATGTTCGGTATCGACAGTCCTGAGCTTCTGGTCATCGCGGTCGTGGCGCTGGTCGTCATCGGCCCCAAGGAGCTGCCTGGCATGTTGCGCAGCTGGGGCAAGTGGATGTCCAAGATGCGCGGCATGGCGTCGGAATTCCGCGGCCATGTCGACGAGATGGTCCGCCAGTCCGACCTCGACGATGTGAAGAAGCAGCTCGAGGCCGCGCCTGGCCTCGACCTGCAGTCGCTTGACCCGACCAGGGAGATCAAGAGCCTGATCCAGGAAGGCGTGACCGAGGGCGAGAAGGCCCTGGCCGACGCCAAGAGCGCGGTCGACAATCCGTTGGTCGAGCCGGAGTCCGCCCCGCAGACAGGGCTTGAGGCCCCGCAGATTGCCGCCGAACTGTCGCCTGCGGTGTCCGACCCGACCCCCGTGGTGGCTGAGGCGGAACCTCCGGCGGAGCCTGTTGCGTCTGCACCATCGGAAGAGAAGCCGGCAAAGGCCGCGCTCGCCGGCTAGAGTGCCAATTAGCGCTTTGAATTGAGGCGCAAAGGGCGGCATAACGCGCCAGCCATGCCGCGACTGAAACCTTGACCGAAGCACACGACGGACCCGAAGACGACAAGCCGATGCCGCTGCTCGATCACCTGATCGAGCTGCGCAAGCGGTTGATCTATGCCCTGGTCGGGTTCTTCCTGGTTTTCTTCGTCACCTTCTACTTCGCCAAGCCGATCTTTTCGTTCCTGATGCAGCCGGCGTTGGCAGATGGCTACAAGGTCATCGTCCTCGACATTTTCGAGTTCTTCTTCGTCACCGTGAAGTTGTCGGCCTTCGTGTCGCTGATCGTGGGCTTTCCCTTGATCGCGGTGCAGATATGGCTGTTCGTGGCACCCGGCCTCTATCGGCACGAGAGGCGCGCCTTCGTGCCGTTCCTGGTCGCCACGCCGTTCATGTTCTATGCCGGCTGCGCGCTGATGTACTACGTCGTGCTGCCGTACGTGATCAACTTCATGCTCACGCAGTACGCGCCAGCCGACATCGAGAAGACGCTACGGTCGTCGGACTATCTCGAGCGCATCCTGCAGCTCGTCTTCGCCTTCGGTTTCGCCTTCGAGGTGCCGGTGCTGTTGACCCTGTTGGTCCAGGTCGGCATCGTCACCACGGAGGGGCTGCGCTCCAAGCGGCGTTACGCAATCGTCGTGGCCTTCATCATTTCCGCGGTCCTGGCGCCGCCCGACGTGGTGAGCCAGATCGCGCTCGCCATCCCCTTGATGGCCTTCTACGAGATCAGCATCCTGATCGGTCGCGTGATCGAGCGGAAGCGCGAGGACGCCGACAAGAAGGCCGAGGTGGAGGAACTGAGGGCCGAGGAAGCCGAAAAGGCGGCCGAGGAAGAGAAGAAGGCCGGGGACGCCGCGAGCTAGGCCATGCACGACATACGTTTTATCCGCGAGAATCCCGAGGCGTTCGACGCCGGCCTGAAGAAGCGCAATCTGGCGGCGCTGTCGGCCGAGCTGTTGGAGATCGACAAGCGCCGCCGCGCCGCCATCTCCGGGAGCGAGGGCCTGCAGGCCAGGCGCAAGGCGCTCAGCCAGCGGGTCGGCATCGCCAAGCGCAAGGGCGAGCCCGCCGAGGCGCTGATGGGCGAGGTCGCGGCGCTGGAGGAGTCGCTCAAGAAGGGTGAAGCCGAAGCGGCCCGCCTCGACGAGGAACTGACGCACCGGCTCGAAGTGCTGCCCAATCTGCCGTTCGACGACGTGCCCGAGGGCACTGACGAGCACGGCAACGTCGAGGTCCGTCGCCACGGCAACCAGCGCAACTTCAGCTTCGCGCCCAAGGACCACGTCACCCTGGGCGAGGCGACCGGCGAGATGGACTTCGCCCAGGCGGTGAAGATCTCGGGCGCGCGCTTCGTGTTCCTGAAGGCCCATCTCGCCCGCCTGGAGCGGGCGCTGGCGCAGTTCATGCTCGACCTGCACACCAGCGAGGAAGGCGGCTACACCGAGGTCAATCCGCCGCTCCTGGTACGGGACAACGCCGCCTACGGCGTCGGCCAGCTGCCGAAGTTCGCCGAGGACATGTTCCACACCGACAACGGCTACTGGCTGGTGCCGACCGCCGAGGTGCCGCTCACCAACCTGGTGAATGACACGGTGCTGGATGAGAAGGAACTGCCGCTCCGCTTTACCGCGTTCACGCCCTGCTTCCGTTCGGAGGCGGGTGCGGCCGGCAAGGACACCCGTGGAATGATCCGCCTGCACCAGTTCCCCAAGGTCGAGCTGGTCAGCATCACTACGCCCGAACAGTCGGCGGCCGAGCACGAGCGCATGACGGGCCGCGCCGAGGAAGTGCTGAAGCGCCTCGGCCTCGCCTTCCGCACCATCGTGCTGTGCGGCGGCGACATGGGCCCCGCCTCGCGCAAGACCTACGACATCGAGGTCTGGCTGCCCGGCCAGAACGCCTATCGCGAGATTTCGAGCTGCTCCAACTGCGGCGACTATCAGGCCCGCCGCATGGGCGCGCGGTATCGGCCCAGGGAAGGCAAGGGCACGCGCTTCGTGCATACGCTGAACGGATCGGGCCTCGCCGTCGGCCGCACCCTGGTCGCCGTGCTCGAGAACTACCAGAATGAGGACGGGTCGGTGACGGTGCCCGAGGTCCTGCGTCCCTACATGGGTGGGCTGGTGACTATCCCCGCGCCTGCCGGACGCAAATGAAGCCGGTCGACCTCACCAACGCCCGCATCCTCGTCACCAACGACGACGGCATCAACGCGCCCGGCCTCGATGCCATGATCGACATCGCGAGCCAACTCTCGCGCGACGTCTGGATCGTGGCACCGGAATACAACCAGAGCGGCGCCGGCCATTCGCTGTCGCTCACCCATCCGGTGCGGGCCCGCCAGCTCGCCGAGACCAGGTTCGCGCTGGAGGGCACGCCGACCGACTGCGTGCTGTTCGCGGTGAAGCACCTGTTGAAGGACCGCAAGCCCGACATCGTCCTGTCCGGCGTGAACCGCGGTAGCAACATGGCCGACGACGTGACCTACTCGGGCACCATCGCCGGCGCCATGGAAGGGTGCCTCCTGGGCATTCCCTCGATCGCCTTCAGCCAAGCCTACACCCATCCGCACCCGTTGAAATGGGAGACCGCCACGCAGTTCGGCGCCGACATCGCGCGGCGCGTGCTGGCAGGCGGCATTCCGCGCAACGTGCTCGTCAATGTGAATTTCCCCGACGTTGTGGCCAGCGCCGTCGAGGGCACGCGCGTGACGCGCCAGGGCGTGCGCGCCTTCGGCGGCCACATCGTCGAACGCACCGACCCACGCGGCGGCACCTACTACTGGATCGCCTATGCCCCGGGTGAGCACGACCGCGACGAGGAAAGCGACATTACGGCCGTGCGCGGCGGCTACATATCGGTGACGCCGCTGCACCTCGACCTCACCCACGAGGCCACGCGCCGCAAATTCGGCTCGTTGTTCGCTGCGGAATAGGGCGGGTGCGGGCGCCGTGAACGTCGCCGCCATGCAGCGCCTGATCGCCGAATTGCGCAATTCGGGCATCACGGACGAGAACGTGCTGGCCGCCATCGCCGCCGTCGACCGCGAGCGCTTCGTGTCGGCACCCTTCGTCGAGCGCGCCTGGGAGAACACGGCCCTTCCGATCGCCTTCGGACAGACCATCAGCCAACCGCTGGTGGTCGCCGCCATGACCGAGGCGCTGCGCGTCGGCCCGCGCATGAAGGTGCTCGAGATCGGCACCGGCTCGGGCTACCAGGCCGCCGTGCTCGCCAAGCTGGCGCGCCGCGTCTATTCGATCGAGCGCTATAAGCCCCTGTCCAAGGAAGCCGAGAGGCTGCTGCTCGATCTCCGCATCCACAACGTCGTGTTCGACATCGGCGACGGCAGCAGGGGCTGGCCTGGCCAGGCGCCGTTCGACCGCATCATCGTGACCGCCGCCGCCGACGAGCGGCCGCAGGCCCTGATCGAGCAACTCGCCATGGGCGGCATCCTGATCGTGCCGGTCGGCCGCGACCCCACCGCCCAGGTCGTCGAGCGCATCGTCAAGAGCGAGAGCGGGCTGCAGCGCGACACGCTGATGCCGGTCCGCTTCGTTCCGCTGGTGACAGGGCCTCTGCCCGTCCTCGGCCAGGGCTGAATCCGAGGCCTATAGCGTCCCCGGAAATCGTCATTAGCCCGATTCCCGCCGGAATCGTGATGCAGTAAAATGGGTTTATGAAAAGAGCCCCTCGCTACCCCTCGCGATGGGCCGGCCAGACTCGCATGCTGCTCCTCGCAGTGTCGCTGTCGGCCGCGCTCGGCGCTTGTACGTCCGTCATGGGTGCCCGCGAGGGCACCATGGAATATCCCGGTTCCGGCGCCGGCCCCAATGCCGTGCCGGTCTATGTTGTGAAAGACAAGGATACGGTCGAGGCCCTGTCGTTCAAATACGGCGTGCCGATCCAGACCATCGTCGAACGCAACAGGCTGCAACCACCCCACCGGCTGCGCGCCGGCCAGAACCTGGAGATGCCAGGCGCCAAATATGTCCCGGATTCCGTGCCTGACGCCGCCACCGCCAGCGCCACCCCGGGCCCGGTCAAGCGCGAAGGCTTGGCGCCGCCGCCCGCTCAGGGCGAGGCGCCGCGTTCGGCTGCGCCCGCCAGCCAGCCGACCCCGCTCAGCCCCGCCTCGCAATCCGTCACCGTCCCGGCCACGCCGCCTCCGCGGTTCGTCTGGCCGGTCAACGGCAAGGTGATATCCAACTACGGCACCACCACCGCCGGCCAGAAGAACGACGGCATCGACATCCAGGCCCAGAAGGGCGCACCGGTGAAAGCTGCCGACGCCGGCACGGTGGTCTATGCCGGCAACGAGGTCCGCGGCATGGGCAACCTCGTGCTGGTGAGCCACAAGGGCGGCTGGATTACCGCCTACGCCAACAACGAGTCGCTGCAGGTGAAGAAGGGCGATGCCGTCAAGAAAGGCCAAGCCATCGCCAAGGCCGATTCGAAGATCCACTTCGAGGTCCGCCGTAGCAACAAGACCCTCGATCCCCTGACGGTGCTGCCGGCGCAATAGCGCCTTCAGACGACCTTGCCGTCGAGTTCGTAGACACTCCTGCGATCCTCGATCTCCAGCACCCAGAGGTCGGGATCGCGGGCGACCTGGCGGGCGATG
>MEMN01000209.1:0-412 GCA_001767945.1 Alphaproteobacteria bacterium RIFCSPHIGHO2_12_FULL_66_14 | reverse complement strand
GCCGCGCCGCACCACGGTGGCCGGAATGAAGGCGCGATCGCACAGCCGCACCTGCGCGCTCACCCATAGCCCGGTCGTCAGACCCATCACCATCGGGAGACTCTACGCCAACGCGTCGTCGAGGCCATCGAAGATGGCGCGGGCGCCGCGCCAGCGGAAGCTCACGCAGGCGAAGGGCAGGGCCTGCAGCGCGGCGGCGTCGCGCGCCACCAGCGCCGCCGGGGCGATCAGGATCGGCCGGACGTCGCGCCCACCGCGCGCCTGGGCGAGCGACAGCGATCCCACGGCGAGGGCCAGTTCGTCCGGCCGGCCGTCGGCCACCAGGGCGAACAGCGGCTGCGGGCGCTCGCCGCGCAGCGAAAAGAGATCGGCCGCACCGCCGAACAGGCCGCGTTTGACCAGCTCCTCATGC
>MEMN01000208.1:3624-5203 GCA_001767945.1 Alphaproteobacteria bacterium RIFCSPHIGHO2_12_FULL_66_14 | reverse complement strand
GCGCCTCGGTCGAAGGCGAAGGCCATCGCTACCGCCCCTGGGGCTTCCTGGGCGGCAGCGAAGGCATGCCGGCCAAGCTCGATCTCGTGACGCCGGGCAAGGCCGACCGCGCGCTGCCCTCCAAGGTGCCGCACATGAACATCGCCACCGGCGGCCGCTTCGTCTGCTACGGCCCGGCCGGCGGCGGCTACGGCAATCCGCTGGAGCGCGATCCCGCCAAGGTGGCCGACGACGTGATGGACGAGATGATCTCGGTCGAGACGGCGCTCCGGGACTATGGCGTCGTCGTCTCGGCCAAGGGCGTCGTGGATCAGGCCGCAACGGCCAAGGCACGCGCCCGGCAATGACGCCTTGACCTAATTTCCTCTATATTGGACGATGCGTCCAGTACATTGGAAATCGGAAATGACCGTCAACGACCGCATCGCGGCCCGCGTCCGCCAGCTCAGGACTGACCACGGCCTGTCGCTCGAGGCGCTGGCCGAGGCCTCGGATGTCAGCCGGTCGATGATCTCGCTGATCGAGCGCGGCGAGAGCAGCGCCACGGCCGTGATGCTCGAAAAGCTGGCGACCGGCCTCGGCGTGCCGCTGGCCTCGCTCTTCGATGCGCCCGCCGCCCCACCCGATCCCGTGTCGCGCCGGGCTTCCCAGGTCGAATGGCGCGACCCAGGCTCGGGCTATCGGCGGCGCAACGTGTCCCCGGGCGGCTTCCCCTCACCCATCCAGATCGTCGAGGTGACTTTTCCGCCCGGCGCGCGTGTCGCCTACGCAACCGGTGCGCGACCCGGCGTCACCCATCAACAGATCTGGGTGCGGCAGGGCACGATCGAGATCACGCTTGGCCGCGAGCGCTACGACCTCGACGCCGGCGATTGCCTGGCAATGGTTCTCGACCGGCCGGTCGCCTACCACAACCCGACGAGGAAGCCTGCGCGCTACGCCGTGGTCATCGTCTCGAGTGATCGCGGCTGAGCGATGGACGCCACCGATGTGGCCGCCGCCCTGCTGAGCGCGCTGCTGCACGCCGGCTGGAATGCCGCCGTGAAGGCCAACCGCAATCCGGCGCGGGCAATGACGGCGCAGATGTTGCTGGGCGCCGTGCTGGTCGTGCCGGCGCTGCTGTGGTCCGGCCTGCCGGCACCGGCGGCGTGGATCTGGATCGTGGGCTCGACGCTCATGAACGTGCTCACGATCGCCGCACTCCTGCGCGCCTATGAGCTCAGCGGGTTCGGCCTCGTCTATCCCGTCATGCGCGCGGTGGCGGTCCTGCTGGTGGTGCCGATGGCGGCCGCGCTCACGGGAGAGAAGTTCGGGCCAGCGGCGCTCGCCGGCATCCTGGTGATCGCGCTCTCGCTGGGGGTGCTCGCCATCGACGCGGCACAGGACAAGGCCGTTACCCTGAGGGCGCTGGCCTGGACGCTCGCGGCCGGCCTCGGCACCGCCGCCTATATAATGTGCGATGCGCAGGGCGTGCGCGCGTCGGGAAATCCCTGGGCCTATGGCTTCGTCGTCTCGATCACCAACGCCGTGGCAATGTGCTGGCGACAGCGGCAGGCGGGACCACCCTGGCGCCAACTGG
>MEMN01000208.1:483-3612 GCA_001767945.1 Alphaproteobacteria bacterium RIFCSPHIGHO2_12_FULL_66_14 | reverse complement strand
CCGATCGCGATGGCGTCGATGGCGTCATACCTTCTCATCCTGTGGGTGTGGAGCCATGCCTCGATCGCGCCCGCCGCCGCACTCCGCGACACCAGTTCCATTTTCGCCCTGCTGATCGCCGTCGCCTGGCTGAAAGAACCTTTTACGCGGATGCGCATCGTGGCCGTTCTGCTGGCCGCGGCCGCCGTGCCGCTGCTTCGACTGGGGTGACGTCGGGATTGGCAACCGGCCGCCGCTCGTTCATCAAGGCATGATGGATTTCGACCTCAGGGACCGGACCTGCCTCATCACCGGCGCCAGCTCCGGCATTGGCGCGGGCGTCGTGCGACTTCTGGCGCAGCAAGGCGCAAGGATCGCCGCGACGGCGCGGCGCGCCGACAAGATCGAGCGCCACGACCAAGTGGTCGCGCTCGCGGGCGACGTCACCGACCCCGACGATATCGCGCGCATCGCCGCCGAGGCAACAGAGGCAATGGGTCCCATCGACATCCTGGTCAACTGCGCCGGCGGATCGCGGCCGACCGGGCCCGACGCGCCCGAGGACGTGTGGGAGGAAGCCTTTGCCCTCAACTTCACCGCCGCGCGCCTCCTCACCAAGGCACTGCTGCCGACAATGCGCGCGCGCAAATGGGGCCGCATCGTCAACATCAGTGGCTCGATGGAGCCGCGTGGGCTGAACGCCGCCATGGCCGCCAAGGCGGCGTTGCATTTGTGGGCCAAGGGCCTCTCCTGCGACGTCGCCGCCGACGGCGTGACGGTCAACACCATCCAGCCCGGCCGCATCAATTCGGAGCAGATCCTGCAGAAGCTTCATCCGACCGAGGAAGCGCGCCGGACCTTCATCGAGCGCAACATCCCGATCGGCTACTTCGGCGAGCCCGAGGATGTTGCGAACCTCGTCGCCTTCCTCGCCTCGCCGGCGGCACGCTACATCACCGGCGCCGTGATCCCGGTCGACGGCGGCATGCGCGCCTCGGCGCATTGAGCTATCCGCAGCCGTCTCAAGCCTTCGCAGGACCGCGCAAGGTACGCTCGTAGTCCTGGCCGCCGTAAAACACCCGAACGATCACGACATCCGATTTCTTCACCTGAAACACGATCGTCGCTCGGTGCTCGAACCCCATCGTGCGGATGCCGGGGCGGATGTCGTCGCGTCTTGTGCCGCGTTCGGGAAAACTTTCGAGTATCCGGCAGGCGAACTCGATCCGATCGACATAGGCCCCTGCTGCAGCCTCACCGACTTCCTCAGCGATATGACGGTAAAGGCCGAACAGATCGGCTTCAGCACGAGGCCGAAAGCTGACCCTAAACTTTTTCATTCCGCCGGGCCTTCGCCCGCCCGGCGTGATGGGCCCTCAGCCGCTTGAAGACCTTGTCGGCCGATACGTTCGGCCGCGGATCGGCGAGCGACTCGTCGACACGCTGGCGCAGCCAATCGTTGACCGCCGCCTCCTCGCGATCGAGCGCGCGCAATCCGGCGCGCACGACCTCGCTGGCTGAGGCGTAAGCACCGGATTTCACCCGTGTCTTGACGCCCTGCTGAAGGTCGCCAAGGGTGACAGTGATAGGTCGACTGGCGCGGGGCACGGTAGGCACTCCTTGGAAATATGACACTGTCATACTAGAGAGTTTTCTGACTTTCTCAAGGAAGGAAGAACGTGGACCAGGGTTCAAGCCAGCAACCACCCCGCCAGATGCGCCTCGGGGTCTTCGTGCAGACGCCGGGTCATCACGTGGGGGGCTGGCGGCATCCGGACGCCACCGTCGACGGCTGGCCGAACCTAGCACTGATGCAGCACATCGCCGCCATCGCCGAGCGGGCCAAGTTCGACATGTTCTTCCTGGGCGACGGCTTCGCCACCGGCTACAGCGAGCATCCCTCGACCATCGGCAAGTTCGAACCGCTGACGCTCCTCGCCGCGCTCGCCATGGGCACCTCGCGGATCGGGCTCGCCGCGACGGGCTCGACGACCTACGCCGAGCCCTATCACGTGGCCCGCGGCTTCGCCTCGCTCGATCATCTGAGCCGCGGGCGCGCGGGCTGGAACGTGGTGACGACGGCCTACGACAAGTCGGCCGCGGTGTTCGGCCGCCAGCATCCGCCGCACGCCGAGCGCTATGCCATGGCCGAGGAGTTCGTCGAGGCTTGCCGCGCGCTGTGGGACAGCTGGGACGACGGCGCCTTCACGCCCGACAAGGTGGCGGGCCGCTTCGTGCGGCCCGGCAGCCTCCACATACCGGACTTCCGCGGCAAGTACTTCACCGTGACGGGCGCGCTCAACGTGCCGCGCTCGCCGCAGGGCCATCCGGTGCTGATCCAGGCCGGCTCCTCCGGCCCCGGCCAGGCGCTGGCAGCGCGCATCGCCGACGTCGTGTTCACGGCGCAGAACGATATCGCCGAGGCGCAGGCCTTCCATGACGCCGTGAAGGCGCAGCTGGTCGGCTACGGACGGACGCCTGACTCAGCGCGGATCATGCCCGGCGTCATGCCCGTGGTGGGACGCACCGAGCGTGAGGCGCAGGAGATCTTCGCCGAGCTCAACCGCAGCATCGACACGGCGCAGGCCTTCACCGTGCTGTCTGAGCGGCTGGGCTCGGACATGTCGGTCCATCCGCTCGACGAGCCGGTGCCGGTGCTGCCGGAGACGGAGAATCTGAAAAGCCGCGCCGCGCTCCTGCTGAAAATGGCCCGGCGCGAGCAACTCACCCTGCGGCAACTCTACTGTCGTGTCGCGGCAGCGCGTGGCCATCTGTTGCTGATCGGCACGCCCATGATGATCGCCGACACGCTGGAAACCTGGTTCCGCGCCGGCGCCGCCGACGGCTTCAACGTGATGCCGCCGTTCTTCCCCGGACAGTTCGACGATTTCGTCGCCGGCGTGGTGCCGATCCTGCAGGAGCGCGGCCTGTTCCGCGCCGACTACACGGGCACGACCTTGCGCGAGCACCTCGGTCTCGCGCGGCCGGCCGACCGGCGCACGTCCTGACGGTCGCCCGATCGGCGGCGCGCGCTTCTACAGTTTGGACAGGTCCATTGCAGGGTCGTATCCCCCGCCCTCGACATCCTTCGTGATGGCCTGTCCGCAAATCACCTCGCCGCTCTTGCCGTTGAAGGCCAAGGTCGGCTGG
>MEMN01000208.1:0-458 GCA_001767945.1 Alphaproteobacteria bacterium RIFCSPHIGHO2_12_FULL_66_14 | reverse complement strand
GAAGTTGCAGCGCTGTGGAGCGGACAAGGTCGAGCGCGGACTACGGAGGCGCGGGTGAAGGACTCCAAGATCAGGATCGGCATCCTGGGCGCGGGCGCGATGGGTACCGCGCATGCGGCGGCCTACGCCGACTTGGCGGGCGCCGAGATTGTCGGCGTCTTCGCCCGTGACCATGAGCGCGCCCGTTCGGTTGCGGCCCTTTGCGGTGCCGAGCCCTTCACCGACGCCGACGCCTTGATCCGGCACGCCGCCGTCGACGCCATCGATGTCTGCCTGCCGAGCGCGCTCCATGCCGCTTTCGTTGTTCCAGCTCTCGAGCAGGGAAAACACGTGTTCTGCGAGAGCCCGCTGGCGCTTCACCTCGATGATGCGCGGCAAATGCGCGACGTGGCCCGCCGCGCCGGCCGCCTGCTCCAGGTCGGGCTGCTCATGCGCTCGGTCGGCCCCTATGCGCACCT
>MEMN01000207.1:28820-29349 GCA_001767945.1 Alphaproteobacteria bacterium RIFCSPHIGHO2_12_FULL_66_14 | reverse complement strand
ATTCCGGCCCTGCTTAGATGACTCCGATCGCGGCCGGCGACAATGATTGCCGTTGCCGAATTCGCGCCGGATCGGAGGAGAGATCGCGTGCCAGGCGACGTCGCAACGGAAGGTTTTTCTGATGAATACCCGACGCCCGCGAGCGAGACGCGCGAGGTTCGGAAGAATCAGAGCGGGCGGGTGCTGCCGTCGGGCCGCGTGCGGTGCAGGAACTCACGGCCGATCTTCACCCGCTTCTGGCCGTCGTATTCGACGATGTCGGCAGTGGCGTAGGTCTCGGTCCAGTTCGACGGCAGGAACGAACCCGAGCCCACCACGTCGATCGGCGACTTGGCCTCGGCCATGATCCGGCACTTGGCCGGACCGAAGCCCGACGAGGCCACGATCCTGACCTTGTCGAAGCCATTGCGGTCCAGTTCGGCGCGCAGGTGGAAGATCGCCGCCGCCGACACGCCGGTGCCGACGAGGAAGCGCAGCTCTTCCTCGCTGCGATAGCCGCGGATCGATTCGGGCGAGAAGCGCTCCAGCA
>MEMN01000207.1:28127-28804 GCA_001767945.1 Alphaproteobacteria bacterium RIFCSPHIGHO2_12_FULL_66_14 | reverse complement strand
CGGGTCCAGCCCCTCGATGTAACGGCCGCCGGTGGTATCGAGCCGCAGCGACAGCAGCCCCTTGGCGGCAAGTTCGGGGAAGCGCCGGCAGACGTCGAGCGAATCGGAGATCTCGCGGGCGAAATAGTCGACCAGCACGGTCATCGGTTCGCCGGGGAAGGTCTCGTGGAACATCTCGGCGGCGCGCAGGGTGGAGCCCGCATAGCCGATCAGGGCGTGCGGCATGGTGCCGAGGCCCCGCTCCTGCCCGAAGAAGTGCGCGGTGGCGTGGGTGGCGTTGCCGATGAAGCCCACCGCCCCCACCTTGCGCTTGGCGCGGGCCGAGCCGACCGAGGCGGCGTAGGCCATCATCTCGGCCATCTCCTGGCCGGCGCAGTGGCGCGCGTCCATGGCGAGGAAGGCCGTCTTCGGCATGTCGGCGCACATCGTCCAGGCGTTGTAGGCGGCGACGCAGGACGGCCCCAGCTTCTGCAGGAAGATCGTCTCGAGATCGACGAGATGGAAGAACGAGCCTGTGATGTAGAGCATCGGCTCGCCGGCGCCGACCCACTTGCCCTCGCCGTAGCGCAGGTCGAGCTCGACCTTGGTGTTGCGCTCGCGGCCGGTCTCCTCCAGCCAGTCGAGCGCCAGCCGGGGCGCGAACACCACGGGGCGGCGCATGAAGATGGCGTAGGTCA
>MEMN01000207.1:27639-28109 GCA_001767945.1 Alphaproteobacteria bacterium RIFCSPHIGHO2_12_FULL_66_14 | reverse complement strand
TGCCGATCACCTGCTTCGAGCGATTGAAGTAGTGATCGGTGTAGCGTTCGATCTCGCCATTCAATGGATGCGTCATCGGCCCTCCCCGGGGCTCCTTAGGGACGTGGCTTTTTACCGTCGTCCCGAGCGAAGCCGCCCGAAGGGCGGCGCAGTCGAGGGACCTTCTCTCATCAACAAGGATTGTCGATGTTGAAGCAAGGTCCCTCCACTCCGCGCTTCGCGCTCCGGTCGGGACGACGGGAAAGGCATTTGCGACGGTCCGCGCTGCGCTCAGACGGCCGGTCGTGCCCGCGTCACCGACAGACGCTCCGCCTTGAGCTGTTCGGCAAGCAGGAAGGCAAGTTCGAGCGCCTGGCTGGCATTGAGCCTGGGATCGCACTGCGTCTCGTAGCGTTCGTTCAGGTTGTCGACGGTGATCTCGGTCGAACCGCCGATGCACTCCGTCACTTCCTGGCCCGTCATCTCGAAAT
>MEMN01000207.1:26934-27499 GCA_001767945.1 Alphaproteobacteria bacterium RIFCSPHIGHO2_12_FULL_66_14 | reverse complement strand
ACCACCGACTTGCCGGCACGCTTCACCGCCCGCACCAGAGGCGGCAGCTTCTCCGCGACCTTCTCCGCGCCCATGCGCACAATCAGGACGATCCGGCCCGGTTCGTTGGACGGATTGAGCGTGTCGATCAGGCGAAGCGTGTCGTCGACCGAGAGCGACGGCCCGCACTTGAAGCCGATCGGGTTGCGGACGCCCCTCAGGAACTCGACATGTGCGCCGTCGGGCTGGCGCGTGCGGTCGCCGATCCACAGCATGTGCGCCGAGCAGTCGTACCAGTCGCCCGAGGTCGAATCGACGCGGGTCAGCGCCTCCTCGTACGGCAGCAGCAGCGCCTCGTGGCTGGTGAAGAAATCGGTCTCGGCGATCTGCGGCGTCGTCGCCGAGTTGAGCCCGCAGGCGGCCATGAAGTTCAGCGTCTCGTCGAGGCGGGCGGCGAGGTCGTGGTAGCGCTCCGACGCCGGCGAGTTGCGCACGAAGTCGAGGTTCCAGCGGTTGACCTCATGCAGGTCGGCATAACCGCCCTGGGCGAAGGCGCGTAGCAGGTTCAGCGTCGCGGCCGACTGGT
>MEMN01000207.1:26671-26877 GCA_001767945.1 Alphaproteobacteria bacterium RIFCSPHIGHO2_12_FULL_66_14 | reverse complement strand
ACCCGTTGACGTTGTCGCCGCGGTAGGACGGCAACTCGACATCGCCGATCTTCTCGACATTGGACGAGCGCGGCTTGGCGAACTGGCCGGCCATGCGGCCGAGCTTCACGACCGGCACGCCGGCACCGTAGGTCAGCACCACGGCCATCTGCAGCAGGACGCGGAAGGTGTCGCGGATGTTGTTGGCGGTGAAGTCGGCGAAGCTC
>MEMN01000207.1:20485-26607 GCA_001767945.1 Alphaproteobacteria bacterium RIFCSPHIGHO2_12_FULL_66_14 | reverse complement strand
CGCGCGGCATCGGCATAGACCGGCATCTGTTGCGCGGGCTTGCCCCGCCAGCTCGTCAGCGACCAGTCGGCGGCGCTCGAACTGCGGGATTGCGCTTTCGCGGCCGTCCTCGACGGCCCCTGAATCGCGGTCATCTACTCCTCCTGCACCGGCCTGCCGGACCTCCGGCCGCCGGGGTGGGTGAAACTATACGCGCTGTGGATAAAAGGCCAGCCGCCGGCTATTCCGCTGCCGCCCGGGTAGGCGCCGTTTCCGTCCGTGCCGTACGCATGGTGACGAACTCCTCGCCCGCGGTCGGATGAATGCCGACGGTGGCGTCGAACTGGGCCTTGGTGGCGCCGGCCTTGATCGCCACGGCGAGGCCCTGGATCAGCTCGGCAGCATCGTCGCCCACCATGTGCGCGCCCACGACCTTGTCGGTGGCGGCTTCCACGATCAGCTTCATGAAGGTGCGCTGGTGGCGGCCGGACAGGGTGTATTTCATCGGCCGGAAGGCGGCCGTGAAGATCCTGAGGTCGCCCAGGGTCTGCTTCGCCTCCTCCTCGGTCAGGCCGACGTTGGCCATCTCGGGCTGGCAGAACACCGCCGAAGGCACGCCGCGATGGTCGGGCTTGCGCGGCTTCTTGCCGAACTCGGTGTCGGCGAAACAGTGGCCCTCCATGATCGCCACCGGCGTAAGGTTGATGCGGTCGGTGACGTCGCCCACCGCCCAGATGTTGTCGGCCGTCGTCTTCGACCATTCGTCGACGGCGATGGCGCCCGCCTTGTCGAGCTGCACGCCCGCCTTCTCGAGCCCGATGCCCCTGGTGTTGGGGGCGCGGCCGGTGGCGTACATCACCAGATCGGTCTCGAACATGCCGCCCAGCGGCGTGTGGATCTCGTAGGGGCCGTTCTCGCCCTTCTTCACGATGCGGCCGATCTCCATCTCGGTGCGCAGCTTGATGCCGCTTTCCCTCAGCGAGTCGTGCACGAAGGTGCGGCATTCCTCGTCGAAGCCACGCAACACGCGGTCGCGGCGCAGCACCAGGTCGACGTGGGCGCCGAGGCCGTTAAAGATGCCGGCGAACTCGACGGCGATGTAGCCCGCGCCCACGATCGTGATGCGCCTGGGCAGCTCGGGCAGATGGAACGCCTCGTTCGACGTGATCGCGTGCTCATGGCCGGGGATCGGCGGAATCACCGGATGGCCGCCGGTCGCCACCAGGAACTTCCCGGCGGTGATCGTCTGGTCGCCCACCATGATCGTGTGCCGGTCCATGAAGCGGCCGCGGCCCATGTGCAGCTTCACGCCGGCGCCGTCGAGCAGGCGCAGATAGACGGCGTTCAGGCGGTCGACTTCCCTGTTCACGTTGTCGCGCAGCGTCGGCCAGGAATGGGTGGGCGCCGGCACGGTCCAGCCGAACGCCTCGGCATCCTCGAACTCGTGCGCGAACTTGGAGCCGTAGACCAGGAGCTTCTTGGGCACGCAACCGCGGATCACGCAGGTGCCGCCGACCCGGTAGTCCTCGCAGATGCCGACGCGCGCGCCATGGCCGGCCGCGATCCGCGAGGCGCGCACGCCGCCCGAGCCGGCGCCGATGACGAAGAGATCGTAGTCGTAAGCCATGGGGATACCTTAGGCGGATACCTTGGGAACAAAACCGCAACACGGCCACAATTCGGTCGTGGGGCAGACTATATCGGCGCTTAGACGGCCGGGTAAGGGAAATGGCGCGTGTATATCCATTTCCTGACACAACTTTAAGGATATGCCCGATGACGAAGTTGTTCCCGCTCGCGACCGCTCTCCTCGTTCTTGCCGCCCCTGCTCTCGCCGCCCCCGATGATCAGGCGCCGGCCACGCCCATCGCCAAACCGGTGCGCGCGCCGACCGGTGTCATGCGCTACGACGCCAACAAGGACGGCGCGGTGGAGCATGCCGAATGGAAGACCGGACAGGAGGCCCGCTTCAAGCGGCTCGACGCCGACGGCGACGGCAAGCTCAGCCAGGCCGAACTGTTCGCCCGCGCGCCCGCGGCCGGCAACAGCGTGCTGCCGAGCGACCGCCAGGTGCAGCGCCAGTCGGCCTATTTCCAGCGGCTCGACGCCGACGGGGACGGGCTGGTCACCGTGGTCGAGTTCATGACGTTGGCGGAGCGCAACTTCGAGCGCTGCGACCTCGACAAGGACGGCCGCATCGACACCGCCGAATGCCGCCTGGCGTTGCGACGCAAGCCCGCGGAAGCCGCCCGCAACGCCCGTTGACGGCCCGAACGAAAAAGGCCGCCGGAACCCGGCGGCCTTTCCCTTGCCCTGTTGGAGCGTGTCAGGTGCTTTCGGCCGACATGATGTTGCCGAACAGGTTCCAGGTCTCGCCCTTGAAGTTGGCGAGCTGGACGGACTGCACCGGATAGAAGTCGGTCGGGCTGGTGTTGATGGTGATGCCCGGCAGCAGCAGCGGCACGCGCAGCTTCTGGTGATTGGCCGCCTGGCGCATGACGTTGTCGTGCGTCAGGTTGTCGCCGCACTTCTTCAGGGTCTGCTCCATCAGGAACGAAACCGCATAGGCGTAGACGTAGCTGCCGTCGTTCTTGTTGGCGCCGGGCATGTACTTGTCCATCCAGGCGCTCCAGGTCTTCATGTCGGCGTTGTCGGCCCACTGCTTGTCGGTGGGATCCATGAGATACAGCGCCGTGAGGATGCCCTGGCTGTTCTCGAGGCCGGCCGGCTTCAACGTCGAGGCGACCGAGGACGAGACGTTGTTCAGGTAGTGCACGGGCTTCCAGCCCAGATCCGCGGCCTTGCGGATCGCTTGCGCCGCGAACTTCGGGATCGAGATGTTGAAGAAGACGTTGGCGCCGGAATCCTTGAGCTGGATGATCTGGGAATCGACCGTCGGGTCGGTCGTCTCGTAGGTCACGTGCTTGACGACCTTGCCGACGTCCTTGCCGAGACCGTCCTTGAAGCCCTCCCAGTAGTCCTTGCCATAGTCGTCGTTCTGCATCAGCACGCCGATCTTGGCGTCCTTGACGTTGGCCAGGATGTGCTTGGCATAGATGACGGCTTCGGTGTGGTAGTCGGGCTGGAAGCCCATCGTCCACGGGAACTCCTTGGGCTTGCCCCACTTCGAGGCGCCGGTCGCGACGAAGAGCTGCGGCACCTTCTTCTGGTTCATGTACTTGTGGATCGCCGTGTTGGTCGGCGTGCCGAGCGTCTGGAACATGCAGAGCACTTTTTCCTGCTCGACGAGCTGACGGACCATCTCGACGGTCTTGGGCGGCGAGTAGCCGTCGTCGCGGGTGACGAAGTTGACCTTGCGGCCGTTGATGCCGCCGCGGTCGTTGACGCTCTTCCAGTAGGCCTCGATGCCCTTGCCGATCACGCCATAGGACGACGCCGGACCGCTGTACGGGTTGGTGTTGCCGATCTTGATTTCCTTGTCGGTCGCTCCGTTGTCGTACTTCTTCTGCGCGAACGCCACACCGGACGCCGACAGCACGGCGACAGTGGAAGCACCGCCCACAAAACCACGCCTATTGATCCTCAACGTGTCCTCCTTTGGTTATTGTTTCGCGGAATCAGAGTCGCCCGAAACTCACTCCCTGCAAAGAGAAAAACCGGCTTCCCGATATACAAGATTTCAATGTTGCATCGCGGAAGCGGTCAAGGAAAAGGGCCCCCGGAACCCGGCGGCCCTTCTCTCGCCAGGTCTGTGCGATCAGGTGCTCTCGGCCGCCAGGACGTTGCCGAACAGCTCCCAGGTCTCGCCCTTGAAGCGCTGAAGCTGCACGGCCTGCACCGGATAGAAGTCGGTCGGGCTGGTGCTGACGGTGATGCCGGGCAGCAGCAGCGGCACACGCAGCTTCTGGTGGCTGGCCGCCTGGCGCATCAGGTTCGCCCGCGTCAGGTTGTCGCCGCACTTCTTCAGCGTCTGCTCCATCAGGAACGACACCGAATAGGCATAGACGTAGTTCACGTCGCCGACATTGCCGTTGGGATTGTACTTGGCCATCCACTCGCGCCAAGTCTTCATCTCGGCGTCGTCCGCCCACTGCTTGTCGGTGGGGTCCTTGAGCCACGCCGCGGTGATGACGCCCTGCACGTTGTCGAAGCCGGCCGGCTTCATCGTGGTGGTGACCTGTCCCGACACGTTATTGAGATACTGGGCGGGGCGCCAGCCGATTTCCGCCGCCTTGCGCATCGACTGTGCCGCGAACTTCGGGATCGAGATGTTGAAGAAGACGTTGGCACCGGAGTCCTTCATCTGGATGACCTGGGAATCGACGGTCGGGTCGGTCACCTCGTAGGTCACATGCTTGACGACCTTGTTGGCGTCCTTGCCGAGGCCTTCCTTGAAACCCTCCCAGTAGTCCTTGCCGTAGTCGTCGTTCTGCATCAGCACGGCGATCTTGGGGTCCTTCACGTTCGCCAGGACGTGCTTGGCATAGATGACGGCTTCGGTGTGGTAGTCGGGCTGATAGCCCATCGTCCACGGGAACTCCTTGGGTTTGCCCCACTTCGAGGCGCCGGTCGCCAGGAAGAGATGGGGAACCTTCTTCTGGTTCATGTACTTGTGGATCGCCGTGTTGGTCGGCGTGCCGAGCGTGTTGAAGAGCGACAGGACTTTTTCCTGCTCGACGAGCTGGCGGACCAGTTCGACGGTCTTGGGCGGCGAGTAGCCGTCGTCCAGCGTGATGAACTTCACCATGCGGCCGTTGATGCCGCCGCGGTCGTTGACGCTCTTCCAGTAGGCCTCTTCCGCCTTGCCGATGACACCGTATGAAGACGCCGGCCCGCTGTAGGGATTGGTGTGACCGATCTTAATCTCCTTGTCGGTCGCCCCGTCGTCGTACTTCTTTTGCGCGAACGCCACTCGGGAACCCGAAAGCACCGCAGCGGCCGACATGCCGCCGACGAAGGTACGCCTGTTCGTCTTCATGACTTCCTCCCTGTTGGGTTACATCATCGACTCGCCTCACTCCATTTTCGGTTGACTGGATTACTGTCCGATGCGCCGTCAGCCGCGCAGCTTGCGCCACGCCAGGTAGACGCCGCCAACAATGCCCATCGGCATCAGATACATCAAGGCGATGAGCAGAATGCCGAACACGGTGTAGGCTGACAGGTCGAACTGCAGCCCGAGGTCGTTCTTCACGAACATCGACAGCGCCTGGGCCGAATTGTCGACCAGCACGTAGAAGATGCCGCCAACGACCGATCCCGCCAGCGAGCCGACGCCGCCCACCACCAGGCCGATCAGGAACTTGATCGACAGGAAGATGTTGAAGCTGTCGGGCGCCACGAAGGCGATGGCCGACGCCGACAGCGCTCCTGCGATGCCGGTGTAGGCCGCGCTGATGCCGAAGGTGACCGTCTTGTAGAGCGCCGTGTCGATGCCCATCGTGTCGGCCGCCATGTACTGGTCGCGGATCGCCATCATCGCCCGGCCGCTGCGGCTGTTCAGCATGTTGGCGGCGGCCCAGTACAGGACCACCATGATGATCAGGCAGTAGTAGTACAACCACTGGTCTTCGCTGAGCGGCAGGCCGAACGGAACCTCGGGCTTGTTCAGCACGATGCCCTGGACGCCGCCGGTCAGACCCTCGAGCCACCTGTATTTCAGGATCTGCGGCACCGCGAGCGCCAGCGCGAAGGTCGCGAGCGCGAGATAGTGCCCCTCCAGCTTGAGTGCCGGCAGGCCGAACAGGTAGCCGACGATGAAGCAGACCATCGCCGCAACCGGCAACGTCGCCCAGTAGGGCATGCTGAGATGATCCATCAGGACGGCCGCGGTATAGGCCCCGACGGCATAGAACGCGCCATGCCCCAGCGAGATCTGGCCGTTGAAGCCGGTGAGCAAGTTCAACCCCAGCACCGCGATCGAGGCGATGATCATCGTGCTGACCAGGAACAGCCGGTAGTCGGAAACGACATCCGGAAACAGCGGCCGCAGCAGCGGCACGAGGAAGGCCAGCGCCAGCAGGACCCACAGCAGCTTCTTCGGAAACGCCGGCATCTCAAACCCTCTTCACGACGACCCGGCCGAACAGGCCGGCGGGCTTAACCGTGAGCACGGTGATGACGATGATCAGCGCCACGGTGAGTTTCTCGCCGTTGCCGATGATGTAGACTCCGGTCGCCTT
>MEMN01000207.1:16278-20380 GCA_001767945.1 Alphaproteobacteria bacterium RIFCSPHIGHO2_12_FULL_66_14 | reverse complement strand
GGCAAAGGCGTAGAGCAGGATGCCGCCCATCATGTTGGGATCGAGGTAGACGATGTGGGCGACCATGATGCCGGCCACGGCGCCGACCGACGCGGCGAGGCCCCAGCCCAGCGCCAGCATCCAGTCGACGCGCACCCCGACCAGGCGGGCCATCTGCGGGTTCTGCGCCGCCGCGCGCATGGCGAGCCCGAGCGGCGTGTAGCGGAAGAACACGAACAGCAGGCCGAGCACGATCAGAGTGACCACCACGACGCCGAGCTGGTGCGGTCCGATGACGCCGGCGATGCCGAAGCTCGACTTGGGAAACGGCGAGGGAAATTCCTTGATCAGGTAGCTCCAGATCGCGCCCGCCATCGAGTTGCAGATCGCCAGCAGGCCGATGAAGACCACGATGATCGACAGGACCGGCGCATTGTGCAGCGGTCTCAGAATCGCCCGCTCGATGATCACGCCCATGACGAAGGAAAAGGCCACGGCGACGACGAAGGCCAACCAGAAGCTCAGCCCCCAGCTCATCATCTGCCAGCTGATGTAGGTCGAGAACATCGCCATCTCACCCTGGGCGAAATTGATGTGGTCGGTCGAGACGTAGATCATGACCAGCGCTAGCGCCACGCAGGCATAGATGGCGCCGTTGGCGAGGCCGGAAGCGATCTGTTGGACGAACTGTTCCATTTCTGCCTCAGTACCCGAGATACGACTTGCGGACGTTCTCGTCGTTCTTCACGACCGACGACGGCCCCGACATCACCACCCGGCCGGTCTCGAGCACGTAGGCATGCGTGGCGAGGTCGAGGGCCAGCGCGGCGTTCTGCTCGACCAGCAGGATGCTCACCTTCTCGTCCTCGTTGATGCGCCGCAGGATGCGGAAGATCTCCACCACGATCAGCGGCGCCAGGCCGAACGACGGCTCGTCGAGCAGCATCAGCCGCGGCTTCAGCATCAGGGCGCGGGCGATCGCCAGCATCTGCTGCTCGCCGCCCGACAGCGTGCCGGCCTGCTGCAGCATGCGCTCCTTAAGCCGCGGGAAATAACCGAACACCCGATCGAGGTCGGCCTGCACGGCCGCCCGGTCGCGGCGCGTATAGGCCGCGATGCGCAGGTTTTCGTCGACTGTGAGCGTGGTGAAGGTGCCGCGGCCCTCGGGCACATGGGCGATCCGGAGTCGCACGATCTCCTCGGTCGCCCGGCCGGCGATGTCCTTGCCGTCGAAGCGGATGGTGCCGTCCGTCCGCACCATGTTGCAGATGGCGCGTAGCGTCGTCGTCTTGCCGGCGCCGTTGGCGCCCAGCAGGGTGGTGATGCCGCCGTCGGGGATCTCGAAACCGACGTCGTACAGCGACTGCGTCTGACCGTAGAAAGCCTTCAGTCCCTTCACTTCCAGCAACGCGGCCATCACGCGGTCCCCAGATAGGCGCGGATCACTTCGGGATCGCGCTGCACTTCCGCCGGTGTACCGTCGGCGATCTTCTTGCCGAAATCGATCGCGACGACCTGGTCGGACACCGACATCACGAGGCTCATGTGATGCTCGACCAGCAGCACGGTGACGTTCTGCGTGTCGCGCACCCGCTTGATCTGGCCCTTCAGGACCTCGATCTCCTCGTGGTTCAGTCCGGCCGCGGGCTCGTCGAGCAGCAGCAGCTTCGGGCTGGAGGCGAGCGCGCGCGCCAGCTCGACGCGCTTGCGGATCGGGAACGGCAGGCCGCCCGCGATCGCGGTGGTGAACGGCACGAGATCCATGAACGCGATCAGCTCGTGGGCCCGGTGGGTGATGCGCTCCTCCTCGCCACGAACCTTGGGCAGGCGCAGGGCGTTGTCGAAGAAGCTGGTCGAGCTGCGGCTGTGGCAGCCGACCTTGACGTTGTCGAGAACCGACATCTTGTCGAACAGCGCAACGTTCTGGAAGGTCCGACCGATGCCGATGTGGGGGATGTCGTGGCGCGGCCGCTTGAGGATCGACTGGCCTTCGAACAGGATGTCGCCGCCATTCGGCGTGTATAGCCTACTGAGGCAATTGAAGAGGGTTGTCTTGCCGGCGCCGTTGGGGCCGATGAGGCCCGCCACCTGGCCCGAAACGACATCGAATGTAACGCCGTCGAGGGCGACGATACCGCCGAAGCGGACCGAAACGTCGCGCACGCTGAGCAGCGGCGATCCGCTGGATGAAAGCTGTCCTGCCATTTTCCCGCTGATTCGTTGACCGCTGCGACCCTCGCAGCGATTCTGCGAAATTACCCTTGCCTCCCAAGTACTTGCGACCCTTCTACGGAGTCTGCATGAGAACCACGATGGCGTATCCGGCCTCAGGACGCAACTCAAATGCCGCTGCGCCATCCTTTCGGCGTGTTTATCGCACAGGGTCGAAATGCGGCGTGGACGTTGACAGATGGCCCATGGCGACCGATACGAATCACCCCTCCCAACGCGGGCCTACCGCCGATGAACCGTCTTCTTGCTTCGATCCTCCTTGTTGCTGCCGTGACGTTGCCGGCGTCGGCCCAGACGCCGCCGACTCAGGGTTGGCCGGCGAACCGCCCGCCCGCACAGCCGGCCCCGCCGGCCCAGGCGACGCCCCCCGCGAAGCCGCCCCAGGCGACCCAGGCCGCGCCGGGCACGCCTCCCGCCGGCCAGCAGGCAGCGACCGGCACGCCGCCGCCGGTTCCACTGCCCTCGTGGTTCGCCGAGATCGACGTCAACAAGAAGGGCGAAGTGACGCGCGCGGACTTCCTGAAATACCGCATGAAGTCTTTCGAGCAGCTCGACGTCAACAAGGACGGCAAGCTGACGGTCGAGGAATTCCTCAAGGTCGTCGAACCGCCGCTGACACCCGATTCGCCCAACAAGCCGCCGATCGAGGAGCTTCGCAACCGGGCCCGCACCGAGTTCCAGAACCTCGACACCAACCGCGACGGCTTCGTCGAGCGCGCCGAGGCGGAGGCGCTGGTCCACGCCGAATTCAACCAGTACGACACCGACCGCGACAACAAGATCACTGAGCCCGAGGTGCGCCTGATCGTGCAGCGGTCCCTGCAACGCGAAGCCGCCGAGCGCCAGCAGATCGAGGCGCGTCGTCGCCAGGGCATGGCGACGCTCAACGAAATCATCGACCTGCATCTGAAGGAAGCCGACAAGCTGGACAAGAACGGCGATGGCAAGATCAACCAGCAGGAATACCTGGCGCAGATCGGTCCGGCCGACGGGCCGCAGGCCAAGAACCTGCTGCCTTTCGACCTGCGCAAGAAGATCGCCTTGAACAAATTCGCCGAGTTCGACACCAACAAGGACGGGCAGATCGACCGCGTGGAATTCACGGCTTTCGCGCTGAAGAAGTTCCTCGAAATGGACCTCAACAAGGACCGCTTCGTCAGCGAGGAAGAATTCAAGAAGGCCCAAGAGGACGAGGGCAAGAAGGTCCGGGCCCTGATCCAGGCCATGCAGCCGGCAGCCCCGCCGCAGCCCCGGCCGGCGCCGGCTCAGCCGCGCGGTGGCCAGCCGACCCCGCGACCGGCGCCCGGCCTTGCCCCCGGCCTGCCCCAGGGCACGCGCTAGTCGGATTGAACGACGGCGTGTTACGGTCGCTACTCGACCGTGACGCTCTTGGCGAGATTACGTGGCTGGTCGATGTCGGTGCCTTTCGCCAGCGCGGTGTAGTAGGCGAGCAGCTGCACCGCGACGGCGTAAAGGATCGGCGCCACTACTGGATCGATATCAGGCACCGCGATCGACGTCTCGGCCTTGGCGCCCAGCCGTGCAACGCCGGCCTTGTCGCTCAACAGCACCAGCCTGCCGCCCCGCGCCCTCACCTGTTCGAAGTTCGAGGCGATCTTGTCGAAGATCGCGTCGGTCGGCGCCACCACAACGACCGGCACCGCGTCGTCGATCAGCGCGATCGGCCCGTGCTTCATCTCGCCGCCGGCATAACCTTCGGCGTGAATGTAACTGAGCTCCTTCAGCTTGAGCGCCCCCTCGAGCGCCACCGGGAAGGACGAACCGCGACCGATATAGAGCACGTCGCGCGCCGCGGCGAGCGTGTTCTCGGCGATGCGGCGATAGTCCTCTTCCATGTTCAGCGTTTCGTTGACGCGTGACGGCAGCTCGA
>MEMN01000207.1:15469-16249 GCA_001767945.1 Alphaproteobacteria bacterium RIFCSPHIGHO2_12_FULL_66_14 | reverse complement strand
TTCCGCGGCAGCGTTCCCCGCGCTCGACCGGCGGCAATCGCGGTGGCCAGCAGGACGACGAGCTGCGTGGTGAAGGCCTTGGTCGAGGCGACGCCGATCTCCGGCCCGGCCTGGGTCAGCAATGCGACATGCGACAACCGCGCGATGGCGCTTTCCGGCACATTGACGACGGACAGCAGCGTCTGCTTCTGCGACTGGGCGTAACGCAGCGCCTCGAGCGTATCGATGGTCTCGCCTGACTGGGAGACGGCAATGCACACGCCGCCCTCGGGCAGCGGCGGCTCGCGATAGCGGAACTCGGAGGCGACCTCGATCTCGACCGGCAGACGCGCCAACTTCTCGAACCAGTATTTGGCGATCATGCAGGCATAGAACGCCGTGCCGCAGGCCGTCATGGTCACACGACTCACCTTCGACCAATCGAGCGGCAGGGCAGGCAGCCGGACCGAACGCGTCGCCGGATCGAGGTAGGCATGGAGCGTGTCGCCGATCACCGCCGGCTGCTCGTGGATCTCCTTCAGCATGAAGTGCTGATGGTTTCCCTTGCCGATCAGGGCGCTGCTGAGGCCGCTCTTCTTGATCGGCCGCTTCACCTTCTGCGTGCCCTGGTAGACAGTGCAGCCGTCGACCTTCAGAACGGCCCAGTCGTCGTCCTCCAGATAGCTCACCCGGCTGGTGAAGGGCGCGAGCGCCAGCGCGTCGGTGCCGATGTACATCTCGCCGTCGCCGTAGCCCACGGCGAGCGAGCTGCCGCGGCGCGCGCCCATCAGGATGTCGTGG
>MEMN01000207.1:2190-15444 GCA_001767945.1 Alphaproteobacteria bacterium RIFCSPHIGHO2_12_FULL_66_14 | reverse complement strand
GCGAAGGCGCCGCGCAGCAGCTCCATCGCCTTGCCCATCGCATCCTCCGGCGACATCTGGCGCTCGAGGTAGGACGTCAGAAGCTGCGCCACGACTTCGGTGTCGGTGTCGCTTTCGAACCTGCGGCCTTCGGCCACGAGCTCGTCCTTCAGCTCCTGGAAGTTCTCGATGATGCCGTTGTGCACGATCGCCACCCGGTCGGTGGCGATCGGATGCGCGTTGCGTTCCGACGGCTTGCCGTGGGTCGCCCAGCGCGTGTGGCCGATGCCGATGATGCCGGGCAACGGCTCCTTGGCCAGCCGCGCCTCGAGATTGACCAGCTTGCCCTCGGCCCTGCGGCGGTCGATGTGGCCGTTGACCAGGGTGGCGACGCCGGCCGAATCGTAGCCGCGATATTCAAGCCGCTTCAACGCCTCGACCAGCAAGGGCGTGACGGGCGCTTTGCCGATAATGCCGATAATGCCGCACATAGGGGAGTCCGTGGGGGGTGTCTCGAGCGAGGGGGTGGCTATTTCTTCTTTGCCCGCTTGGCCGCTGCCGCGCGGACTTTCAGTTTCGCACGAAGCGGGGCCGCCCGCCCCTTCTTTGTGACCTGGCGAGCCCGTCCGAAGGCCACGGCGCCGGCCGGCACGTCCTCGGTGACGACACTACCCGCTGTCACGTTGGCGCCCTTGCCGATCCGCACCGGCGCCACCAACGAGCTGTTGGAGCCGACGAAAGCCTCCGCCCCCACGACGGTGCGGTACTTGCCGTAACCGTCGTAGTTCACGGCGATGGTGCCGGCGCCGATGTTGCTGCGGGCGCCGATGTCGGAATCTCCGAGATAGGCCAGGTGATTGGCCTTGGCACCCTTCCCCATCTTCGTGGCCTTGAGCTCGACGAAATTGCCGATGTGGACGTCCTCGGCCACCTCGGAACCCGGCCGGATGCGGGCGAACGGGCCGATGAGGGCACCCCGGCCGATGCGTGCGCCCTCGATGTCGCAGAACGCCTTGATCTCGACGTTCGACGCCACGCTCACACCGGGCCCGAAACGCACGCAGGGCCCGATCGTGACGTCGGCCGCCAGCCTCGTGTCGGCGGCGAGCCAAACCGTGTCGGGGTCGGTCATGGTGACGCCCGATGCCATCGCGGCGGCGCGCAACCGCTCCTGGAGCGCACGCTCGGCCGCCGCCAGCTCGGCGCGCGTGTTGATGCCCTGGAACTCCGCCTCCTCACCGTCGACCGCGATCGCCTTGCGGCCGGCGGCACGAGCCACTGCCACGGCATCGACCAGGTAGTATTCGCGTTTCACATTGTTATTGCCGATGCCCGCCAGTAGTTGGGCGATCAACCCGCCGTCCAGGCACATGACACCGGAATTGCAGTAGTCGACGGCCTTCTCGACAACGTTGGCGTCCCTGCTCTCGACGATCTTCTCCAGAACGCCCTCATGGACGATCAGCCGGCCGTAGGGCGAGGGATCGTGCGCCTTGAAACCCAGCACACCGACAGCCGCCCGGTCGCGGCGACAGGCCGCCACCAGACGCCGCATGCTGTCAGCCGTCACCAGCGGCGCGTCGCCGAACACGACCAACACCGGCCCGCGATGGCCCATTAGCACCCCCAGCGCAGCCTTGGCCGCGTCGCCCGTCCCCAGCGGCCGCCGCTGAACCACGGTCGGATACGGCGCGAAGGCGGCGGCAACGGCCCTGGCGCCCGGCGAGATCACGCCCACGATCTGGGCGGGCTTCAGCCGGCCAACATTGTCGAGCACATGGCGCAGCATCGGCCAACCGGCCAGCGGATGCAGGACTTTGGGAATGGCGGATTTCATGCGCGTGCCGGCGCCAGCTGCCAGCACCACCACGGCGATGGGCGAAGTCATGCCCGTCCGATGCCACGGGGCGGGAGGCCCCGCAAGGCGGATGTGCTATGGAATCCGTCATGCACCCCAACGCCGACAATCTCATCGCCGCCCGCTTCGACACCGTGATCTACGACCTCGACGGCACCCTGATCGACAGCGCCCGCGACATGTGCGTGGCGGTGAGCCGCGTGCTGGCCGACCACGGGCTGCCGCCCATCACCGACCAGGACGCCCGGATCTTCATGGGCCAAGGCAGCAAGGTGACCGTCGGCAAGGCCTTCGCCAAGAACGGCCGGACACTCGATGACGCCGCCCTCTCCGCGGCCACCCGCGAATTCGTGCGCTACTACGAGGCCGATCCGGTCAGTCACACCACGGCCTTCGACGGCGTGACCGACGTGGTCGGCCGGTTCGACCGCCTCGGCCTCAGGCAGGGCGTCTGCACCAACAAGTTCGAGCGGCCGGCGCGTATCATCCTCGAGCACCTGAAGCTGATGCCGCCGATCTCCGACGTGGCCGGTGCCGACACCTTTCCGGTCCACAAACCCGATCCCAAACACATCCTGATGCTGCTCGAGCGCATGGGCGGCAATCCCGAACGAACGGTCATGATCGGCGATTCGATCCACGACGCCGAGGCCGCCCACAGCGCCGGCATTCCCGCGGTCCTGGTGAGCTGGGGCTATACGGCGCGGCCCGCCCGGGAGCTGGGCGCCGACGCTGTGATCGACCGTTTCGACTCCCTTCCGGACGCCCTCAACCGGCTCGCCGCTCGATAGCGACTGCTCAGTTGCCGTCGCGCCGCTCCGGCGCATCGGCGGCGAGCCCGACCAGTCGACGGGCGTACAGCGCGATGCCGGGCTGGGCGCTCAGCCCGTGGGCGAAGATGCTGAACAGCACGGTGGCGATGGTGGCGAGCCGGATGGTCTGCTCTCCCGGCAGCTTGATCTCCTGCTCGAGGTAGACGAGGCCCAGCACGATGGATGCCAGACCGCGCGGCCCGAACCACCCCATGAACAGCACCGTCGAGCGACAAAGGCCGGCGCCGACCAGCGACAGCGCGACCGGGATCAAGCGGACGACTGTGAGGCTCAGCACGGCATAGAGGACGATCCGCAGGTCGATGCCGTGCCAGTTGCGCGCCACGACCATGCCGAACAGGAAGAATACCGACAGGTTGATGATCTGCCCCCAGATCTCGCTGAATTCCAGGCTGTGCCGGCGGGCATCCGCGAACCCCTTCTGGACCGCCAGGCCGGCGACGAAGGCGGCGATGAACATGCTTGCGGCGACGGCCTCGGACACCAGAAGGCAAAACAGTGGCAGCGCCACCACGCCGCACTGCTTGAACGGATCCGAGATCCATTTCCGGCGCTCGGCCCATCCCAGCAGCCCGCCGCCAGCCAGACCGATTACCCCGCCGACCGCCACGCCATAGCCCAGCTGCTCGACGACGAACTGTGCGAAGCTCGCGCGTGTGCCTTCTTCCGGGGCCGCCGCCAGGGCGATGAAGAACAGCAGGAATGGTACCGACAACCCGTCATTGAGGCCGGCCTCGACATTCAGCGCCTGTCGTATGCGCAGCGGCGCGCGCGCGCTCTTGACGACGACTTGCCCGAGGCCGGCGTCGGTTGGCGCCAGGATCGCGGCCACGATGGCCGCCTCCCACAGGCTGAGGCCGGGGAACACCAGATGGGCCGCCACGGCGCCCAGCAGGATGGTAAGCGGCAGACCGACGCCGAGCAGTCGCGCCGGCAGATCGCGGATGTTCCACAGCAGCGACAGGTCGGTGCGACCGGCGTCGGTGAACAGCAGAAGGACCAGGCCGACCTCGGCGAGCTGGAGGAAGAAATGGGCGCCGGGCCCCGATGCCAGTTCGTGAGGCGCCGCGATCCCGGCTAGGATGCCCGCGGCCGTAAACACGATCGGCCCAGTGACGACCGTTCCCTCAAGCCGCCGCGACATCAAGCTGTAGGCGAAGACGAGAACAATGAAGATCGCGAGAAGTGTCATCTCCGCCCCAACAGCCCAACGCGGCCGATCCCGCGATCCGTCCCGGGCGGATTGGCCCCGTTGACGATTCGGCCCGCACGCCCTATACGCGCCCCTTCCGGGCGCTTAGCTCAGCGGGAGAGCACACCCTTCACACGGGTGGGGTCGTAGGTTCAATCCCTACAGCGCCCACCATTTTTCCGGATACCCGGGCCATTTCGGGATCAACGGCCGATGACCAACGCGCTGTCCCTTCGCCCGGGTGATCGTCTTGCCGATTTCGTCCTGCCCGGCCTCGACGGCAAGCTGCGCAAGTTCATCTGGTCGTTCAACGGCGATCCGGTGGCCCTGCTGGCGGTCGACGATCTCGGCAACCTCGACGGCAGTCAATTCGCGGCGTTGGCTGGCGCCTGCAAGGCCGCCTCCACCTCCCTGGTCGTCGTGGCCGGCAATGGCGTCGCCCCCTCGGCAGCCCTGTGGTCGAAGCTGGGTGGCGGCGGCGTCGACAACGAAGGACCGCTGCTGCTCTGTGACCACGCCCGGAAATTCCTTCCCGCGCTGCTCGCCCAGGCAGGCGGCGTCGGCTTCGGCCCGGCCACCGGCCTGCGCATGCGCGTGATCGTCCTCGACCCCAACCAGCGCGTCGCCATCACCTTCGATACCCGCGCGCTTCCCGCCACAACTGAAACGATCGGCGGTATCGCCGACAGCGTGCGCGCCGATGGCGGCACCGATCTCGTACTGCGCACCGCCATGGCGCCGGTCCTCGTGCTGCCGCGCGTCTTCGAGCCGGACTTCTGCACCCAGCTCATCCGCCTCTGGGGCAAGGGCGACCACCAGGACAGCGGCGTTTCCAGTCGCTACGGCAACGTCAATGTCTCCCACCTGAAGCAGACCGAGGACTATACGGTCGTCGAGCCGATGATGCTGAAGGCGATCTCCGACCGTCTCGCCTACCGCATCGGCCCCGAACTCAACAAAGTCTTCGCCTACGATCGCGAATTCACCTTCGACTCGCACGTCGTGCTGTCCTACAGCGCCGAGGGCCGGCACTTCTTCGGCGCCCACCGCGACAACGGCGCACCGACGACCGCCAATCGCTCCTTCGCGGTCTCGCTCAACCTCAACGACGATTTCGACGGCGGTGAACTCGCCTTCCCGGAATATGCCGGGGTCCGCGTCTGTCCGCCGCTCGGCGCGGCGGCGGTGTTCTCCTGCTCGTTGCTGCACGTCGCCCTGCCGGTGACACGCGGCCGGCGCTTCGTGCTGACGACCTTCTTCCGCCACAAGCAATAAGGCGAGGCTCGGTCCTTGCGATGGATCAATGCCGGAGGCTGCGTCCGGTACTAATAATTAACAATGTGTAGTTTTGCCGGCGGATTTCGCAAGCTGTTCGCGGCGGCGGTTACGATGCTGCTTTTCGCCCCGTCCGCCGGCGCAGCAGAGCCGCTACGGCACGTTCCAATTCTCGTCTATCACCGCTTCGGTCCAGCGGTCACCGACGAGATGACGGTGACGACGCCGGTCTTCGAGAGCCAGCTCCGCACACTGCGTGAACGGGGCCACCAAGTGATCCCCCTACGCGATCTTGTCGCGTTGCAGAACGGCGCCGATACACCGCTTCCGGATCGCGCCGTGGTGCTGACGGTGGATGATGGTCATCGCACCGTCTACACGGATCTGTTTCCATTCATTCGGCGCCACGGAATTCCAGTCACATTGTTCATCTATCCTTCAGCGATCTCGAATGCGAGCTATGCGCTGACCTGGGAACAACTAGCGGAAATGAAGGCATCGGGACTCGTCGACGTGCAGTCGCATACCTTCTGGCACCCGAACTTCAATATCGAGCGGCGCCGTCTCGCGTCGCCAGCCTATGAACGCTTCGTGCGGGACCAGTTCACAAAATCGAAGACCATCCTCGAACAGCGCATGGGCGGCAAGGTCGATCTCCTGGCCTGGCCTTTCGGCATCTACGATACTGAACTGATGCAATGGGCCCAAGCGGCAGGCTACGTCGCGGCGTTTTCGATCGAACGTCGTCCCGTCACCCGTACCGAGAAGCTCATGGCCCTGCCGCGCTACCTCGTCGTCGACGCCGATCGCGGCGCCAGGTTCGAAATCCTTTTGGCGGCACCGAAATGAAGACCTTATGAAGTCGTATCTCGCCGCCGTCGCTCTGCTTTTGCTGGCACCCGCAACCTTCGCCCAGGAACGCGAGGGGACGGTCGTCAACCGCGCGACCAAGGCGCCGATCGCCGGCGCGATCATCACGGTCGGCGAACGGACCGTCCTCACCGATGCACAGGGCCACTATCGGACGGAAGGCGGAGCCCTGCCGTTGCAGGTTCGGGCATCCGGCTATCGCCGGGAGGCGTTTGCCGCGGGAAGCACGGATCAGGACACGATCCGCCTGACGCCGCTGGAGCCCAAGGCGCTCTACCTCACGGTCTACGGCATCGGCGCACCTTTTCTGCGAAACCCCGCGCTGGACGTGATTCAGAAAAGCGGGCTCAACGCGCTCGTTATCGACCTGAAGGGCGACCGCGGCCTCATCCCTTACCCAAGTGCCCTGCCGCTCGCCGCCAAGGCGGGGGCGCTCAAATTGCGCACTATTCCCGACCTGAAGGAACTCGTGACCAGCCTCAAGACCAGGGGAATCTACCTGATCGCGCGCATCGTGGTGTTCAAGGACGACCTGCTGGTCAATGTCCGGCCCGACTGGGCTGTCCGCGGCACAGGGGGCGCGATCTGGAAGGACCGCGAAGGTTTGGCCTGGATCGATCCGTTCCACAAGGAGGCTTGGGACTACACGCTAGGCGTCGCTGAAGAGGCCGCCGCTGCCGGCTTTGATGAGATCCAGTTCGACTATGTGCGTTTCCCCGACGCGGTGGGCCCAGCCTATTCGCAGGCATCGACCGAGGCTTCGCGCGTGGAGGCGATCACCGGCTTCTTGCGCGAGGCGCAACGGCGGCCCGTGCCTTACAACGTGTTCCTGGCGATCGACATTTTCGGCTACGTCTGCTGGAACCGCAACGACACTGGCATCGGGCAGCGCATCGAGGACTTGGCATCGGTAGTAGATTACATTTCTCCCATGCTCTACCCATCGGGCTTCCAGTTCGGCATTCCCGGCTACCGCAACCCGATCGCCCACCCGTACGAGATCGTCTATCGTTCGCTCGAGGAGTGCAAAGGCAGGACGGCGAAAACGTCGGTGCGATACAGGCCTTGGCTGCAGGCGTTCACTGACTATGCCTTTGGCGGGCAGAAGTTCGGCGCTGACGAGATTGGCAAGCAAATCAAGGCGTCCCGCGATGCCGGCACGGTCGGCTGGATGCTGTGGAATCCGCGTAATGTCTACTCAAGCGATGAAATCAAGGCCGAGGCTCTGGCGATCCGCTGAGGCGCTCCGTCTTCTCGCCGTCGGCCTGATCTGCCAGGCTGTCGTCTCGTGTGCGGCCACGGTGACGCCCGCCGCCGCGGCACCTCCTGCCGCAAGGATGACGCAAGCACAGGGGACGGAAGCGATCGGCGCCATCGTGCGCGAGGAGATTGCGGCAGGGCGCCTGCCCGGCGCCGTGGTCGTGGTAGGCGTCAACGACAAGGTCGTGATGCGCCAAGCGTTCGGCCAGCGCGCCGTGATGCCCGCCGTCAAGCCTGCGACCGTTGACACGATCTACGACGCCGCCTCGCTCACCAAGGTGATGGCAACGGCCGTGGCGATCCAGCAGCTCGTAGAACGCGGGCTGATCGATCTCGACCGGCCGGCCGCTGCCTACTGGCCCGCCTTCGCGACCAACGGCAAGGATGTCATCACTGTCCGCCAGCTCATGACCCACTACGCCGGCCTTCCCGCCGGCATTCCGACCCAAAAATGGTCCGGCATCGAGGGCGCGCTCGATACCGTCGTGGCGCTGAAGCCCGTGGCGCCGGCCGGCTCGCGCTTCATCTACAGTGACGTCGACTTCATCGTCTTGGGCGAGCTTGTGCGGCGCGTGTCGGGCCAACCGCTGGAAACCTACAGCGCCGAAAAGATCTTCCAGCCGCTCGGCATGCGCGATACCGGCTTCCGGCCGTCCGCCGCACTCAGGGACCGCATCGCGCCGGCAGACGTCGAACGCGGCAAGCTGCGCTGGGGGGAGGTCCAGGATCCGATCGCCTACCGCATGGGCGGCGTCGCCGGCCACGCCGGCGTGTTCACTACCGCCGATGACCTGACCGTGTTTGCGCGCATGATGGCGTCGGGCGGCACGACGCGCGGTGCCATACAAGGCCAGGCCATCCTGCGGCCGGACTCCATCGCGGCGATGACCCGGCCCCAGAGTCCGGCCGGCGGGCCCGCGCTGCGCGGTCTGGGCTGGGACATCGCCTCGCCCTACGCCGGATTTCTCGCGCCGGCCTTCTCGCCGCGGTCGTTCGGGCACACGGGCTACACCGGCACCGCGCTGTGGATCGACCCGGAGACGAAGAGCTTTCTCATTGTGCTCAGCAACCGGCTGCATCCCGACGGCAAGGGCAACATCCTGCCGATGTTGAGAAGGATCGCTGCCGTGGCAGGCGCCATGGCGAACGGCGGGCAGCGACATCGGGTGTTATCGGGCGTCGACGTGCTCGGCGCCTATGGCTTCCAACAGCTGGCGGGACGCCGCATCGGACTCATCACCAACCGATCGGCCCTCGATTCGGCGGGGCGTCGGACCGCGGATGTCCTGCACGGCGCGACCGGTCCGAAGCTGGTGGCGTTGTTCAGTCCCGAACACGGGCTCGACGCGTCGGGCGAAGGCAAGATCGCGTCCGGCAGCGATCGCGTGACCGGCCTGCCCGTCTATAGCCTGTACGGCGACACGCGGCGGCCGACGGACGCCATGCTCGCCGGGCTGGATGCGCTGGTCTTCGACATGCAGGATGTCGGCACGCGCTACTACACTTATGCCACGACCATGGCCTACGCCATGGAATCCGCGGCGCAGCACAAGCTCGATTTCTTCGTGCTCGACCGGCCCAACCCAATCACCGCCAGCACGGTGCAGGGCCCGATGCTCGATGCGAACCTCGTTTCGTTCATCACCTACCTGCCCTTGCCGGTACGTCACGGCATGACGATCGGCGAACTCGCCCGCCTGTTCAACGCGGAGAAGAAACTCGGCGCCCGCCTGCATGTCGTCGGCATGCGCTACTACGATCGCGCGTCATGGTTCGATCAGACCGGCTTCACCTGGGTGCCGCCCTCGCCCAACCTGCGGCGGCTCGAGCAGGCGGTGCTCTACCCGGGCGTCGCCATGGTCGAAGGCGCGAACGTGAGTGTCGGCAGGGGTACCGACGCACCCTTCGAGCTGCTGGGCGCGCCCTGGGTCGATGGCAAGGCACTCGCCCAGCACCTCAACGCTCGCGGCATCGCCGGCGTGCGCTTCGAGGCCGCGACCTTCACGCCCTCCGAGGCGATTTTCGCCGGCCAGCAATGCAATGGGGTTCGAATACTCCTTACCAATCGCAGCCGGCTGGATAGTCCATTGCTCGGCGTCGAGCTGGCTGCAGCCCTCCATCGCCTGCATGGTGACAGCTTCAAGATCGACCGCATGCTGGGCCTGCTAGGTTCCCGCGCGGCGCTCGACGCTATCAAGGCGCGGCGCGATCCGAGGGAAATCGCACGCGCTTGGTCACCACCGCTGGATGGCTTCCGCCTGCGCCGGGAGCGCCACCTTCTCTATTGATCTGCCGCGCCGCACGCCGACGCTCCTCTTGCGCCACAGGCCTAGGGGACGGGCTCGCCGCGCGGATAGACCCGCATGTTCCAGGGCGCGATGCTGACGGCGATCCGGACGCCGGTATAGACCGAAACGCCGTGGAACATGCCCGGCGAGAACATGATCAGCCGGTTCGTCTTGGCAAAGACCCTGACGTCGTCGGTGAAGAACACGCCGCCGCTGAGGTTTTCGACGCGCGCGTAGTAGACCGCGCTGCACTGCGGGAAAACATAGCGCTTCTCGTCGCGGCGGATCCGTTCGTCGCAGTCGACATGCCAGTCCGGGTTGGACGGGTTGGACCACATTTCGTAACCGACGATGCGCTCCAGGTCGAAATGGCTCCGGCAGATCTCCAGAATCCTCTCATGAGTGGGATTGGACCCGAGACCGTACCAGTGTTCGCGATCGCCATAGTCGAATCCTGCAATGGCCTTGTTGGTCTGCTCGTCGAAGACATCGTCGAGGATGATGAATTTCGACATCACTGCCCTTTCTGGAGCGCGGAGGTAGAGAATTTGAACGCCACCGACAGTCTCGTGCTGATGCAAGCCCGCGAAGGTACGCCGCCCCGGTGCACGAGATCTCCGGAAAACACCACGACGCGGCCCGGCTTGGGCGCCACCGCATAGTAGGGCTCACCGCCGCGATCGTAGAAAATCGTCTCGCCCTGCCATTCGTCGAGCCACTCGGCGTTGGCGAAATAGAGCGACGTGAGGCCGGGCACCAGATCGGTATGGGCGAACTGCAGGTCACCGTAGGGCTGGCTGTTGCAATGAACGCGGTCGAGTTCGACGCGGCTCGCCGGAAAGAGTTCGCCGGTCTTGGCCACGACGCGGTCACGCCACAGGCGAAACATCGGGTTCGACGAAAGCGCGTCGGGGTCGAATTCGAAATTCAGGTGAGGCATGCTCCGCGTCGCATCAGTGTCGAATTCGGTAGGTGCGAACGGCAGGTCCTTCAGCGATTCATAAAGCAGCCGGACCAGATCCGGGGCAAACAGTCCATCGACCACGTACACGTCGCTGCCGTCGAGATGGCGCGCATGGACGGTCGTCATCCTCAGGCCCGCGCCACGCCGGCATAGGGATCGTTGACGCCGTCGAGCGGCCAGATCGGCCGGCGCAGCTTGGTGAACTTCAGCCGGCTGATGTCGGGCGAACAGATGCCGCCGGAATCGACCAGCACGATCTCGCGGGCGATCGGCGCGTAGGCGGCGCGGAAATGCTGCACGCTCTTCACCACCACCACGCTCCTGGTCCGGGGATCGATGCCCTGGCTCAGGAAGACCTGCAGGTCGATGGTCTGGATGCGGTTGGAAATCGTCACCACGTCGATGCCGCCGATGCGCAGCACCGCCGTCGGTCCCATCGAGGTCTCGACGCCGGCGTTCATCGGCCCGTCGTTCTTGAAGCTGCCGTCCGACAGCATCTTCACGACCGCTTTCGCCTTCACCGGCCCGCCCATCGAGGGATCGGTGTGGCCGCCCAGCACGACGTCGATCTCCGAACCGACGCCCGCCTTGATGGCCTGCTGGACGGTGCCGGGATCGTAGATCGTGCCGAACGCCACGTTCTCGACCTTGGCGTCGATCAGCGCCTGCAGCACGGGGGTGGTGTCGTTGTAGCCGCCGCCGCCGGGATTGTCGGTGCCGTCGGCCACCACCAGCGGGCCTTGCTTGCCCACACCCGCCTTTGCTGCCGCCATCGCATCGGAGATCGGCCGGTAGTCCGATGAGCTCTCGTCGCGGCGCTTCCAGATCTCGTCCAGCATCGCCGTGGCCACCGCCCTGGCGCGCGCCCCAGCAGCGGGTTCGAAGCTCACCGCCACCGACGGGCCGGTGTAGGGAATGTCGGCCCAGGTGAAACCCGCCTGGATGCTGACGACATTGATGCCGGGCTCCTTCTCGAAGGCATCGGCCCTAGCCAGCAGATCGCGCATCAGGCCGGGCTGCGTCGTGCGCCCGTGGTCGGCACCTTCCAGCATGGCGGGCTGGACCAGCAGGCAGTGCGGCTTCTTCCGGCCCTCCAGTGCCTCCTGGACCAGCGCCGCGGCCTGCACCGCGCGCTCGTAGCCGTCGATGTGCGGATAGGTGCGGTAACTCACCAGCGCGTTGGCGTTCCTCGCCATCTTCAGGGTGGCATTGGCATGCAGGTCGAGCGTGGCGACCATGGGAATTTCCGGTCCAACGATGCCACGCAACGCCTCGAGCAGCGCGCCCTCGGCGTCGTCCTCGGTCTCCGTCACGGCAGCCCCGTGCAGCGACAGGCAGACCGCATCGAGCTTGCCCGCCTTCCGGGCCGCATTGACGATCATGTCGCGGATCGTTTCCCAGCATTCCTTCGTGAGCTTTCCCGAGGGCGTGGCATTGGCCGCGCCCGCCCACACCGGCTCCCAGCCGTACTTCTTAACCGCGTCGATGTAGCCGCCGACCTCGTTTTTAGTGCCGGTGAAGCGCGGCACCATCGCCTCGCCCTCGATCAGCCAGCGCTTGCGATAATCCTCCAGCGTGGTCGGCAGTTTACTGAAAGTATTGGTCTCGTGCATGAACTGCGCAATCAGGACGCGATACGCCATTTCTCAACTCCTACACTTACAACTTCGCCGTCTTGAGCCATTCCGCCTGGCCGTCCTCGCCCTCGACACCCATGGTCTCGAGGAAGCGGCAGACCATCATGTAGTAGCCGATGGTGAGCGTGAGCTCGACCAGGGCGCCCGGCGTCAGGATGGCCTGGACGGCCTTCAGAGTCTTGTCCGAGGCCTTGACGTTGCGCACGACGTCGTCGGCATAGCGCAGCACGGCTTTCTCGTTGTCGGTGAAGGCGGGCGCCTCGAGGGTGGCGTCGCGCAGGGCGGCGATCTTCTCCTCGGCGACGCCGACCTCGCGGGCGATGCGCTCGTGCTGGAAGACTTCGTAGGCGGCGCGGCTTAGCCGCCCGACCCGGATGATCGCCAGTTCTCGCAGCACGGGATCGAGCTCACAGCGATAGAGCAGTGCATTGCCCATGCGCAGGAAACCCTTCGCGCCCTGCTCGGAGTTGGCCAGCATGCGATAGATGTTGAGCATCGGCTTCAGTTTGCCGAGCAACTCGGCGTGCTTGCCCGTGGCGTTTTCGATCTCGTAGTACGGAATGCGCGGCATGAGGTCTCCCCTTCAAGCCGGCGAGCCTGAAGGGAAGCCATCTGGCGGTCAACGCTGGCGGATCGCCGCGTCAGATGAGGCCGCGGCGCACCAGCGGGTTCAGCCAACGGCCCCACGGGCCGGTCAGTACGATCGGCTTCTCGACCACGATCAGCGCGATACAGGGATCGCCGGGGTCGGCGATAGGCTCGTGCCGCTCGGCGCCCGGCCCGACGGCGAAGTCGCCCACACGGTAACTGCCGGTCGCGTCGGTATAGCCGCCCTGCAGGCAGACCGTGTACTCGTAGCCGGCATGCTTGTGCTCGGGCAGTCCGCGGCCCGGCTCCAGCCGCAGCAGCGATACGCGATAGGCCTCGCCCGGCACGTCGAGCCGGATCTCGTCGAATTTGCCCAGGATGCGCCGCCAGCCCATGCCGGGGCGAAGATGGGGCACCAGCGGCGGTGGCGCCCATTCGAACCCGGGGCGCCGCGCGGCCGGTATCGCCCGCGGCTCAACGGCTACTCCGTCCAGCCCGGCCATCGCCCAT
>MEMN01000207.1:384-2175 GCA_001767945.1 Alphaproteobacteria bacterium RIFCSPHIGHO2_12_FULL_66_14 | reverse complement strand
TCGAGGGCCACGTGTAACGCCAAGGCCAGCGCCGGCGCTTCGGGCAGGGCGCCGGCCGCGTAGTCCAGCAGCAGCTCCTCGGGGGCCGGATGGCGGCTCATGTCTGGTCTTTCTCCAAAGCCTCGCGCAGGCGCCCCAGGGCCAGGCGAATGCGGGACTTTACCGTACCCAGGGGCAGCTTCAGCTCCTCGGCAATCACGGTATGGGTCTTGTCCTCGAAAAATGCCTTCCGGATCACCACCAATTGATCTTCCGACAGGCCATTCAGCAGTTCCTTCACCCGGGTATACGTCTGTCCGGCGAGGACGGATTTGTCGGCATCCTCGCCCTCGGGCGCATAGACCATCAGCCAGTCCTCGGTATCGACCGGCCGGGTGGCCCGGCGCAGCAGGTCGATCCGCTTGTTGCGGGCGATGGTGTAGATCCACGTGGCGACGGAGGCCCGGCTGCGGTCGAAGCTGGCGGCCTTCCGCCACACCATGATCAGCGCCTCCTGGGCCACTTCCTGCGCGGTCTCCGCATCCGTGCCGCCGCGCATGATGAAGGCCTTCACCCTTGGCGCGAAATGGCGGAACAGGCTGGCGAAGGCTGCGCGGTCCTGGTGGGACGCGATGGCGTCGATCAGGTCGGCGGCCTCGTCGGCGGACAGCATGCCGGCAGTCTAGCCCGGGCGGCCTTGCGCGCCGAGGTCCCAGAAGATGCCGGCCATGAGCCGGAGCCCGTCGCGCGCCACCGGCGCCAGCAGATGCTCGTTGGGCGCATGCTGGGAGCAGGCGGCGTAGGAATGCGGCACCCACACCGTCGGCAGGCCGAGGATGTCGGTGAAGACCTCGTTGGGCAGCGAGCCGCCGAGATTGGGCAGCATGTTGGGTTTCTGGCCGGCCGTCTTCTCGATCGAGGCGGCGGCGAATTTCGCCCACGGATTCTCGGGATCGAGCCGCGTCGCGTTCATGATCACATCGCGCGCCTGCTCGATCTCGATCTGACCGAAGCCGTGCTTGTCGAGATGGCGCTTCAGCGCCGGGATGACGTCGTGGGGATCGGTGCCGACGACGAAGCGCAGCTGGCAGTAGGCGACGGCGCTGGGCGGGATGGCGTTGACCGGGCGGTCGGGATTGCCGGTCTTGAAGGCCAGCACCTCGAAGCTGTTCCAGCCGAACACGCGCTCGACCGGCGTCAGCGACTTTTCGCCCCACTCCGGATCGATCGTCGGGGCGTTCTCGCCGGCGTCGATGTGGGCATCGGCCAGCGCCGCGCGGATCGAGTTGGTGAGCGTCTTGGGCCGCCACTCTGGTACCTTTATCTGCCCGCGCTGGTCGGTGATGGTGGCGAGCGCATGGGCCATGATGATCCCGGGATTTGCCAGCAACCCGCCCCAGTTGCCCGAATGGTGCCCACCCTCGCGCATCGTGAGCTTGAGGTTGAAGTTCATCGTGCCGCGGGTGCCGCCAAAGATGGTCGGCCGGCGGTGATCGAGCCGGGGGCCGTCCGAGCCGATCAGCGCATCGGCCTTCAGCGCCGCCTTGTTGGCCTTGCAGAAATCGGCGAGGCCGGGCGAGCCGGTTTCCTCGCCGGTCTCGATCAGGATCGTCGAATTGAACCCCAGCGAGCCGCGCTCCTGCAGCACGCAGGCGAGTGCGGCGATGTTGATCGTGTGCTGGCCCTTGTTGTCGGCGGTGCCGCGGCCATACATGCGATCGCCTTCGATCACGATCTTCCAGGGCGACAGGCCGGCGCGCCATTGCTCGTCCTGGCCGCGGATCACGTCGCCGTGGCCATAGGTCAGCACGG
>MEMN01000207.1:0-362 GCA_001767945.1 Alphaproteobacteria bacterium RIFCSPHIGHO2_12_FULL_66_14 | reverse complement strand
CCGGCGGGCGATCAGGAACGGGCCGTATTCGCTGCGCGGGTTGGGCAGCACGGTGCAGTCGTAGCCGAGCTTCTGCAGGGAATCGGTCATCTCGCCGGAGACGTATTGCTGCAGGGCAGGCATCGAGCACTGCTCCTGGCTGGTCGTCGGAATGGCCACCCGCCGCTGCAGCTCCTCAAGGAAGCCTCCCTCGTCGAAATATTTCTCTGCGCGGGCGATCGCGCCATCCCGTGTGCCGGTCATGCTTTTCCTTGCCTGTTTTCGCCGCCACGATAGCAAAATTACAGGAGGATGAGCATGACCGCTTCGGGCCGCGTCGTTTTCAGCAAAATGGAGGAAGTGGTCTTCGGGCGGCCGGCCGC
>MEMN01000206.1:15159-15538 GCA_001767945.1 Alphaproteobacteria bacterium RIFCSPHIGHO2_12_FULL_66_14 | reverse complement strand
CAGCTATTCGGCGGCGCGTGCCGGGATCGATCGTCGCACACTCTACCGCTGGCGCGATGCCGATCCCCGTTTCCGCGAACGCTGGGACCGGGCCCTGCAGCTCCGCGAGGACGAACTGCTCGACCGCGGCTACTCCCTCGCCCGCACCGGCGTTCCACGCTACGTCTTCCGCAACGGCGTCATGACCGCCACCTACCGCCGCCACGACGAACGGCTGATCATGTTCATGTTGAATCACACGCGAGCCCGGTCAAGCAACCGGCGTTCCAATGCGTCCGACGGCGACTCAATCTGACGTGCGATGTGATGTTCACACATCTCATCGGGTGTCATTTCCAATCCGTTCCAACACCAACCTCATGCTGAGGAGCGCCCACCA
>MEMN01000206.1:13035-15146 GCA_001767945.1 Alphaproteobacteria bacterium RIFCSPHIGHO2_12_FULL_66_14 | reverse complement strand
GCATGGGCAACAGACATCGTGCTCGTTCCCATGCTTCGAGACGACCGCTGCGCGGTACAGGGCGGAGGCTCCTCCGCCCGACTCAGCATGAGGTTGGCTTGGGACGCGGGCACGGGGAAATGTCACATCGGGTGTGTCGTTTTTGGGTACATCTCTTCCTGTTTTCAGAGGTTTGCGCGAACAGATAGGAAATCTCGGCCAGCCCCTCTAAAGATGCGCACGATCCTCCGCAAAGCGAAATCCTGGAACGCCTTGCGGTCGCTGCATCCGTGCTAAGACGGGCCCAACTCCAACAGGCTTCACAGGGAAAGATACGCTCATGTCTGACGCAGTCCTTCGCTCCACCCAGGGGCGTATCGGCATCCTCACGGTCAACAATCCGCCGGTGAATGCGCTGGCCGCCGCCGTGCGCAACGGCATCAAGGAGGGCGTCGAAGCCTTCGGCAAGGACCCCAACATCGACGCCATCGTGCTGATCGGCGGCGGCCGCACCTTCATCGCCGGCGCCGACATCCGCGAGTTCGGCAAGCCGCCGTCAGGCGCCAACCTGAACGACGTCATCACCACCATGGAGAACTCGCCCAAGCTGATCGTGGCGGCATTGCACGGCACGCCGCTGGGTGGCGGGCTGGAGACGGCGCTGGGCGCCCACTACCGCGTGTCGCTGCCGACCACGCGCATGGGCCTGCCGGAAGTCCATCTCGGCATCCTGCCGGGCGCCGGCGGCACCCAGCGCCTGCCGCGCCTCACGGGTGCCAAGTACGCGCTCGATGCCATCATCTCGGGCCGCCACATCCCGGCCCCCGAGGCCAAGAGCAAAGGCATCGTCGATGCCATCGTCGAGGGCGACCTGTTGAAGGGCGCCGTCGCCCATGCCGAGATGCTGCTGGCGCAGAAGGCGCCGCTGCGCCGCGTCCGCGACCTCACGGCGACGCTCGAATCGCCCGACCTGTTCAAGGAGACGGAAAAGGCGATTGCGCGGCGGGCGCGCGGCTTCAAGGCGCCGTGGAGCATCATCAAGACCGTGCAGGCCGCCGTCGAACTGCCGTTCGACGAGGGCATGAGGCGCGAGCGCGAGCTGTTCATGGAGCTGCTGACCTCGTCGGAGTCGGCAGCCCAGCGCTACTACTTCTTCGCCGAGCGCGAGGCGGCCAAGGTGCTCGACGTGCCGTCCGATACGCCGCAGCGCGAGATCAAGACCGGCGGCATCATCGGCGCCGGCACCATGGGCGGCGGCATCGCCATGAACTTCGCCAATGCAGGCGTGCCGGTCACCATGCTCGAGACCTCGCAGGAGGCGCTGGACCGCGGCCTGAAGACCATCCGCACCAACTACGAGAACACCGCCAAGCGCGGCGGCATGAAGGCCGAGGACGTCGAAAAGCGCATGGCGCTGATCAAACCCACGCTCGACTACAACGACCTCAAGGACGTCGACCTGGTGATCGAAGCCGTGTTCGAGACCATGGAAGTGAAGGAAACCGTCTTCAAGAAGCTCGACGAGGTGACCAAGCCGGGCGCGATCCTCGCCACCAACACCTCCGGTCTCGACGTCAACCAGATCGCTTCCTACACCAAGCGCCCCGGTGACGTGATCGGCATGCACTTCTTCTCGCCGGCCAACGTCATGAAGCTGCTGGAGAACGTGCGCGGCAAGGCGACCGAGAAGGACGTCATCGCCACCGTCATGTCGTTCTCCAAGAAGATCGGCAAGATCCCCGTGCTGGTCGGCGTCTGCGAGGGCTTCGTCGGCAATCGCATGCTGCGCATGCGCGGCATCCAGTCGGCCTACATGATGGAGGAAGGCGCCCTTCCCCAGCAGATCGACAAGGTGGTCTACGACTACGGCTTCCCGATGGGCCCCTTCGCCATGAGCGATCTTGCCGGCAACGACGTCGGCTGGCGCATCCGCCAGGGCAAGAAGGAGAAGGAAAAGCGCAACGTCCGCTACACCGGCTATGTGGCCGATGCGATCTGCGAGCTCGGCCGCTTCGGCCAGAAGACCGGCGCCGGCTACTACAAGTACAACCTGCCCGACCGCACGCCGATCCCCGATCCCGAGGTCGAGAAGATCATCGAGGAGACGTCGAAGAAGCTCGGCATCACGCGCC
>MEMN01000206.1:6428-12968 GCA_001767945.1 Alphaproteobacteria bacterium RIFCSPHIGHO2_12_FULL_66_14 | reverse complement strand
CCTGGAAGAAGGCATGGCCCAGCGCGCGCTCGACATCGACGTCATCTGGGTCAACGGCTACGGCTGGCCGGTCTATCGCGGCGGCCCGATGTGGTGGGCCGACAATGTCGTGGGCCTGAAGACCATCCACGACGCGCTTCTGAAGTATCGCGACGCCTCGGGCGACCCGTTCTGGGAGCCCGCGCCGCTGCTCAAGAAGCTGGTGCAGGAAGGCAAGAAATTCTCTACCGTTTGATCAATTCGATTTTGAGGGAAGGAAAATCCAATGGCTGATGCCGTCATCGTCTCCACCGCCCGCACCCCGATCGGAAGGGCCTTCCGTGGCGCCTTCAACGACACCCACGGCGCCGACATGGGTGCCCACGTGATCAAGCATGCCGCCGAGCGCGCCAAGCTCGATCTGGCGGAGGTCGAGGACGTGCTCCTGGGTTGCGCCGCGCCTGAGGGCACGACGGGCTCCAACGTGGCCCGCGTCTCGGCAATGCGCGCCGGCGCGCCGGTCAGCGTCTCGGGCGCCACCGTCAACCGCTTCTGCTCCTCGGGCCTGCAGACCATCTCGATGGCGGCTCAGCGCATACTTGTCGACAAGGTGCCGGTGATGATCGCCGGCGGCCTCGAGTCCGTCTCACTTGTGCAGGGCCCGCCGGGCGGCAACAAGAACCGCCTCGTCAATCCCTGGGTCCAGGAGCACGTGCCCGGCATCTATCACAGCATGATCCAGACCGCCGACACGGTGGCGGCGCGCTACAAGATCAGCCGCGAGGCCCAGGACGAGTACTCGCTGCAGAGCCAGCTCCGCACTGCCGCGGGCCAGCAGGCCGGCAAGTTCGACGACGAGATCGTGCCGATGGAAACCACGATGCTGGTCACCGACAAGAACACCAACGAGACCTCGAAGAAGACGGTGAAGCTCGCCAAGGACGAGGGCAACCGGCCCGACACCAACATCGAGGGCCTGGCCAAGCTGCAGCCGGTGATGGGCCCGGACAAGTGGATCACGGCCGGCAATGCGAGCCAGCTCTCCGACGGCGCCTCGGTTGCGGTGATCATGAGCGACGCCGAGGCCGCCAAGCGCGGCCTGAAGCCGCTCGGCATCTACAAGGGCCTGGTCGTGGCCGGCTGCGAGCCCGACGAGATGGGCATCGGCCCGGTCTATGCGATCCCCAAGCTGCTGAAGCGCTTCGGGCTCAAGATGGATGACATCGACCTCTGGGAGCTGAACGAGGCCTTCGCCGTGCAGGTCCTTTATTGCCGCGACAAGCTCGGCATTCCCAACGACAAGCTCAACGTCAACGGCGGCTCGATCTCGATCGGCCATCCCTTCGGCATGACCGGCGCGCGCTGCACCGGCCACGCCCTGATCGAGGGCCGCCGCCGCAAAGCCAAGAACGTCGTCGTCACCATGTGCATCGGCGGCGGCATGGGCGCCGCCGGCCTGTTCGAGGTGGTGCAATAGACGAACAAGACGAGAGCGACGAGGAACCTTCGACTCCTCGCCGCCTTCTGCCGCATTATGAACAAGCTGATTTCTACCTTCGGAATTTCGTTGCCCGATACCTCCTTTTGCGCATAACGTCGCTCGCAAGGTCCCATCGAGGATCACCGTCCCGCGCCAAGCGGGAGGCGACCAAAGGGAGGCAACGATGATCGCGCGAAGGATCGATCGCTCGCCTTAACGATACCGGCCGGCCACCGGCCGAGCGTTGATTGGCTTCCCGTGCTGCCCCCGGGTTGGGCAGCGCGCGCGCGTGGTAGCGCCGCGTTCGAGTGATTCCACATTTCTGTGTGACCACGTCAATGGGAGGCGACTATGCGGACGAAGACCGTGATTCGGCTCGATTCGAACGAGTCTGCAGGCACTGACAACAGGAAACCGTCAAAGATCACCCGCCGCACCGCGATGGCGCTGTCGACGCTCGGCATTGTCGAGCTGGGACGCGGCACAGCAATGGCGGCGAGCCCCGATGGCCAATTGACCTGGGCGGTGCACGTTTCGCTCGCCCCGACGTGGTTCGACCCGGCCGAGACGCCCGGCATCATCACGCCGTTCATGATCATGTACGCCATGCACGATGCCATGGTGAAGCCGATGCCGGGCAATGCCGCCGAGCCTTGCTTGGCGGAAAGCTGGAAAGCGGCGCCGGACAAGCTCAGCTACGAGTTCACGGTGCGCGCCGGCGTGAAGTTCCACAACGGCGACCCGGTTACCGCCGAGGACGTCAAGTTCTCCTTCGAGCGCTACCGCGGAACGTCGGCCGCGATGTTGAAGGCACGGATGAAGGCGGTCGAAACTCCGGATGCGAGGACCGTGCGATTCGTGCTGAAGGAGCCCTGGCCGGACTTCCTCACGTTCTACAGTTCGGCGACCGGCGCCGGTTGGATCGTGCCCAAGAAGTACGTCGAGAAGGTCGGTGACGAGCAATTCAAGAAGGCGCCGGTGGGCGCCGGCCCGTACCGCTTCGTGTCCTTCACACCGGGCGTCGAGCTGGTAATGGAGGCCTTCGACGGCTACTGGCGCAAGATGCCCACGGTGAAGCGCCTGGTGTTCCGAACGGTGCCCGAAGAAGGCACGCGCCTTGCGGCGCTGAAGCGCGGCGAGGTCGACATGGCCTACTCGATCCGCGGCGAGCTGGCCGAGGATCTGCGCAAGACACCGGGACTGACGCTGAAGTCCGTGGTCATCCAGGCGCCGTTTTGGCTCTATTTCGCCGACCAGTGGGATCCGAAGTCGCCCTGGCACGACCAGCGCGTGCGCGAGGCGGCGCGGCTGGCGATCGACTACAAGGCGGTCTCCGAGGCACTGACGCTCGGATACTCGCCGGTGACGAACAGCATCATCCCGGACAATTTCGCGTTCTACTGGAAGCCGCCCGCGGCGGTCTACAACCCGGCAAAGGCCAAGGAACTGCTCGCCGCCGCAGGTCACGGGCGCGGCTTCGAGGCCGGCGACTACTACTGCGACACGTCGTACGCCAATGTCGCCGAGGCGGTGATCAACTATCTGCAGGTGGCCGGGATCCGCCTCAGGTTGCGCCCGCTCGAGCGCGCCGCCTTCTTCAGCTCCTACTCGCAGAAGAAACTCAAAAATGTCATCCAGGGCGCCTCCGGGGCCTTCGGCAACGCCGCCACCCGTCTCGAAGCGTTCGCGGTCAAGGGCGGGGCCTACACCTATGGTAACTATCCCGACATCGACGACCTGTTCGCCAAGCAGGCCTCCGAACTCGACGAGAAGAAGCGCACGGAGCTCCTGCATCGCATACAGCAGATCATCCACGAGCGCAGCGTCTACGCGCCCATCTGGCAGCTCGCCTTCCTCAATGGAGTGGGCAAGCGCGTCGGCGAATCGGGCCTCGGCCTGATCAAGGGCCACGCCTATTCGGCTCCATACGAGGATGTGACCATCAAGAAGTAGCACGACGACAGCAGGGACCGCCTGTCATGAAGCAGTACATCATCCGCCGGACCGGCTACTCGCTGCTTTCGCTGTTCCTGCTGTCACTCACCATCTTCCTGTTCGTGCGAGTGACTGGCGATCCGACGAGCCTCCTGCTCGAACCGGGCGCCAGCCTCGAAGACATCGCCAACCTGCGCCGTCAGTTCGGCCTCGATCAGCCCCTGTGGCTTCAGTACTGGCTGTTCGTGAAAAGCTTCCTCACCGGCGATCTGGGTCTCTCCTTCTACTATCGAACGCCGGTGCTCGATCTCTACTTCGAGCGCCTGCCCAACTCGCTGCTTCTGGCGGCGGTGGCCATGATCCTGTCGCTGGTAATCGGCATCCCGAGCGGCGTCCTCGCCGCCGTCCACGTCGGAGGCTTCTGGGACAATGCCGGCAAGATTTTCACCCTGCTCGGGTTGTCGCTGCCCTCCTTCTTCATCGGCCTCGTCCTCATTCTCATCTTCACCGTCTATCTCGGCTGGCTGCCGTCCTCGGGAGCGGGCACGGCCTGGCACGTGGTGATGCCGGCGTTCACGCTCGGCTGGTACTTCGCCGCGGCCCACATGCGCCTCACGCGGTCGTCGATGCTGGAGGTCCTGGGTTCAGAGTACGTCAAGCTGGCGCGGCTCAAGGGCCTGCCGGAGGCGATGGTCGTCGGCAAGCACGCCTTCAAGAACGCACTGATCCCGGTGATCACGCTGGCCGGCATCAACCTGGTGGTGATGATCAACGTCGCCGTCGTCGTGGAAACGGTGTTCGCCTGGCCCGGCATCGGGCGACTGCTCTACGAAGGCATCACCTTCCGGGACTTCCCCATCGTTCAGGCGGTGGTGGTGCTCGGCGGCAGCATGATCATCCTGGTCAATCTGCTGGTCGACATCCTCTACGCATTTATCGATCCGCGAATTCGTCTGGAGAGTTGAGTCCCATGACTGTCGCTACGCCCTCCCTGGCCAGAGGCGCGCCGCCAGGCCGGTTTTCGCTCAAGAAGTTCAGGGATTTTCCGATGATCCCGATGCTTATCCTGTTGATCATCGCCCTGGTCGCGATTTTCGCCGACTTCCTGGCGCCCTACGATCCGCAGTTCGGCAGTCTGTCGCAGCGCTACCGCCCACCGGCCTGGCAGGAGGGAGGCAGCATGGCGCATCTCCTCGGCACCGACCATGTCGGCCGGGATGTGCTGTCGCGGCTGATCTTCGGCGCGCGGGTTTCGATGATCGTCGGCGTCACCGCGGTGCTGGTGGCGGGCGGCATCGGTACGTTGTTGGGCATACTGTCGGGCTATCTCGGCGGCTGGGTCGATCAAGTGATCATGCGCGTGGCGGACGCCTGGCTCGCCCTGCCGGCGCTGACCTTCGCCATCTTCCTCGCCGCGATCGTGGGACCCAGCGAACTGAACATCATCATCATCCTGGGCGCCGTGTACTGGACGCGCTACGCCCGCGTCATCCGCGGCGAAGTCCTGTCGCTCAAGCAACGGGAGTTCGTGCGCCTCGCCATCGTCGCTGGCTGCCCCAAGCGTCTCATCATGTGGCGCCACATCCTTCCCAACGTCATCAACTCGGCGGTGGTGCTCGGCACGCTGATGTTGGGCGTGGTCATCGTCACGGAGGCCGCGCTGTCGTTCCTCGGCGTCGGCGTGCCGCCGCCGAAGCCCGCCTGGGGCCTGATGATGGCAGACGGCAAGCAGGGGCTCATGGTCGGGCGCTGGTGGCTCACCGTCCTGCCCGGCACATGCATCATGCTGATGGTGCTGTCGGCCAACCTTCTCGGCGACTGGTTGCGCGTCAAGCTCGACCCCCAATTGCGGCAGCTGTGATGGCCGCCATGTCGCGAGAGTCTCTGCTGTCGCTCGAGCATCTGTCCGCCCACTATGTCTCCCAGCAGGGGGCCCGTGTAGTGCCCGCCGTGGAGGACGTGACGCTGCGTCTCGGCGCCGGCGAGACTCTGGGCATCGTGGGCGAATCGGGTTCGGGCAAGAGCACGCTGGCATTGACGATCATGCGCCAGCTGCCACCGGCGGCGCGCATCGTCAGCGGCCGCATGATGTTCGAGGGCGAGAACCTGCTTGACAAGACCGACGCCGAGATGCGGCACGTGCGCGGCAAACGGATCGCCATGATCCTGCAGGATCCGATGGCCTCGCTGAACCCACTTTTCTCCATCGGCAACCAGGTCGGCGAGCCGCTCCGGGTGCATGAGGGCGCGAGTTTCAAGCTGGCCTGGAAGCGCGCCATCGAACTGCTCAAGTCCGTGCGCATCGCATCGCCCGAAACCCGCGTGAGCCAGTTCCCGCACGAAATGTCGGGCGGCATGCGGCAGCGGATCGTGGGCGCCATCGGCATCTCGTGCGAGCCGCGTCTCTTGATCGCCGACGAGCCGACTACCAGTCTCGACCTGACCATTCAGGCGCAATACCTCAATCTGCTCGGGGATCTGCAACGTCAGTACGGGCTGGCGCTGATCTTCATCACCCACAATCTCGGCATCGTCGCCAAGATGTGCGACCTCCTGGCGGTGATGTACGCCGGGCGCATCGTTGAGCAGGGTCCGGTGTCGCGCATCTTCTCCGCTCCTGCTCACCCCTATACCAGGGCGCTGCTCGGCTCGATCCCGCGCATGACGGACAATCGCGGGCGACTGACCGCCATCGAGGGGCAGCCGCCGGATCTGTCGTCGCTGCCGCCAGGCTGCGCCTTCGCGCCGCGCTGTCCGGCGGCGATCGCCCGCTGCCGCCGCGAAGCGCCGCCGGAGATCGCCATCGACAGCGACCATACGGCACGCTGCTGGCTTGCCGAGTCGGACAGCGAGGCGCCGCCGGCCATCGGTGCGCGCGCGAGGAGCGACGGGACATGACCGCCGTACTGCACGCCGAGGCCGTCACCAAGCACTTCCCGTCCCGACGCGGCATTTTCGGGCGCCACCGCGACGTGGTCCGGGCCGTCGACGGCATCTCGTTCACGATCGAGCAAGGCAAGACGCTAGGCGTGGTCGGCGAGTCCGGCTGCGGCAAGACCACGACGGCCAAGCTGGTGCTGGGGCTCGAGGCGCCGACCGACGGCACCATCCTGTTCGACGGGCACGATCTCGCGACGCTCGACGCG
>MEMN01000206.1:0-6420 GCA_001767945.1 Alphaproteobacteria bacterium RIFCSPHIGHO2_12_FULL_66_14 | reverse complement strand
CCGCTACTACCGCCGTTCGGTTCAGGCCGTGTTCCAGGATCCCTATGCCTCGCTCAATCCGCGCATGCGGATCAGCGCCATCATCGGCGAGCCGCTGCGTATAAACGAGAAGGTCTCGCCGGCCGAGATTCGCCGGCGCACGCTCGAACTACTCGATCTTGTCGGACTGCCGGAGCGCTCGGCCGATCTCTTCCCGCACGAATTCTCCGGCGGCCAGCGGCAGCGCATCGCCATCGCCCGCGCGTTGGTCCTGTCGCCCAAACTGGTGGTGCTCGACGAGCCCGTCTCGGCGCTTGACGTTTCGATCCGTGCCCAGATATTGAACCTGCTGTGCGACCTGCAGGATCGGCTCGGCCTGTCCTACCTCTTTATCGCCCACGACCTTGCCGCGGTCGGGCACATGAGCCACGAGATCGTCGTCATGTACCTGGGTAAGATCGTGGAAAGTGGCGAAGCGCAAACCCTGGCCGCCAACGGCATGCATCCCTACACCAAGGCGCTGTTTGCTGCCGCATTGCCCAGCCATCCCGACGAACGACGCGACGAGGAAGTGCTGTCGGGCGAGGTGCCGAGCCCGCTGAACCCGCCTTCCGGCTGCCACTTCCATCCCCGCTGTGCGCACGCCACGGCACGCTGCTCGGCCGAGGAGCCGGCGCTCGCACCGGTGCGAGGCCGCATGGTCGCCTGCCACCTCTACACGTGACAGCTGCCCCATCCGGGGCCGGCATGACCCATCACCGCCGGTTGGGCTTGACGTTCTCCTCATCATGCCACCCGGAAATTGCCGAGATTGATCCTCAACGAATTACTGGCATGTGTCGTCAGACGATCGAGCAATCGATTTTCAAGCAGTTCGCGAGCTTGGCTGGCAATTCCACCCATACATTTCAAATGGGACTTTGGCTGTTTAGCCTGTTCGTTGTCGGTGTCGTGGCCGAACTCACTGTCCGTCGAGTGCACTCAATCAGTATGCAGCACAAACTATCGAGCATTCTTCTGGTGATGGGAGCAGTCTTTTTGGGTGATCGACTCTATTCAAGATCGCCTGGGCATCTAAACGGAAGCTTGATCTGAAGAAAGACTGGATCACACCAAAGTCGCATTCCCATCACCGCCGATTGCGCCTCAGATCCTCCTCGTCCTTCCACATCAGGAACTGCGGGCCGAGATCGGCGATTTTAGGCGCGCCGATCTGCGCCTGGGTGATGTCGATCTCGCGCCGGAAGATCTGCAGCGCCTTGGTGGCGCCCGGCACGCCGCCGGCCGTCACGCCATAGAGCGTCGGCCGGCCGACGAAGCAGAACTTGGCGCCCATGCACAATGCCACGATCGCATCCATGCCGCGGCGGATGCCGCCGTCGAACATCACCGTCATCTTGTCGCCCACGGCATCACGGATCGCCGGCAGCACCTCGAGCGGCGACGGCGCGATGTCGAGCTGACGGCCGCCGTGGTTCGACACCATGATGCCGTCGACGCCCAGCGAGTGGGCACGGAGCGCATCGTCGGGATGCATGATGCCCTTCAGCACGAAATTGCCCTTCCACAGCTCGCGGTAGCGCTCGACGTGCTTCCAGCTCATCGGCGCGCGGTTCTGGTAGGCGACCAGATCGGCGACCGTGTTGGCGGTGGGGTTGGGGCCTGCGTACTTCGCCCAGTTGTCGAAGTACGGCGTGCCGTGGCGCAGCCATTGCATCATCCAGGCCGGATGCATCAGCGCCTCGAACTTGCCCTTCAAGGTGAGCTTCAGCGGGCGGCCCCAGCCGTTCCGCGTGTTGCGCTCGCGGTTCGAGCCCTCGGGCACGTCGACGGTGAAGACCAGGGTGCGCAGGCCGGCGTCGCCCGCGCGCTTGATCATGTCCTCGGAGACGGCCTGGTCCTTGGCGGAATAGAGCTGGTACCAGCCATGGTCGGGGGCGAGCTTGCCGAGATCCTCGATCGAGCCGGTGCTGGAACCCGACATGATGAAGGGCACGTTGGCGTCGCGCGCGGCCTCGGCCAGCATCAGATCGGCGCCGTGGCGGAACAGGCCGGCGAGGCCTGTCGGGGCGATGCCGATGGGACTCGAATAGGTGCGACCGAACAGGGTCGTCGACTGGTCGCGCACCGAGACGTCGACCAGGTAGCGCGGCACGATGCGCGCCTGGCGGAAGGCCTGCTCGTTGGTGACGAGACCGACCTCGTCGTCGGTACCGCCCTCGATGAAGTCGTAGGCGATTTTCGGCAGTCGCTTCTTCGCGAGCTTGCGCAAGTCGTCGATATTCACCACGCCGTTCATCGTCTCACTCCTCGATCCGGCGGCCATCGCCGCCCCTTGTGCCGGAGAGGTCATGTTCGAAGACGTCGTCCGCAAGCGCGAACCGACGCCGCATTTCCAGCCCCTACGTTCGTTGGGTTGCAGTTTGACCGTCTTTGCTGGGGCGAGCCAGCGGCGCGTTCCGCCCCGCGTTCAGCGACCGATCATCTGGCGCGGCAGGGCAAGGACGATGTCGGGCCAGGCGGTAATCAGGACAACGCCCAGGCCGAGCAGCAGGAAGAACGGCATCGATGCCCTGGTCACGGTCCAGATGTCGCGGCCGGTCAGGTTCTGCAATACGAAAAGATTGAAGCCGACGGGCGGCGTGATCTGCGCCATCTCGACCACCAGGACGATGTAGATCCCGAACCAGAGCGGATCGATGTGCTGGGTGGCGACCATCGGCAGGACCACGGGCGCAGTCAGAACGATCATCGAAACGCCGTCGAGGAAGCAGCCCAGGACCATGTAGAGCATCGTCAGGATGACGATCAGCCCGATCGGGCTGAGACCGAGGCCGTTCACCCAGTTGGCCATCGACGCCGGCAAGCCGGTGAAGGCCATCGCCATGGTGACGAAGGCGGCGCCAACCAAGATCAGGCCGATGAGGCAACTGGTGCGGACGGCGCCGAGCAGGCTTTCGCGGAAAGACTCCCACGACAGCGTCCGCGTCGCCGCCGCCAACACGAGGGCGCCGACCACGCCCATCACGGCGGCTTCTGTGGGCGTGGCGACGCCACCGTAGATGGATCCGAGCACGGCGATGATCAGCAGGATCACCGGGATCAGCCGGCGCGCGTTCCACAGCTTTTCGCCGAAGCTCATCCCGAGATCGCCGGCCGGAACTTTGCTGGGATTGAGCATGGACCAGGCTGCCGTATAGGCCATGAACAGGCCGATCATCATGAGCCCCGGCAGGAACCCGGCGATGAACAACCGGCCGATCGAGACCTGGGCGGTGATGCCGTAGACGATCATCATGATCGAGGGCGGAATCAGCAGTCCGAGCGTACCCGATCCGGCGAGCGTCCCGATCGACATGCCCTCGTCATAGCCGCGCCTGCGCAGCTCCGGCATGCTCATGCGGCCGATCGTGGCGCAGGTCACCGACGACGATCCCGAAACAGCGGCCATCACACCACAGCCGAGAATGTTGACGTGCAGCAAACGGCCGGGCAGCCAGCCGAGCCAGGGCGCGAGGCCCTTGAACATGTCCTCCGACAGGCGCGAGCGGAACAGGATCTCGCCCATCCAGATGAAGAGCGGCAGGGCGGTGAGCGCCCAGCCCCAGCTCGAGTCCCAGACCGTGCTGGCAAGCAGCGACCCGGCCGGTGCCGGGGTGAAGAAGAAGAGCGCAACGAAGCCCACCACCAGCAGGGTCACACCGATCCAGACACCACTCGCCAGCAGGAAGAACAGGGTCCCGAGGACGACAAGAGCCAGCAGGGCTTCGCCGCTCATCGCGTCGCCGGCTGGGCCTGGGCTGTGGCGAGTTCCTCGCCGATGGCCTGGGCCTCGGCATCGAGGAATTCGGGGATCTTGCCGCCCAATACCTGGAACAGTTCATCGAACAGGGCGACCGCGAGGATCGTGGCGCCCAGCGACATGCCGATCTGGGGGATCCAGAACGGCACGGCCATCAGCCCCGGACTGGTATCGCCGAACGCCAGGGAATCATAGGTCATTATCCAGGCGTTGACCGAGAAGTAGGCAAGAGCCAGGCCGCCGAGGGTGCAGCACCAGATCTCCACGGCGCGACGGCCCTGCGGTCCGAACCTGCCGACCAGAAGATTGACCCGGATGTGGGCTCCGGCGCGCAGGGTGTAGGCGAGGCCGAGGAAAGTCGAGGCTGCCATGCAGAAGCCGGAGATCTCGGTGGCATCGAAGGCAACGCCCAGCAGGCGTCCGACGATCTGCCCCAGGATGGTGACGCCGATCATCATCAGGAAGAACGCCGCTAGTCCGCCGCTCACGCGATAGAGGATGTCCAGGGACCGCCGCATGAAAGCTCCGTGAGGGACGCACCGAAGGAGATCGGGCCGCCCGCCGTGGGCGGCCCGCTCCGCTCCGGCGTCAGTTCGTCTTTTGCGCCGCCATGTAGCGGTCGAGGATGGCGACGGCCTCGGGGCTTGCCGTGGCCTTCCACTCGCCGGCCATCTGGACACCAACCTTCTTCATCGCCTCGACGACGGGTGCCGGCGCTTCGCTGACCGTCATGCCGTTCTTCGCCAGCACGGCGGACTGCGCCTGGTCCGCCCCCTTGCTCAACTCCCACGACCGTTTGGTGTAGGCGGCCGAAGCGTCCATCACCGCCTTCTGCACATCCGCGGGCAGCGCGGCGAAGGCGCGCTTGTTGAAGGTGAGGGCGTTCTTGGAAAGGATGGCCCCGACATTGGTGAAGTACTTGGTGTTGTCCCACGCCTGGATGTCGACGCCGGTTTGCGCGCTGGTGAACAGCGCCTCGATCAAGCCGGTCGAGAAGGCTTGGGGAATCTCCGCGAACGGCAGGATGGTCGCGTTGAATCCGAGCAGCGACGCCATGCGCTGGGTGGCCGTCGAATAGATGCGGATCTTCTTGCCCTTGAAGTCCTCGACGGTCTTGACCGGCGTCTTGGTGTAGAAGCCCTGGCTCGGCCAGACTTGGTAGCCCGCGATCACAATGCCGGCCTTGTCGAGCAATGCCTTGAAATAGGGATGCTGGGCTTCCATCAGCTTCCAGGCCGCGTCGTATGTCGAGGCGACGAACGGTACGCCGTCGAGGATGAACATCGGATCCTCGTTGCCGTAGACGCCGAGGCGGATCTCGCCGGCCTGGATCTGGCCGCGCTGGACTGCCCCCTTGATGCTGTCGAGCTTGATGAGGCTGTCGTTGCTGTGCAGCGTGATCTTGAGCTTGCCGCCGCTGCCCTTCTCAACGTCTGCCACCCAAGTGCGCAGGTTCTGGGTCATGAAGTTCTTCTCGGGATAGCCGCTGGCCATGATCCATTGGGTCTGCGCGGCGGCGCCGGCCGCCAGTGCCATTGTCGCGCCGACCGCAAGGATCGAGGTCTTGAGGGCCCGGGCTCTGGATATATAGCTCATCTTCACAACTCCTCTGCGCAGCAGCCCTGGACAGGCCGGCCGCTCGTGTGCCGCAATGGCTGCAACAACCATGCCAGCAGGGCCCCGTAGGCCTCAGGCTGGCATGGGCATTGCTCCGCATTCGGTGCTCAGGAGGGCCGGTGAATGCCCAGCTTCGCCTTTCCCGTCATCGACCTTGCCCCATGGCATGCGGGTACCCATGCCGACTGCCGCTCGGTCGCCGAGCGCGTGCGCACTGCCTGCGAAACCACCGGCTTTTTCGCCGTCGTCGGCCATCGGGTGCAGCCCGGCACGATCGAAGCCATGCGATCGACCTCGCGCGCCTTCTTCGATCTGCCGCTGGCGAGGAAGATGGAGGTGGCGCGCCCCCGGCCCGAGCAAAATCGCGCCTATCACGCCGCGGGAACGGAGACGCTGGCGCGTCTTGCCGGTGACGAGACCTTGCCCGACTACAAGGAGGTCTTCGCCATCGGCCCGCCCGACGTTCCTGACGGCGATCCCTGGTATCATAGCCGACCGGGCGCCTATCCAAACTACGCGGCCAATCTCTGGCCGACGAATCCGCCCGGCTTCGAGGCCGCGTGGCGCTCCTACTGGACGGCGATGGAGGATCTGCAGGACACGATCTGCCGCGTCTTCGCCCTGTCGCTCGACCTGCCGGAAGACTGGTTCGTCCGGCATCTCGCGCGTCACTGCAGCATGCTTCGTGCGCTGAGCTATCCTGCGCAGAGCGTGCCGCCAGGACCGGGCCAACTTCGCGCCGGCGCTCATACCGACCTCGGCATGCTTACCATCCTCAAGAACGAGTCGGCCGACGGCGGGCTCGAGGTCCGCGATCTCGACGGAAGCTGGCACGAGGCCCCACCGGTCGACGAGGGTTTCGTCGTCAACGTCGGCGACCTCTTGATGCGCTGGTCCAACGACCGCTTCCGCTCGACATTGCATCGCGTCGCCAATCCACGGGCGGGCGGCGGCGCGCGACGCCTCTCCATCGCCTACTTCGTCGCACCGGCCTACGACTCGCTGATCGAATGCCTGCCGAC
>MEMN01000205.1:22047-29610 GCA_001767945.1 Alphaproteobacteria bacterium RIFCSPHIGHO2_12_FULL_66_14 | reverse complement strand
TTCTACCGCGGCAACACGCCGATCGCTTTCAGCCGCCCGATCTCGTCCGCTGAGTACCCGGCGTCGCGCAGCACCGTCTCCGAATGCTGGCCGACGGCGGGCGCGCGCAGCGGCGCGACCTTGGTCGCGCCGTCGAGGTGGAAGGGACTCGATACGGTGAGGCCGGCGCCGTCGGAGAAGGGAACCAGGGCGCCGATCTCGCGCGACTGCGCATCGTCCGCGGCCTCGTTGACCGTGAACACGGCGCCGAAGGTGACGCCAGCCGCTTCGAGGATCGGCTTCCATTCCGCCAGGTCGCGCCGGGCGAAGATCCCGTCGAGGATTTCGGTCAGCGCCTTGTGGTTGGCGCGCCGCGCCGGCTGGGTGGCGAAGCGTTCATCCTGCGCCAGGTGCTCGGCGTCGATCGCCTTGAGGAAGCTCGCCAGCTGACGCGCCTCGTTGTGCAGTGCCATCAGGAACCAGCGTCCGTCGCGGCAGCGATAGTGGTTGGCCAGCGCGCTCGGCGTGTCGGTACGTGGCGGCCGGTGCCGGACGTGCTCGCCGAACAACCGGTTTTGTACGAAGCAGCCGTTCGCCCACAGGCCGTTCTGCAGCAGCGACGTCTGGGCGACGCCGCCCCGTCCCGTTCGCTCGCGACGGTAGAGCGCCGTCGCGATGGCGGCATAGAGCGCTGTCGCCGTCGGGTGGTCGCCCATGCCCGGCATGGAGCGCACCGGCTCCGTCCCGGCGGTGGCCCGCACCATGTCCATCAGGCCCGTGCGCGCCCAGTAGGCGGTGGCGTCGAAGCCCGTCCGGGCCGCCTCTTCGCCCGCCTCACCATAGGCCGTGATCGAGCCGTAGACGAGGCGAGGGTTGATCGCGAGCAGGTCCGCGGCGGCGATCCTGAGGCGCTCGCGCACCGGCAGGGGGAAGTTGGTGATGAACACGTCGGTCGAGCCCAGCAGGCGGCGAAGCACGGCGAGCCCCTCGGGGTGTTTCAGGTCGATGGCCAGGCTTCGCTTGTTGCGGGACGTCAGCTGCCACCAGTAGTCCGTGACCTTGCCGGGGACCGGCGCCGACGCCCGCCACGGATCGCCGGCGCCCGGCGGCTCGATCTTGATCACCTCGGCGCCGAAGTCCGAGAGGATCGTCGCCGCCGCCGGTCCGGCGATCCAGCTCGCGCAATCGATGACCTTCAGACCTGTGAATATTCCATCAGCCATCCGACGCACCCTCGTTAGGGGAGCAATCATGCCATTCGGGACAGGGCGCACACCACGCCGTCGGCACAAAAGCCGCGATGCGGCTCGGAGACTTGAGAGGGCAGACGCACCGCAGACGCCGTCGTATCGTGGCGTCCCGAGAGCCATCGAAGGGGGACGCCATGGCGATGCCGGCCGAGACCGATGCGACCAGCCCGAAACATCTGCGCGACAAGTACGCCATCGTCGGCGTCGGCGAGACGACCTACACGCGGGGCTCGGGCGTGACGACGCGCGCGCTCGGCACCTGGGCGGTGAGGAACGCGATCGAGGACGCCGGCCTGAAGCCGTCGGACGTCGACGGCGTGCTGTCCTACCAGTCGGGCGATTCGACCTTCTCGACCTTCATCGCCGGCGACCTCGGCATCCGGCCCAACTTCTACATGGACGTGTTCGGCGGCGGCTCCTCGACCGAGGCGCTGGTCGGCATGGCGATGGGCCTGATCGAGGCCGGCATGTGCAAGGTCGTGGTGATCTTCCGCGCCATGAACGGCTTCAGCCAGGTGCGCATCGGCGGCACCGGCGCGCGCGCGGTGGCGCCGGTTTCGGGCGACATGCTGCACAGCCGCGCCTACGGCTGGCAGAGCGCCGGCCAGATGTTCAGCCTCACCTTCATGCGCCACATGTACGACTACGGCACGCGACCCGAGCAGGTCGCCGCGGTGAAGGCGATCCATTCCGAGCACGCCTCGAACAATCCCAAGGCCTTCTACAAGCAGCGCTTCACCGTCGAGGACGTTCTGAAGAGTCGCATCATCTGCAAGCCGCTGCATCTCCTCGATTGTTGCGTCGAGACCGACAACGGCACCGCCCTGGTCGTCACCAGCGCCGAGCGCGCCCGGGATTGCCGCCATCCGCGGACGCTGATCAGGGGCGTGGTGGGGCGCTGCAACAAGCCGCGCACCGACATGCACTACCAGCATGGCCCGATCTCCACCGTCGCTGGCAAATACGCGCGCGAGATCCTGTGGCCCAACGCCGGCGTCGGGCCCGAGGACGTCGACATCACGGGCTCCTATGACGCCTTCACCTTCACCACCATGCTGCAGCTCGAGGACTACGGCTTCTGCAAGAAGGGCGACGGCGGCGCCTATGTCAGCGACGGCACGATCCGCCTCGGCGGCCGGCGGCCCAACAACACCAGCGGCGGTCATCTCTGCGAGGGTTATACGCACGGGCTGAACATGGTGATCGAGAATGTGCGCCAGCTGCGTCACGACGCCGACGATTCATGTCCCATGGGGCCCGACGGCAAGCGTCAGCACACCTATGACTACCGCGAGGGCGGCTGCCGGCAAGTGAAGAAGTGCGAGGTGTCGGCCAACATGGGCTGGGCCAATCCGGGCACCGGGTCGGCCATGGTCATGCGGAACGAGTAGGGGGCGGACCATGGCGACACAAGCGACCTATCTCGGCATGCCGCTCGACCTCAACGATCTCGATGTCGAGAACGTGGCCTACTTCAAGCACTGCGCGGCGCACGATTTCCATCTGCAGAAGTGCGGCGCCTGCGGCCTGCTGCGCTATCCGCCGACCACGGCCTGTCCGTGGTGCGCCAGCCCCAGGTCAGACTGGGTAAAGGTCGAGGGCAAGGGCGAGGTGCACTCCTACAGCGAGGTCCACCACGCCATCCAGCCGGCCTTCAAGGCCCACACGCCGTACCTGATCCTGCTGGTCGACCTCGACACGCAGAAGGGCAAGCCGACCGAGCATGAGTCGCTGCGCGTGGTGGGTAACCTGGTAACGCCCGACGGCACGCTGGCACCGCCCGACTCGGTGCGCCGCGTCGGCATCGGCACGCGGGTGCGCATGGTGTTCAGCGACGTCGCGCCGGGCCTGGCGATCCCACAATGGACCATCGACGAGGGCGCCGCCCAGCCGGCGAAGCCGTGGCGCTACCCGCAGGAGTGATTGCGCGCGGAGTTATTCTGTTCAACTGGCGGGCGCCGAAAGCTCCTCCGCGACCTCGACGATTTCGCGCGTGCGCGTGACCTCGGTTCCCCAGTAGCGGTCGAACTCGGCGATCTGGCTGGCCAGCGCTTGCGAATCGAGAATGGCCTCGGCCTCCTCGACGCTGGGGAACTCGTAGAGGGCGAGATGCACCAGGGGATTGGTCCGGCTCCAGCAGCGCCAGGCCCGTTGCGCCCGGAAGGCCCTGAGCGCCGACGGCAGATGTTCGGTCCGGTACCAATCGTCGAACTTCCGCCGGTCGGACAGGTTGTTCAGCCTGGCCCGAACGATGAGAACGGCTGTAGCCACGAGCACCTCCTGGTCGGTCCTGTCCTCAGGAAACGGTACGCACGCGGAAGCTGCTTCTTGCCGCCAAATCATAGGCGCGCCGCCGACCGGCCGTCACCCGTCCAATCGGTTGCCCGAGGAGACCAGAGCGGCCCTTGCGGCGCGGCGCCGATGTCGCTGTTATCCTGAGGACATCACGACCAGGAGAGGGAACCACGATGGCCAGGACTCCCGCGAGCAAGAGCAAGCCGGTCGCTGTGGTCGTGGGCGCCACGTCGAAATGGCAGTCCGACGGCCGCAACACCAAACTGGTCCATGGCAAGGCGGTGGACGACAGCGACCTGCCGGTCGGCGTGCGCTGGGGCATCGGCGGCGCCATCGCCCAGAAGTTCGCGGCCGAGGGGTTCTTCGTCGTGCTGACGACGCGAAGTGCCGCCAATGCGTCGGGCCTGGAGGCTGCGATCCGGGCGCAGGGCGGCGATTGCACGATCGTCGAGCTCGATCTTTCCAGGGAGGAGTCGGTTGCCGCGGCCTTCGCCACGATCCGCGGCGAGGCGGGCGATCCGCATGTGCTGGTCTACAACGCGGGCTATCTCGAGGGCCGCGACCTGCCGCCCGAGAAGGAACTGCTGGAACATATCCCGATCGAGATGTTCGACACCGCCCAGCATATCGCGAGCCGCGGGCCGTTCCTGGTCGCCAAGGAAGTCCTGCCGGCGATGCGCCGGCGCGGCGAGGGCTCGTTCTTCTTCACCAACAATTCGAGCTCGCTGCGCGGGCGCAAGCGGATGACGGGGCAGTCGCTCTACTATCCCCGCGTGATGATGCGCACCTTGGCGCAGGTGCTGACCGAGGAATATTCCGAGCACGGCGTGCATGTCGCGAACGTGGTGATCGACGGCCTGATCGATTCGCCCGGCACGCATGCGCTCCCGCGCGCCCGGCAGAACCCCGAGCAGGTGATGAATCCGGTGAAGATCGCCGAGGCGTTCTGGTACCTGCACACGCAGGACCGCTCGGTCTGGACGCACGAGCTGCAGCTGACGCCGTTCTCGACCAGGCCGAGCTACTGAGCCGATTTCTGCAGCGCAGCACGCAGGCCCCGCGGGAGCGCTTTTCCCCTGTCAATCGACGGCGGCCTGCCGAATGATCGGGGGCAATAAGTAAGAACGACATCCCGGGATGAACGCCATCGCTGAGAAGGGCGGCCTCTTCACGATCAGTGGACGGCAGTGGCTCATCCTGTTGATGGTCCAGCTCGCCAACATGCTGTTCGGCATGACCATCACGCTGGCGAACCTGGTGCTGCCGCAGATGCGCGGCAACCTGTCGGCCACGCAGGAGGAGATCTCCTGGGTCGTCACGCTCAACCTGGTCGCCACCGCCGTCGCCACGCCGATGACGGGCTGGCTGTCGAGCCGGCTGGGCTGGCGCAACCTGATGTTCTTCACGGTGCTCGGCTTCACCGTCACCTCCCTGCTGTGCGGCCTGGCGAACAGCCTGGAGACCCTGATCCTTGCCCGCGTGGCGCAGGGGGCGTTCGGCGCCCCCATCATGCCGCTTGGCCAGGCCATCCTGCTGGCGACCTTCCCGAAGCATCTTCAGCCCATCGCTCTCGTGATGTGGGGCATCGGCGCGGTGTTCGGCCCCGTGCTCGGCCCCATCCTGGGCAGCATCGTGACGGAAGCCTACGACTGGCGGGCCGCGTTCTTCATGATCGTCCCGCCCGGGATCTGCGCGCTGGTCTGCATCTGGTTCGCGCTGCGCGACCACACCGTGCGGGCGCTTGTGAAATTCGACTGGATCGGCTTCATCGCGCTCTCCGTTGCGATGGCGGCGGCGCAGCTGATCCTCGACCGCGGCCACCGGCTGGACTGGTTCGAATCGACCGAGATGATGCTGTTCGCCTTCATAGGGGCGCTGGCGCTCTGGATCTTCGTCGTGCATTGCCTGACGGTGCCGGAACCCTTTCTCGATCCGCGCCTGCTGCTCGATCGCAATTTCTCCATCGGCGTCCTGCTGGCCTTTGTCATGGGCATGCTGAACTTCGTCAGCATCGTGCTGTTCCCGACGCTGTTTCACGACCTGCGCGGCTACCCCGACAATGCCATCGCCATGCTGATCGCCGCGCGCGGCATCGGCAACTGGACGGCCTTCCTGTTCATTGCCCAGCTCACGCGCGTCGCCCCGCGGTTCGCCATCGCCTGCGGCATGGCACTGCAGGCAGGGGCGGGATTCTGGATGGCCCAGTTCGACATCAACCTCACCGACTCCGACGTCTTCGGGGGCAACTTCCTGCTGGGCCTCGGCCAGTCGATCGCGTTCACGCCGATGACGGTGATGGCCTTCTCGACCCTGCCGCAGCGCCAGGTCACCGAGGGTTCCGCCATCTTCACCCTGATGCGGAACTTCGGCTCCAGCCTGTTCATCTCCATCGCCGTTCTGACCGTCAGCCGCTCGACCGCGTCCAACTATTCGCGGATGACGGAATTCATCACGCCCTACAACAAGACCCTCGCGGACCTGCCAGCGCAATGGAATCTGGAAAGCCCCGGCAGTCTGCAGACCCTGTCGAACGAGATCCTGCGGCAGGCCGCGATGATCGGTTACCTGAATGCCTTCCACCTGATGGCCTTCGCCGCGCTCGCGGCGATGCCGCTCGCCGCCTTCATGAGCCGGATGCGGCGAGACCCGTGACGGATTCCGGGGAAGCGCGAAGGGGAGGACAACGAAGCCGACGACATTGATGACGGCGATCAGCTCGCACCTGGCTTTGCTAACCCTCTTCCCTCAGCGATTGCGGAACGCCTCAGCCATGCGCAGGAACGCCCCCTCGAGGAGCGTCCGCATATCCGCCGGCACGCCGCAGTCCTCCAGCGACCGGCGCATGCACATCATCCATTCGTCGCGCTCGGCCGGGCCGATGGCGAAGGGCCGGTGCGCGGACATGATGCATTTGTGGTCCGGCCGCTGGAAGTAGAGCGGCGGACCGCCCAGCCAGCCGCTCAGGAACTCGAACAGGCGGTTGCGCACGGCGGAAAGATCTTCCGCATGCAGGGCGCGAACATGGGCGGCCTCGGGGTCGCTCGCCATGATGTCGTAGAAGCGATCGGCGATGCGCCGGACCATCGCCTCGCCGCCGAGCAGCTGGTAGGGAGTCGGCGGGCGGGCGGCCGTGGTCGTGGATTCTGCGGAACTCATGCGTTCAAAATATAGAGAGGCCTTGGTCCGGAATCTTGATTTGGGTCAATATCTCCGCCGGCAAAGACCCCCCATCGAAAAAAGGATTCCTGGAATGACCGACCCGACCGACTACGTCCCGCCCAAAGTCTGGACCTGGACCAAGGCGAGCGGCGGACGCTTCGCCAACATCAACCGTCCGATCGCGGGCCCGACGCACGACAAGGAACTGCCGGTGGGCCGCCATCCCTTCCAGCTCTATTCGCTGGGCACGCCGAACGGCCAGAAGGTCACCATCATGTTCGAGGAGCTGCTGGCGCTGGGCCACACCGGCGCCGAGTACGATGCCTGGCTGATCCGGATCGGCGAAGGCGATCAGTTCGGCAGCGGCTTCGTTTCGGTCAATCCCAACTCCAAGATTCCGGCGCTGGTGGACAGGAGCGGGCCCAAGCCCATCCGCATCTTCGAGTCGGGCGCGATGCTGCTCCATCTCGCGGAAAAATTCGGCGCGTTGCTGCCGAAGGAGGGCGCGGCGCGCGCCGAGTGTCTGTCGTGGCTGTTCTGGCAGATGGGCAGCGCGCCCTACCTCGGCGGCGGCTTCGGCCACTTCTATGCCTACGCGCCCGCGAAGATCGAATACGCCATCGACCGCTTCGCGATGGAGACCAAGCGCCAGCTCGATGTCCTCGACCGGCGACTGGCCGAGAGCCCGTATCTCGCCGGCCCCGACTACACCATCGCCGACATCGCGGTGTGGCCATGGTACGGCGGCCTCGCCAAGGGCCTGCTCTATGGGGCGGGCGAGTTCCTGTCGGTGCAGGACTACAAGAACGTCCAGCGCTGGGCCGACCTCATCGGCGCGCGCCCGGCGGTCAAGCGCGGCCGCATCGTCAACCGAATGCAG
>MEMN01000205.1:15773-22008 GCA_001767945.1 Alphaproteobacteria bacterium RIFCSPHIGHO2_12_FULL_66_14 | reverse complement strand
CGCGCTCATGAGCGCGCGGGACGCGCGCGGTCCGGAAGACCATGAAGAAGGCACGATTCCCTGCTTCTCATTCCCATTCGCCGGGCAAAATGGCCGCAGACGCTTGCTTGCTGGAGGGCAAGAGCGGCGCGTAGTGTTGGGCAAGAGCCAAGACTGAGGGAACGGTTCCATGGACGGTGTTCTGACCGACACGTCGTCGAAGGCGACAGCCGAAGGCTGGCTCGGCGACTTCGCGGCTGCGCTCGCTTCCGGCGATGCCGCGCGCCTCGCCTCACTCTTCGCCCGCGAATGCCATTGGCGGGACATCCTCGCCTTCACCTGGGACCTGCACACGATCTCCGGCGCCGGGGCCATCGCCGGGCGGATGGCGCCTGCCGCGACTCCGATGGCACCGCGCGGGCTGAAACTGGCCGCGGGGCGCACGCCGCCCCGGCCGGTGAAGCGCGCGGGCACCGACGCGATCGAGGCGATCTTCACCTTCGAGACCGCGGTCGGTCCCTGCAACGGTGTCGTGCGCCTGGTCTCCGAAGGCGGCAAGCCGCGTGCCTGGACGCTCCTGACCGCGCTCGACGAGATCCTCGGGCATGAGGATCCGGCCAACGGCCGGCGCTGGCAGGATGTCGACTGGAAGCGCAACTTCGGTGGCGAGAACTGGGCCGACCGCCGCCGCCAGGCCGTCGCCTATGAGGATCGCGATCCCGCCGTGCTGGTGGTGGGTGCCGCGCAAGCGGGGCTGATGATCGCGGCGCGCCTCGGCATGCTGGGCGTCGACACGCTGGCGATCGACCGCGAGAAGCGCATCGGCGATTCCTGGCGCCGCCGCTACCACGCGCTCACCCTGCACAACGAGACGCGGGTGAACCACTTTCCCTACATGCCGTTCCCGCGCTCCTGGCCGGTGTTCATCCCCAAGGACATGCTGGCGAACTGGTTCGAGTTTTACGCCGAGGCGATGGAGCTGAACGTTTGGACCGCCACGGAGCTCACGGCCGCCACCTACGACGAGACGGCAAAGCGCTGGACCGTGACCCTGAAGCGCGGAGACGGCAGCCAGCGGATCATGCACCCGCGCCACGTCGTCTTCTGCAACGGCGTCAGCACGATCCCGAAGACGCCGGACCTGCCGGGCCTCGGCGACTTCAAGGGCGCGGTGCGCCATTCGGGCGAGGCCGGCAGCGGCACCGACTGGAAGGGCAAGCGCGCGCTGGTGCTGGGCACCGGGACCTCGGGTCACGACGTGGCGCAGGACCTGGTGGTCTCCGGTGCGGCCGAAGTCACGATCATCCAGAACCGGGCGACGCTGGTCGTCAGCCTGAAGGAGGCGCAGGCGCCCTACGCGCTCTACGACGAGGACATCTCGTTCGAGGACTGCGACCTGCTCGCGGCCTCTTTCCCTTACCCGATCTATGCGCGCGCGCATCAGAACATCACCAGGATGAACGCCGAGGCCGACCGCGAGCTGCTGGAAGGGCTGAAGAAGCGCGGCTTCAAGCTGACGTCGGGCCCCGACGGCACGGGCTGGCAGATCATGTACGGCAACCGCGGCGGCGGTTACTACTTCGACGCCGGCTGCTCGCAGATGATCGTCGACGGCCGCGTCGGCCTGATCCAGTTCGCCGACATCGAACGCTTCAGTGCGGAGGGCGCGCGCCTGAAGGACGGCACCGTCCGGCAGGCTGACCTGATCGTGCTGGCCACCGGCTACGAGGGCCAGAAGGAAGCCGTCCGCCTGGTGCTGGGCGATGAGACCACGGAGCGCATCGGTCCGGTGTGGGGCTTCGACGCCGAAGGTGAACTCGCCGGCATGTGGCGCCCGACCGGACAGCCCGGCCTGTGGTTCCTGGCCGGCGGCCTCGCGCAATGCCGCATCTTCTCCAAGGTGCTGGCGCTGCAGATCAAGGCCCGGGAGCTTGGCCTCGTCGCGTGACCGGGGTCGCGATGATGGGTCCGCGCGTCCTCTGGCTGCTGCTCGGCCTCGGCGCCACCGGCTGCGGCATCGCGGGCGCGGTACTGCCGCTGGTGCCGACGACGCCGTTCCTGCTGCTCGCCGCCTTCGCCTTCGCCAAGTCCTCGCCGCGCCTGCATGGCTGGCTGACCTCGCATCCGCAGTTCGGACCGCTGATCGACAACTGGCAACAGCATCGCGCGATCGGCCGCGGCGCCAAGCGGGCGGCGCTCGCCGTCATGGCGCTGGCGTTCGCGATGAGCTGGCTGCTCGCGGTGCCCGGCTGGGTGCTGGCCGCGCAGGCGGTCGTGCTCGCCTGCGTCGCGACCTTTATCCTGTCGCGGCCTGACGGACCGGCAGGGCCGCAGGCGTAGTCTCCGCCCGGCGCACGAAGCGTTCGGTGAGGATGGGCCCCACCACCGAGGTCACGATCACCAGCACCAGAACCGCGTTCAGCATCCGCTCGTCGATCAGCCGTTGGCCGGCGGCGTTCACCGCTTCGTAGCCCACGATCGCCGTCGCGAGGGTCGCTGCGACCTGGGGGAAGGTGAGCGAGCCCATCAGGCCGCGGTCGTTGGCGGAAAAGTTCCAGGCGCGGCCGACGAGCTGCGCGGATATCCATTTCGAGGCCATCAGCCCCAGCACGACGGACGCGACGAGACCGGACTGGCTCCACAGCGTCGTGGCGAAGACCTTCATGTCGACCAGGAAGCCGGTGACGATGAAGAAGCAGGGGATGAAGAAGGCGTTGCCGAGGAACTCGATCTTCTCCTTGCCCGAGGTGCCGCGCACCGCCTCGTTGACGGCGATGCCGGCCAGGAAGGCGCCGAGGATGCCCTCGAGGTGCAGGGTTTCGGCGAGTGCGGCGCCGATGCCGACGATGCCCAGCATCAGGACGAACGAGGCCTCGTCGGTCCGGCCCAGCCACTGGAACAGCCGGCGCCCGACGCGTCCCAGGACGAAGACCATGATGAAGACGAACAGCGCCAGCTGGGCGAGTTGCAGCGCGAGCGCCGCCGGGCTGAACCCCGCCTTGTGCGTGGTGACGCAGACCGCCAGCACCAGCAGCGACAGCGTGTCGGTGAGGATGGTGGCGCCCACCGTCACGGTCACGGCCAAGTGCCTGGCGAGGCCGGCCTGCATCACCAGCGGGTAGGCGATAAGCGTGTGCGAGGCGAGCAGCGAGCCGATCAGGATGGCCGACAGCGTCGAATAGCCGAAGGCCAGGCCGATAGCGACGCCGGTGGCCATCGGCAGGGCGAAAGTGGCGAGGCCGAACACCAGGGACTTGCGGCGGTGCTTGCGGAACTGCTGCATGTCGATCTCGAGGCCGACGAAGAACATCAGCAGGAGCTTGCCGAGTTCGCCGAAGAACTCGCCGACCTTGGAGTTGCCCGGCATGACGCTCAGAACGTGCGGGCCGACGAGGATTCCCACCAGGATGTAGCCGACCACGGCCGGAATGTTCAGGCGACGCGCGAGGTAGGGCGTGGCCAGCAGCAGGAACATGATCACCGCGAAACGCGCCATCGGCAGCAGGTGGATCGTGGCGGCATCGATTTCCATTGCGCATAGCGTGATTGAAAATGAAGCGGCGGGCAATAGGATGGCGCGATGAACATCAGGAAACTGCTGACAATCGCCGCGACCGTGCTTGCCGTTGCCGTTGTCGTCGCCGGGCCGGTCGCGACGCAAACGCTCGAGACCGAGATGCGCCAGGCCGCTGGCGCCTACGAACGCAAGGACATGGCGACGGCGGTGCGGATCTGGAAGGTCTGGGCGGAGAAGGGCAACGCCGAGGCCCGGACCCTGTTGGGCGCCATGTACTGGAGCGGCGAGGGCGTGCCGCGCAACCATGCCGAGGCCGCCAAGTTGTATCTTCTCGCCGCCAACCAGGGCTATGCCCGGGCGCAGAACGACATCGGATTCATGTACGGCTTCGGCGAGGGCATCCCGCCGCGCGACGACGTCGAGGCCTACAAGTGGCTGACGCTCGCCATCGCCGGTTACACGGCCAAGAACCAGGATCGCCGGGACCAGGCGATCAAGGACAAGGCGGCGCTCACCGCGCGCATGACCAAGGCGCAGATCGTCGAGGCGGAGAAGCGCGCGAAGGCCTGGAAGGCTGTCACCCACTAAGAGTCTTTCCGACCTGGATCGAACCATCGAAGTCGGGATCGTTCTCTTCCCCTTTGCGGAGTCCGCAAAGGGAAAGGCAGGGTGACCCGCCCAATCGGGACTTTTTCAAGGCGCGTCGAGGTCCGGGCAGTCGCACTTTTGTCACGGCACGGGAAGCATCGAGACCATGACAAGCGGCGCTGCGAGTGGGCTAAACTACCGGCATGAAAAGGGCATCGCTCGCCGCGGCGTTGGCCGTCGTCATGGTGTTCGGCTCGGCATCGGCCGGCCGCGCCAGTGACGAGGAGGGGTCGCGCGACCTTCTTCCCTTCAGCCGGCAGATCGCCGTCGATGGAACCGTAAGGGGCACCGTCGCCGGCTCGCTCGAAAGCTCGGCCGTCGCCGCCGGGGTGCCGACGCCGGTGATGCAAGAGGCGCTGCAGGCTTTCGCCACCTCGATCGACCTCGGCCGCGAGGTGCGGGACGGCGACCGGTTCCATGTCCGCTACGAACAGACCTTCACCATCGAGGGCGAGCCGATCGGCGCGGGTCGCGTGCTGTGGGCGGAGCTCCGGACCGCGGCCAAGGGTACGATCGCCATCCACCGCTACCGCACGCGCGACAGGGTCGAGCGCTTCTGGCTGGCGAACGGCCAGGCGGTGAGTCCGCCGGCGATCCGCCTGCCGGTCGAGACCGTCTCCATCTCGTCGGGCTTTGGCCTCCGGGCCGATCCGTTCGGCAAGCCGACGCCACCGCCGACCGCCGGCAAGTCAGGGGCGATGGGCGGCCCGCTGCGCACGCCGCCGGCGCTGCCGCCCGGCCTGAAGCCCGGCACCATCACCGGCCAGGCGCCGCTGTCGTCCTATGCCGGCGCGTCGGCCTACGGCAGACCGTCGGCCGGCCTCTCGTCCTACAGCGGTCCGAGCACCGGCTCGTTGCAGCCGGCGCCGCGCGCTCCGCGGGCGCTGTTCATGCACGAGGGCATCGACCTGGTGGCGCCCACCGGGACGCCGGTCCATGCCGCGGCCGATGGCGTCGTGATAGGTGCCGCGCCCAACGGGCGCTACGGCAACTGGATCCGCATCGATCATGCCGGCAGGCTGGCGACGGTGTACGGCCATCTCTCCGCCTTCGCGCCGGGCATCGCGCCGGGCACCGAGGTCGCGCGCGGCGAACTGATCGGCTTCGTCGGCAACACCGGCCGCTCGACCGCGCCACACCTGCATTTCGAGCTGCTGGTCGGCGGCAAGCCGGTCAATCCGATCGCCCATCCCGAGGCCAAGCGCACCCAGATGCGCAGTCCCGAACTCGAGCGCTTCCGCAAGCAGGTGGCGCGGAGCCTGGCCGAACGCGCCCGCGAGGCGGCGGTCGCGGCCTCATACGGCCGTTGATCCTTTCGCCTGCAGGGCGAAGGCTTCCTCCGGCGACAGCACCAGGCGGTGCCGGCCGACGGCGGCGAACCAGACGATGCCGATCGCGAACCAGACGCCCACCCCCAGCACGCCTGCGACGAACACCGGATCGAGAAGCTGGTAGGCCAGCGTGAGCAGGGCGAGAGCGAGTGTCACGACCGCGCCGGAGATGCCCAGCGGCGAGCGGTAGGGCCGGGCGAGCGCCGGCCGGTCGAGGCGCAAGACGATGAAGCTGACGGCCTGCAGCAGATAGGAGAGCATGGCGCCGGCCACCGCCATGTTGAGCAGCATGCCCTGGATGGCTGCGGCGCCGCTTTCCGCCCCCATGCCGAACCACAGCGCGAACATGATCGCGAGCGCCACGGCCGAGCCCGCGAGCAGGGCGACGTACGGCGTCTTGTGGCGCGGATGGGTGATCGAGAGGAAGCGCGGGAAGTAGCCGGCGCGCGACAGCGAATAGATCTGCCGGCCCTTGGCGAACAGGATGGTGTGGAAGGAGGCGATCAGCCCGACACAGGCGACCAGCGCCAGGGCTTTGGCGAGCCCTTCGCCGAACGTGGCGCGGAAGCCGTCGAGCAGCGGCTCACCGGAGGCGGCGAGCTTGTAGCTGCCGGGTCCGACCGAGGGGTTGAGCCAGACGATGAGGGCGGCCGAGACGAGGAGCGTGAGAAAGGCCGCGATGATGCCGCGCGGCATGTCGCGGCGGGGATCCATCGACTCCTCGGCGGCGAGCGGGAGCTGTTCTATGGCGAGGAACAGC
>MEMN01000205.1:2346-15765 GCA_001767945.1 Alphaproteobacteria bacterium RIFCSPHIGHO2_12_FULL_66_14 | reverse complement strand
ATCGGGCAGTTCGACCGGCTTGCCGTCGGCGCCGGCGCCGATGTTGAGCGCGAAGCGGCCGAAGTCGGCCACGGGCAGCGCCGAGATCCAGAACATCGCCAGGCAGGCGAGGGCGGCCAGCGTGACGATCACGGTGACCTTGAATGAGAGTTCGACGCCCAGGACGTTCAGTCCGACGAACAGCGCGTAGCCCGCGACCCAGTAGAGCGGCAGCCAGGCGGGCGGCGTCTCGAACACAGCGGCCAGATAGGTCGCCAGGAAGGAGACGACGACGGCGGGCGTCAGCACGTATTCGACGTTTTCGCAGAGACCGGTAATGAAGCCGCCCCACGGCCCCATCGAGGCGCGGGCGAAGGAATAGGCGCCGCCGGTGTGCGGCAGGGCCGCCCCCATCTCGGCGATGCTGAAGACGAGGCAGAGATACATGACGGCGACGATGACGGCGGCGAGCGCAAATCCGCCCCAGCCGCCGGCCAGCAGGCCGAGGTTCCAGCCGGAATAGTGGCCGGAGATGACGGCGCCGACGCCCAGTGCCCACAACGAGGCGACGCCGGCGTAGCGACGCAGGCCGCGCCGGTCGAAGTAGTCCTTGTCGACCGGCCGGTAGCCGGTGCCGGTTTCGCTCATGCCTCGCTCCCTCGCTCCGCGCCGACTTTATGGCACGGAGCGAGGGACGAGGTGGAAAGCTCAGATGTCTGAGCTCAAGTCTTGGCTCAGGTTTTTGGCGTCGGCGGGTTGGCCAGGATCTCGGCGCAGGCGCGGGCGACGTCGGAGTCCGTCGTCTTGCTGCCCAGCATGGTGGCGAAGCCGCTCTTCTCGATGACATTGCCGCGGTCCCAAGAACTCGCCTTGGCGAGCTCGGCAATCTTGATCGCGGAATCGCCTTGGGCGCGGAAGCCGGCGGCGCAGATTGGCGCGAGGGCGGCCACCTTGGCGTCGCTGGCGGCGACGGCGGCGTTCTTCATCGCGGTGCCGCCGGTCACCCACCCGCCCCAGCCGAAGCCGACGACGGCGAGCACGATGGCACCGAGCGCGGCGCCCCACAGATAGGCATTGGTGTTTTCAGGTAGCTTCATGGGAAGTCCTTTCGGGACCGTCGAGCGGTCTCAGTGCCGGCTTCGCAGAAGTGCGTCGCCGTCGGCCAGCAGGATCAGGAGGATCGGGAATGAAGACGGGCCCGTCTTTCGTCGGCGCACGTCGCATCGGAGGCGGGAGCGCACGGATCTCTCAGCCATCGCAAGCCTTTGGCTTGATGGGCGATGGTGCAAAAGCACTACACCCCTAGTGAAGCCGCGTCCAACAATGGCGCTGCCTTATTTGACTTTCAGGCAGTCACGTCGGCGAAGCGCACGAGCCGGCCGCGTTCCTCGTCCCACAAGGTGAGCCGGGGGGCGCCGAGGCCGCCCCGGAGGCTGAGCGCCCGGACCGGTCGCAGCGCCTGGACGGCCTCGTGGCAGGCATTGAGGCGGTAGTTCGGGACCTTGGGGTTCAGGTGGTGGACATGGTGGAAGCCGATATTGCCGGTCAGCCAATGCAGCACGGGTGGCAGCTGGAAATACGACGAGCCCTCGAGCGCCGCCTCGACGAAGCTCCAGTCGCCGTGGCCGAGCCAGCGCGAGGTCTCGAAGCGATGCTGCAGCGAGAACAGCCAGACCCCCAGGATCGAGGCGACGGCCATGATCGGCAGATGAATCAGCAGCACCTCACGCCAGCCGAACAGCGCCACCAGCGACCCGAACAACGCCGCGAGGGCGAGGTCGGTCAGCCAGACCGACCAGCGCTCGCGCGCCCAATCCGGCGGCGTGTCGAAGGGAACGCGGTAGAGCAGCACGAAGACCAGCGGCGGCAGCAGGATGTTGGCGATCAGCGGATGGCGCGGCAGCCGGTAGAGAAGGCGGCGCCATGGAGTCAGCGCCAGATACTCGCGCACCGTCAGGCAGGCCGAATAGATGTCGCTGCCGGCACTCTGCCGGTCGAGGTTATTCCAGTTGGCATGATGGGCGGCATGCTGGCGGCCCCAGTTGGCGTAGGGCGTGAGGGTGATCAGGCTGCACAGCCGGCCGACGGCGGTGTTGGCGAAGCGTGACGCGAAGAAGGAGCCGTGGCCGCAGTCGTGCTGGATGATGAAGATCCGGACCAGCAACGCACCGGTCGGCAGGCTGAGCGCCAGGGTCAGCAATGGCGAGACCGGGAAGACCAGGTACATCGCCGCACAACCGGCGAGAAAGGGTCCAAACGAGGTCAGGAGCTGAAGGCCGCTGCGCCAGGCCGTGGGCCGGGCGAATGTCGACGTTGCCCGCCGAAGCGAGGCGTCCGAGGAGGGGAGATCCCGTCCGCTGTCCATGGGTGGGTGTCTTTCGGTGGCAAGTTGGCAAAAATGCCGCCACAACGCACAAATGAGGGCGATCCCTCTCCGGCGCAAGGGCCACGAGGCAAAGATTGGGGTCTTCGGGTACCCCCGTTTACACTCTTGCAAATCCCGGCTTTAGCGCCCATATGGCTATCGTCGATACACGGAAAGATGATTTGGCCATGCCCTGACCTCAGGTCGGCGCTACGCCACCCAACTCAATCCCGAAATAAATGCGACTTCGACGGCCCGCGCACATTTGCGGGTAAGCATATCTACGTTTGTGAAAGGGTTCTCCCATGGCTACGGGAACCGTGAAGTGGTTCAATATTCAGAAGGGCTTTGGTTTCATCCAGCCCGATAACGGCGGCAGCGATGCCTTCGTGCACATCAGCGCCGTCGAGCGCGCCGGACTCGGCAGCCTCAACGAAGGCCAGAAGGTCGAGTACGAGCTCGTCGCCGACCGCCGCAGCGGCAAGATGTCGGCCGACAACCTCAAGGCCGTCGGCTGATTTCGCCCAGCTGATTTCGATCAGCTGAAGACTTTAGCGGCTGATCGCGCTGCTGCCTTCTTCGCTCCGCCCGACCATGGATGTACCGGCGGGCGGACGCTGGAGAAGGCAACGCCGATCCAGCCCGACGGATGCCGCACCTGTCGTGCAGAATCCGGTGGCCCCGCGCCTCACAGTGCGGGGCCTTTGCATTTCTGGGCTGCTGTTTCCGAACCGGCGCTCAGGGCCGGGCGTCGGCGTCGAGAGCCGTTGCAAGGTCGGCCGGATCGACGGGAACGACTTCGTTCCTGCCGGTCACGACCGAGATCGCCGGAAGATGTAGCATCGTCGCGGTGCGCTGAAAGGCTGTGAACGACAGGCCGGGAATTTCTTCCTCGTCGATCACGAGCCGGTAGGTCCCCGCCGGCTGGAGCGCGTCGAGGCTGGTCAGGGTGAAGGGTCGGCGGAACGTCACCGTCGTCTCGGTCGTGCGGACGGACATGATCTGCTCTCCGGTGGACGTGGTCGGCCCGATGGACATGGTCCGGTGCAGCAGCCAATGCAAGGTATCCCTCGGAGGCGCCGATGATCGCCCTCACGATCCGTCACAGAACGACCTACCTCTACCATCAGCCGGTCAGGCTGGGCCCGCACCGCCTGATGCTGCGGCCGCGCGAGAGCCGCGATCTCCGCCTGATCTCGAGCGACGTGACGGTGAGTCCCGCCGCCACCGTGACCTGGGCGCACGACGTGTTTGGCAACGCCATTGCGACGGCGAGCTTCGAGGCCATGACCGACCGGCTGGTGATCGACAGCGCGGCCGTCCTGCAGCTGGGCGGCGACCCGTGGCCGGTGTTCGCCATCGCTGGTTCGGCGATCCATTATCCTTTCCGCTATTCCGACGACGAGTGGACCGACCTCGGCGCGCTCGCGGTACAGCAATATGCCGATCCGGTCGGGCACCTGAAGAAGTGGGCGGCTGGGTTCGTGCGCAGCAATCCCACCGACACCCTTTCGCTGCTCAAGGATCTCAGCGCCGGCGTCGCCGAGCGCATCCGCTACCAGAGCCGCGAGGTCGAGGGCACGCAGGCACCGCTCGAGACGCTCGACCGCGGCTGGGGTTCGTGCCGCGACTTTGCGGTCCTCTTCGTCGAGGCCGCGCGGGCGCTGGGCTTCGGTGCGCGGATCATCTCCGGCTATCTCTACAATCCCGATCGCGACCGGGTGGGATCGGACGACGCCGGATCGACCCACGCCTGGGCCGAAGTCTATGTCCCGGGCGCCGGCTGGATCACCTTCGATCCGACCAACCGCAGCGTCGGCGGCCACAACCTCATTCCCGTCGCCGTGGCGCGTGACATCCGTCAGGCGACGCCGGTGACCGGCAGTTTCATCGGCATGACGGATTCGTTTCGCGGCATGTGGGTCGACGTGAGCGTGCTCGCGCGAACGCCGCCGCTGCAGGACGGCGGCAACGCCGGCTGATCGGCCGTTTTTCGTTTGTCAGGCGGCCGTCGGTCCGACTATCGTGACCGGCGAAACGCGGCCGCCGCGCGTAACGCGTCAGAATCGATCGGAGATGTCATGACCGAGGATCGTCGCTCGTTGCGCGCCCTGTCGGCGCTGCTGCCCACCGGCATCCTCGGCCTGTCCATCAGTCTCGCTTCGGCTGACAGCATGGCCGCGACCTCGTCGGGCGAGCGCGTGACGCCCAAGGATCCCGACTCGGTTGCGCTTCGTCTCCAGGCGATCCGCAACACGGTGTCGGTGGTCGTGCAGCTGCCGCCGGCGGACGGCGAGGAGTCCGCATCGCCCGACGCCGAGCCGCGGCTCGCGTGGTGGGGCAACGGCGGCTGGCGGAACGGCGGCTGGGGCTGGCACAACGGCGGCTGGCACAATGGCGGTTGGGGCAACGGCGGCTGGCACAACGGCGGCTGGGGCAACGGGGGCTGGCACAATGGCGGCTGGCACAACGGCGGTTGGGGCAACGGCTGGCACAACTGGTAAGAACGTGCAGAGTTTCGCCCCCTCGCAGGCGCCGGTCGGCCGACCTGAGATCGAGATGGTGATCATCCAGCCGACCGCCTTCTGCAATATCAACTGCACCTACTGCTACCTGCCCGACCGCAGCAACAAGCACGTCATCGCGCAGTCGACGGTGACCAGGCTGTTTACCGAGCTGTTCGACTCGGGCTGGAGCAATCCGGAGATCACGGTGCTGTGGCATGCCGGCGAGCCGCTGGCGGTGCCCGTCGCCTTCTACCGCGAGGCGTTCGCCACGATCGAGCGGCTGCGGCCGAAGGGCGCCGAGGGCGGTCCCGGCGCCGTCACGGTGCGGCATTCGTTCCAGACCAACGGCATGCTGATCGACGAGGAATGGTGCGCGCTGTTCCGCGACTGGCAGGTCGGCGTCGGCGTCAGCATCGACGGCCCGCGCGAGCTGCACGATGCCCATCGCAAGACGCGGAGCGGCGCCGGCACCTTCGACAAGACCGTCGCCGGCATCCGCTGCCTCAAGGCGGCGAACTGGCCGTTCCACGTGCTCTCGGTGCTGTCGCGCGCCAGCCTGGAGATGCCGGCCGAGATGCTGGCATTCTACATTGCCGAAGGCATCGACCACGTCTGCTTCAACGTCGAGGAGTCGGAGGGCGACTATGTCTCCGACCTGTTCCAGGGCACCGAACTGCGCCAGCGCTACGAGACGTTCCTGCGGACGTTCTGGCATCTGGCGCGGGCCGACGGGCGCGTGACGTTCGTGCGCGAGATCGACCACGCCCTGCCGCGCGTGTTCCGTCCCGAGGGCGTGCGCGCCCGCAATATCCAGGTCGAGCCGCTCGGCATGATCAACGTCGACAGCCACGGCAACGTCTCGAGCTTCTCGCCGGAACTGCTGGGCTACAAGAATGCCGACTATGGCGACTTCCTGCTGGGCAACATCAACGCGCAATCGCTGGTCGAGATCTACCAGACCACCCTCGGGTCGGCGCTGCTGCGCGACATAAGGGTGGGCACCGAGGCCTGCCGCGCGACCTGCGAGTACTTCTCCGTCTGCGGCGGCGGGGCGCCGGTGAACAAGTTGTTCGAGAACGGCCGGTTCGACAGCACGACGACGTCGTTCTGCACGCTGACGCAGATGGTGCCGACCGACCTGATCCTGGAAGCCTACGACAAGCTCGAGCAGAGCTGGACCGGCAACGGTCCTCCCGCCATCGCCCAACCCGCCGCCCAACCGGCCCCGTCCCCGAGGATGTCATGAACAGATCCTTGCTCCTAGCAATCGCCTGCCTGACCGCCGCGACCTGGACGTTCGGCGCCCAGGCGCAAACGCCACCGGCCGGCGCGAAGCCACCGGCGGCCGGCTACAGCCAGAGCGGACCGCCGCCCGAGGGCGGCAGCCCTGCCGACATGGTGCCATGGCCGATCATGCTGGTGACCAGCGTCGAGGTCCTGCGCTCGACGCGGGCCGGCGGTCTCGACATCGTGCGCGCCCGCGGTCTCGTTACATCCTCCGCCTGGGGCGCACCGCATCTGGTACCGATCACGCGTGGCGAACCGGTCGACGGCATCCTCGACCTGATCTTCCAGGGCGTCGTGCCGTCGAGCCCGGCGCCGCTCGGCCCCTTCATGTCCTTCGAGGCACTGCTGCCGGTCGCCCCGGGCCATCCCTACAAGGGTGTCCGGGTGCGTTCGGGCACCAATGCGATCACGGTGAAGACCCTGCCGGGTTACGCCGAGATCGCGCCGCCGAAGGGGGATTGCGCCCAGTGCCGCGGCAAGTTCTTCGTCGCCAAGGGCGCCATGGCGCCCGCAGGTGCGGCGGCCGACAGCATCGTGCGCGAAGCCGACCTGCCGTGGAAGCTGCGGGTCATCAGGCCGACCGACGGCCTGCCGAGCTATGCCTTCGATCCCAACCGCCTGACCCTGGTGCTGTCCGAGGACAACCGCATCGTCGATGCGGCGTGGGACTGAGCGATCAGCGACCCTAGGGATAAACGAACTTGGCGAGCGGCTTCCACTTGGCGTAGTCGGCTTCGACCCTGGCCCGGAACTCGGCCGGCGTGCCGGCGCGGCCCTCGTTGCCCAGCGCCTGCAGGCGGCTCTGCACCTCGGGCCGCACCATCGCGATCTTGGCCGCGCCGGACAGCTTGTTGGCGATGTCGGCGGGAAGGCCGGCGGGAGCGGCGAGGCCCAGCCAGGAAACGACCTCGTAGCCCGGCACGTCGTCGGCGACGGGCGGCACGTCGGGGTTGAGGGGCCAACGCTGCTTCGACGTGACGGCCAGCGCGCGGATCTGGCCGCTCTTGAGCGGCGCCGTGTAGCTGGTGAAGGTGCTGATCGCCACGTCCATGCGGCCGCTGATCACGTCGGCAATCTGCTGGCCGGTGTCCTTGTAGGCCACCGGTTCGATCTGGATGCCGGCCTTGGCCTTGAGATATTCGACCGCGAGATGCAGCGTGTTGCCGACGCCGCTGTGGGCATAGTTGAGCTTGCCCGGGTTTTTGCGGGCCGCGGCCAGCAGGTCCTTCAGCGTGCGATAGGGCGAGTTGGCCGCCGTGAAGAAGGCGAAGGGAAACTGGGTCAGCATCGAGATGTAGGAGAAGTCCTTCAACGTGCTGAAGGGTGCCTTGGGGTCCGTGGCGCTGATGACGTTGACGCCGCCGGTGATCAGATAGAGCGTGTAGCCGTCGGCCGGCTGGGTCATGACGTACTGCGCGGCGATGCGTTCGCCGGCGCCGGGCTTGGGTTCGACGATCACGCTCTGGCCCAGCGTCTCGATCAGGCTGGGCGAGATGACGCGGGCGATGGTGTCCGGGTTCGAGCCCGGCCCGTAGCCGTGCACGATCCGGATCGGCTTGGAGGGAAAGGCTCCCTGCGCGCGCACGGCGGCAGCCAGGGTGAGCGAGCCGCCGGCAGCCAGCAGCAGTGTACGGCGATTGAAGCCTGTTCCCATTGCATCCTCCCAAGTCTGGCAGCTTATGTGCCGCCTAGTGTCGAAATTACATAGATTTTCGAAACTTTAGGCAAGTGTCAATGTCGGGCCGTTTCGCAGGCTACGGCGAGAGCGGCGCGAGGGCGTGGCGCAGGCTGTCGCTCGAGATCTGCATCAGCCCGGTGAAGGGCTGGTTCATCTCCAGGATCAGGAAGATCGCGCCCGAGGCGGACAGGGCGATCAGCAGCAGGGCGGTCATCGACGTCGGGTTGAGCGTCGAGAACAGGCAGAAACTCACGAAGATCATCGTCAGCCAGGAGACCAGGATGGCGAGGAACGGCAGGGGAATGCCGGCGTGCGATCGCTCGAACAGCATCAACCGCGAACGCTGGATGTCGATGGCCGTCGATATCGCCTGGGCCTGGATCGAACGCTGGATTTCGGTCTTCGGCATGAGTTCGTGCAGGGCGAGAAAGGCGCGTGCGCCATAGCCGCCGGGTTCGAGGAGATGCTCGCTGGTGGTGCCCCTGCCGTCGTCGCCCCACAGCTGCACCACGAGCGGGGCGATCGCCTGCCGGATCATCTCGCGCGGTGGCCGCGCCTCCGGCCCGTAGCGTTCCAGAAGCTGGTCGAGCAGGATCAGGCTGGCCGCCATCTGCCGGACCTCGTTGCGCTGGGCTTCGTAGGAGCTGCTGGCCGAATTGATGAGCAGGCCGAGCACCAGGGCGGAAATGGTGGCGATGAGGCCGGTGCCCAGGCGGACGATATCCTTGGCATGCTCGTTGAGGTGATGTTCCGGGAGGGTCCGGCGCAGTTGCGTGCCGGCGACGGCGCCCGCGAGCATGAGCACGCAGACAATCAGCGAAATCACGATCGGGCTCACGGTCTGCTCCTCCTGGCGTCGTCGATCATGCCCGATCCGCGTTCCGGCCACGAGGACATCGTCGATATGGCCCGCCTTGCTGAGGCGCGCTATGGGAAGTCCCCGGCCCGCCGTCAGGGAGCGTCCGATGCCGATGACGAAACAAGCCACGCCGCTGGCCTTCCATTTCGCCGACGATGGCGAAACGCCGAACAATCCTTTGCTGCCGCTGCTGGTCTATCGCGGAGTCGTGGCGCGCGACGACGCCGATCCCGCGGTGCCGTTCGAGAAGGCATTCGCCCGCCATGGCTGGGGTCGCTCCTGGCGCAACGGCATCTTCGACTTCCTGCACTTCCACACGCGCGCGCATGAGGTGCTGGGCATCGCCCGCGGTCGCGCCCGCGTGCAATTCGGCGGCGCGGGGGGCCGCGAGTTCGATGTCGAAGCGGGCGATGTCGTCGTGCTGCCGGCCGGCACCGGCCATCGACGTGTGTCGGCCAGCGCCGACCTGCTGGTGGTCGGCGCCTATCCCGACAATTCGGGGCTCGACCAGAAGCGGCCGGGCGAGGTCGACCATGCCCGCGCCGTCGCGGCCATCGCCGCCGTGCCGTTGCCGCTCCACGATCCGGTCTACGGGTCCGACGGACCGTTGCGGACGATGTGGTCGTCGTGAAATCCGTCCTCATCCTCGCGGCGTGCCTGCTGGCGGCGTGTCTGCCGGCAGGGGCATCGGCGTTGGCGCAGTCCAATCTCTACAGCGGCCTCGGCACCATCGAGATTCCCTACGCCAACGGTCCGATCCGCGCCGAGCACGTGCCGGAGATCCGTCTGAAGCTGAGGGGCGCGGCACCGCGGCGCTTCGGCATGGATACCGGCTCGACCGGGATCGTCGTGGCGGCCGAGCATTATCAACCGGGACCGGGCGACAGCAACGACGGACCGGGCCAGCTCACCTACAACAGCAGCGGCCGCGTGCTGCACGGCACCCGCCACACGACCGACGTCGAGATCCTGGACAACGACGACCGCCCGGCCGCGACGGCCCGCGTCCAGGTGCTGCGGGTGGAGCGCATCACCTGCCTGCGCAATGCCCGCGACTGCGAACCCAACCCGCGCCCGCGTGGCGTGGCTTTCATGGGCATCGGCTTCGACCGCGCCGCGGCCCAGGGCACCGACGATGCCGCGCCGCGCAACCCGTTCGTCAATATCACCCGGCCGGGCTCGATCCGCCCCGGCTACATCGTCACCCGGACCGGGGTCCATCTCGGCATGAGCGCGGCGCTCACGCGCCATTTCGCCTTCGTGAAGCTCACCCCCAAGGGGACGAACTCGGCGGGCGGCCTGCCGCAGTGGAATGCGGCGCCGCTCACCGTGTCGGTCGACGGCCGGACCGGCACCGGCACCAGCCTGGTCGATACCGGCATCAACTACATGTTCCTGTCGCCGCCGGCTGGCAGCCCGCTGGTCCGCGGCGAGCGGGTGCCGGCGGGAACGAAGATCGACATCTGGCTGCCCGGCGAACGCGCGCCGGCCGCCGCCTTCTACCAGGTCACGGTGGGCGACAGGGCCAACCCCCTGCATCCCGAGAGGGTGGTGGTCGTGCGCGATCCCGGCGTGTTCGTGAACACCGGCCGCATGTTCTTCGAGGGTTTCGACTATCTCTACGACGCCGCCGGCGGCTACGTCGGCTACGGCTGGAACGGCCGCGTGAGCGGCGCCTACGGCCGCGTGACTCCGGGACCGCGTTGAATTCGCCGGCGTGCGCGAAGAGTGTCAGGTGAAGTCGCGATAGACCATCGTGGTGAACATGCCGGCGGCCATGTGATAGAGATTGTGGCAGTGATAGGCCCAGATGCCGGGGTTGTCGGCGTCGAACACAACTTTCACCGTGGCCCGGGGCGGCACCAGGATGGTGTCGCGGATCGCACCCGAGAATTTGCGGTCGTTGATCTCCGTCACCTGGAACGAATGCCCATGCAGGTGCATGGGATGCGCCATCATCGTCTCGTTGCGCATCACCAGTTCGACGCGCTCGCCCTGCGCCACCGTCACCGGCGCGCCGGTCATGCCGTGGACCGGCATCGACCAGGTGTAGCCCGTCATGGTGCCGGCGAGATCGACCGGCACGGAGCGGTCGACCTTCTTCGCGGGCAGCGGCCTCGCGGCGCGCAGCAGGATCTCCTGCTGCAGCCCGACCGCCGGCCCCGGCACCGCGCCTTCCACGGCGAGCCTGGCGACGGCGGCGCGTGGCGGCCGCAGCACGATCCCGGCCTGCAGCGTCCGGCCCTCGCCGCGCGCCAGCACCGGCATCGCCTGGCCGTCGCCCGGCAGGCGCACCAGGATGTCGGCACGCTGCGCGACGGCGAGCGGAAACAGGCTCGCCTTCAGCGGCTCGACCGGATTGCCGTCGACGGTGAGCAGCGTGCCTTCGTAGGCGCCGAGGTCGATGGTGAAGTTGCTCGAGGCCGAGCCGTTGATGAGGCGCAGCCGTACTTCGCCGCCGCGCTCGACGTCGACTACCTGCGGATCGGCGAGGGTCCGGTCGTTGGCGAGATAGGCGTCGTAGTCGACGTCGTTGAGATCGGGCTTCGCCGGATCCATCGACATCTTCATGTCGCCCATCTTCATGCTGCCCATCGTCATCCCGCCAGCCATCGGCTGGCGCAGCCTTTCGAGCAGCGTCGCGGGCTTGGTCCAGGAAAAATCCTCGAACAGGACCACGACCTCCTGCCGGCCGCTCCTGATCGCCTCGGTCTCGCGCACGATCAGCGGCGCCGCCAGCAGGTTCTGCTCCTGCAGGCCGAAGTGCGAATGCATCCAGCGGGTGCCCACCGGCAGCGCCGGGAATTTGTAGGCGGCCGATTGGCCCGCGGCGATCGGCGGGCCCGAGATGTAGGGCACGCCGTCCTGGCGCCACGGCGGGTTGAGCCCGTGCCAGTGAAGGCCCGATGTCACCTTGAGCGTGTTCTCGACCCGCACATCGAAGGTGTCGCCCTCGTCGAGCGTGAGTCCCACGGCGCCGGACGGCTGGGCGACGCCGTAGCGGGTCGCTGCCTTGCCGTCGACCTCGATCTGCCGTGTCTGCAGCCGCAGGATCCTCTGCCCGCCGGCCGCCTGCGCGCCGCGCGGCACCACGGCTGCGGCCGCCGCCAGCGCCGTGGCGCCGACGAGAAGCGATCGCCGAGAGGAAGTCATGGGCGCCCCCATATCCTAGATCGGTTTGCCGGCGCTACTCGCCCAGCGCGGCATCATTTCATTGCTCGGGCGTTTTTCGTCGACGACCTTGCGCGCGGTCTCGACGCCGGCCACCGGCAGGCCCTTCGGATCGAGCAGGCCCACCTGGACCAGCACCGACGCCTGGTCCCAGTAGATGTGTTCGTGCGCCACCTTGCCGTCCTTGAAGCGCACGATGGCGACCAGCGGGACCTCGACCTTGCGTCCGGTCGGCTTGATGCCGGGCAGCATCCAGTCGATCTCGCTGGTGTGGGTGAAGCCGAACAGCATCTCGTCGACCAGCTGGTCGGTGCCGATCGTGCGGCTCACCGGCACGAGCGCGGTGTCGGGCGGGTTGCCGCCGATGAAATGGTATTTGTAGAAGCGCTTCAGCTCGTCGTGGCCGACGCCGCCGGTCATCGTCGGGATGTGGTTGACGTAGGGAGCGGCCACCATGGTCGCCATGGTGGCATCGACGTCGCGGGTCTCGAATTCGTACCGGCAATGGGCTTCCCAGAGGGCGGCGAGGTCGTGGCGGGCGGTCATTCGCAGGTTCCTTGTCGGGCGGTTTCCGTGGAATCGGGACGCTGGCGGGACTCAATATAATGTGGCCACGGCGTGGCGAACGCTGATCCGGTCGGCTTGACAGGCTCTTCCGACTTCGGCTCCCTGCTCATATCTGCCGGCGGCTGCCGCGAGCGCACCGCCATCCTAACGGCTTGCTCGCACAACTGGGATACAGACGATGGCTACAGGCACGGTCAAGTGGTTCAACGGCACCAAGGGTTTCGGCTTCATCCAGCCGGACGGCGGTGGCAAGGACGTGTTCGTCCACATCAGCGCCGTCGAGCGCGCAGGCATGAACGGCCTCAACGAGGGCCAGAAGATCAGCTACGAGGTCGCCAGCGAGCGTGGTCGCGAGGCTGCCGTGAACCTCAAGGCGGTCGGCTGAACGCCCGCTGAAAAGCGCTGCGCTGAATGCAGTCCCGCTGCGATAATCTGCGGCGAGACGGCGGGATGGAGATCGTCGACGGCGAATTTCCCGACAGACTGCCCGACAGACTGACAGTCTGTTGACTGAAGGCCCGCCCGGTTTCCCGGTGCGGGCCTTTTGTCTGTCCTGAAGCCGAGGGCCCTGTCGGGCAGCGCTACTCGGCCGCCATCAGCGGCGTCGCGGCATCGAGCGCCGCGCTCAAGCGCGGCGGCGACATCGGCAGGTCGGTCATGCGCACGCCAGTGGCGCGCGCGATGGCGTTGCCCACGGTGGCGAGCGGCGGCACGATCGGCACTTCGCCGACGCCACGCACGCCATAGGGATGATGCGGGTTGGCGACCTCGACGATGATGGTCTCGATCATCGGCAGGTCGGAGGCGACCGGCATGCGGTAGTCGAGGAAGCCCGCGTTATCGAGCTTGCCCTTGGCGCTGTAGATGTACTCCTCGTTCAGCGCCCAGCCGATGCCCTGCACGGCGCCACCCTGCATCTGGCCCTCGACGTAGCTGGGATGGATCGCCGTGCCGACGTCCTGCAGCGCGGTGTAGCGGTCGATGTGGACGATGCCGGTGTCGCGGT
>MEMN01000205.1:2016-2335 GCA_001767945.1 Alphaproteobacteria bacterium RIFCSPHIGHO2_12_FULL_66_14 | reverse complement strand
CCGCCGGTCTTGCCGGCGGTGGCGGCGAGCTGGGCGAGCGACAGCGGCTCGAACTCGCCGACGTTGCTGCCGGCCGGCTTGGCGCAGCCGTTCTCCCAGATCACGCCGTCGGGATCGACGCCCCAGGTCTTGGCGGCGCGCACCTTGCACTCGCGGACCAGGTCGCGCACCGAGTTCACCACCGCGAGGCCGGTGGCGAAGGTGACGCGGCTGCCGCCCGTGACGAAGTTGAAGCCGATCGAGCTCGTGTCGGCGATCACCGGCCGCACCTTGTCGTAGTCGATGCCGAGCTCCTCGGCCGCCATCAGGGCGAGCGAAG
>MEMN01000205.1:0-1936 GCA_001767945.1 Alphaproteobacteria bacterium RIFCSPHIGHO2_12_FULL_66_14 | reverse complement strand
TCGGCGCCGACATTGAACCAGAAGCCCGCCGCCACGCCGCGCGCCATGCCCGGCTTGAGCTTGCTCTTGTAGTGCTCGGACTTCTTGGCCGCCTGCAGCGTCTCGACGAAGCCGATGGTGTCGAACACCGGACCGTAGCTGGTCTTGGTGCCCTTCTTGGCGGCGTTCTTGAGACGGAGGTCGATCGGGTCCATGCGCAGTTCCTGCGCCAGGATGTCCATGGTGGATTCGACGCCCCACGCCGAAATCGGTGCGCCGGGCGCGCGGTAGGCCGCGACCTTCGGGCGATTGCTCACCACGTCGTAGCCGATCACCTTGATGTTGGGGATGTCGTAGCAGGCGAAGCTGGTCCAGCACGCCGGACCCACCGGCGAGCCCGGGAAGGCGCCGGCCTGCAGCGCGATCGTGCATTCGGCGGCGACGATCGTGCCGTCCTTCTTGGCGCCGATCTTGACGTGGACGGTGCCGCCCGGCGCCGGGCCGGAGGCGCGGAACACCTCGTCGCGGCTCATCACCATCTTCACCGGCTTGCCGGACTTCTGCGACAGGCGGACCGCGATCGGCTCGAGATAGACCACGGTCTTGCCGCCGAAGCCGCCGCCGATCTCGGTCGGCGTGACGCGGATCTGCGAGGTCTCGATGTTGAGCAACCGGCTGCAGAAGCCGCGCACCTGGAAATGGCCCTGCGTCGTCGACCAGATCTGGACCTGGCCGTCCTCGGCGGCGCTGGCGAGCGTCGCGTGCGGCTCGATGTAGCCCTGGTGCACCGGCTGGGTGGTGTAGTCGCGCTCGACCACGATCTCGGCCTGCTTGAAGCCGGCGTCGGTGTCGCCCTTCACGTTGTCGATGCGCTTGGCGATGTTCGACGGCTTGGTCGGCACCGGCTTCACGCCCTCGGTGATGAGATGGTCGTGCAGCAGCGGCGCGCCGTCCTTCATCGCCTCGGCGACGTCGATCACGTGCGGCAGCACCTGGTAGTCGACCTTGATCAGCGCCAGCGCCGCGCTGGCGATGGCGTCGGTGGTGGCGGCGACGGCGGCGACGGGATGGCTCTCATAGAGCGCCTTCTCGCGCGCCATGACGTTGCGCGTGACGTCGCGCAGGTTGACCTGCATCTCGCCGGTCGGGACGATCAGGTTGGGCTGCTCGGGAAAGTCCTTGGCCGTCACCACCGCCTTGACGCCCGGCAGCTTTTCCGCGGCCGTGGTGTCGATCGACTTGATGATGGCGTGGGCGTGCGGGCTGCGCAGCACCTTGCCGACCAGCTGGCCGGGCATGTTGAAGTCGGCGCCGAAGCGGGCGCGGCCGGTCACCTTGTCGGCGCCGTCGGGACGATCGGGGCGTGTGCCGACCCACTTGTACTTCTGCTTGCTCATCGGGCGGTCTCCCTCATGTCGGCGGCCACTTCCATGACCGCGCGGACGATCTTGTCGTAGCCCGTGCACCGGCAGAGGTTGCCGGCCAGCCAGTAACGGACTTCGGTCTCGGTCGGGTTGTTGTTGCGCTCGAGCAGCGCCTTGGAGGCCACCAGGAATCCGGGCGTGCAGATGCCGCACTGCAGCGCCGCGAACTCGATGAACTTCTTCTGCAGGGCATGGAGATGATCGCCCTGGGCCATGCCCTCGATGGTCTCGATCTTCTTGCCCTCGGCTTCGGGTGCCAGGACCAGGCAGGAACAGACCATGCGGCCGTCGAGCATGATGGTGCAGGCGCCGCAGTCGCCCGAGCCGCAGCCTTCCTTGGTGCCGGTGAGGCCGAGCTGGTCGCGGAGCACGTCGAGGACGGCCTGCGAGGGCTCGCACAGGAACTCGGTCGGCTCGCCGTTGATGGTGGTGGTGACGTGAAGTTTAGCCATGATCAGCGCTCTCTCTCAGTGTTTGGCGGCGCGTTCGGCCGCGATGGCGGTGGCGCGCTTGAGAAGTACGCCGGCGATCTT
>MEMN01000204.1:1265-14629 GCA_001767945.1 Alphaproteobacteria bacterium RIFCSPHIGHO2_12_FULL_66_14 | reverse complement strand
ACGGTCGGCGAGATCGGTCGGCGTGAGGAGGGTGGTGGCTGGAATCACGACGGCGCCCAGCTTCATGGCCGCCAGCATCGTCTCCCACAGCGGCGCGACATTGCCCAGCATCAGCAGGATCCGGTCGCCGCGCTTGACGCCCAGTGCCCGCAGGCCGTTGGCGACGCGGTTCGACCGCTCCGACAGTTCGGCGAAGGTGAGGCTGGCGGCGCCGTCGCCCACGATCGTGAGCGCCGGCTCGTTCGCAAGCGGGCCGACCGCGAGTTCACCATCGAACCAGTCGAGCGCCCAGTTGAAGCGCTCGATCTCGGGCCAGCAGAAATCCCTGTAGGCCGTATCGTAGTCGGTGCGGTTGGCGAGCAGGAACTCGCGCGCTGTCTTGTACGCTTCCACCGTCATTTACTTCCACCCACCCATATGCGTTAGCCGGTTCTCACGGCGCGCCGTGGGCGGAATGTAACGGTAACGAGAAAAGAAAGCGCCCCCTGGTCGTCGAACCGTTATGCATGCCCCGTGGGACGCAAGGCGATGACGCCTTCCGTCCGCGCCCGCACGTCGGGCGAGGCGAGGCAGGTGGCGACGGCCTCATAGCCGGGGGCTCCGGGATAGGGCGCGACGCGGGTCGGCGGGCTGTGATTGGCGGGGCAAAGAATGATCGCCTCGTCGGGTCCGACGGCGGCCAGATCCAGGATCGCGCTGGAGCGCGTGAGCAGGAAGAGCGGGCGGGCGCCGGGTCCACGGCGGCGCAGGTGGGCGATCAGGGCCTCCTGCGTGGCCTGATCCAGTCCCCGTTCCACCATGTCGACAACCAGGATGGCCGACCCTTTGGACTCCAATCCGACAAGCAGGGCGATCAGGGGCTTCGACGCTACAGCGCCGTCCTCGACGAGCCAGGCCAGGCTCTCATCGACCCGCGACTTGAGGGCCGGGTCGGTATCCAGCCGCGACCGCACCGCAGCACCACCGTCCGCCGATCGCTCCAGGCCCAGGAAGGCGGCGTCGGGCAAGGTCTCGGCCAGACGTTGGGCCAACCGGGTCTTGCCGCTGCCCAGCGGTCCGATGATGTAGTTCAGCATTCGAATGTCGCGCAGCTCGAACCGTTCGCCGCCCCACGGCCAGGGAAGGTCGAAAGCGACTCTGAGGTCGGCAATCGGTTCCAGTAGGCGCGCCAGTTCTCCCGCCGGCGGCATCCGGCCCTGAGCGAGATCGGTCCGCAGCCCGCGGACCTTCTCAACGGTGCCGGCGAGTTGGCGGACGCGGTCCTCGAGTGTCGCCTGGTGTGCCGCCAGGGCCGGCTCCAGATCCTCGGCGTCGCCCGACAGCACCCGTGCCACCTGAGCGAGACTGAGGCCGAGCGCGCGGAGCGCCACGATCTCCGCGGCGCGGACCATCTCGCCGGGTCCATAGGCGCGCCATCCGGCAGCGGTGCGAACCGGGGAGACCAGGCCACGCTGTTCATAGAGCCGCAGGGCCTTGGTGGAGACGCCGAGGCGTTTTGCGGCTTCGGAGGCGTTCAGAAATTGGGCGGAAGAGCTCACGCATCACCTCGCTGGTTGCTGACCGCTCTCCTTATCGGGGCGGCCCCAGGGGGCGGGTCAAGTGGTCAGAGCGCGGGCTTGGGGGTAATGTAACCGTAACAAGAAAAGAAAGCCCCCTTGGTCGTCGAACCCCTGATCGTCGGGCTGCTGCTAATGGCAGCCCTCATGCATGCCACATGGAATGCCATCCTGAAGTCCGACAGCTCGGACCGGCTGGCGACGTTCGGCGTCATCATGACCACCGGCACGGTGATGGGCGTCTGCGTCGTGCCGTTCGTGCCGATGATCGAGCCGGCGGCGTGGAAGTTCCTGATCGCCTCGGTCCTGATCCACGTCCTCTATTACACGTTCCTCCTCAAAGCCTATTCGTACGGCGATCTCAGCCATACCTATCCGATCGCGCGCGGCCTCGGCCCGCTCTTGGTGGCGCTGGTGTCGGGCCGCTTCATCGGCGAGGAATTGCGCACGCAGGACATCGTCGGCGTCTTTCTGCTGAGCTTCGGCTTGGTGGCGCTCGCCATGCCGTTGCGCAATGTTATGCCGCGGCCGGGGGCGCGGCATGGGCTCGCGACTTTGTTCGCCGTGCTGACGGGAGTCACCATTGCGGCCTACATCATCGCCGACGGGCTGGGCGTGCGCTCGGCCAGTCCGAGCTTCGAGCACCGCATCTCCTACATCGCCTGGCTCTGCGTGCTGGAGGGACCTTGGCTGCTGGTCCTGGCCTTCATCCTGCGCCCCGACACGGTGTGGGGGCATCTCCGGCGCACCTGGTATCGCGGCGTGATCGGCGGCGTGATCGCCAATGTCGGCTACGGCATCGCGATCTATGCGCTGGTGCTGGGACCGATGGCGCACATCGCGGCCTTGCGCGAGACCTCGGTGCTGTTCGGTGCCCTGATCGGCACCTTGCTGCTGGGCGAGCCGTTCGGCGGCCGGCGGGTGGCTGCGGCATTCGTGATCGTCTCCGGGCTTGTGCTGATGAACGGGCCGGCGTTCTTCTAGTCCCATGTCCACGCGTAACCTCGACAAGCTCGTGGCGCCGAAGTCGGTCGTGGCGATCGGCGCCAGCGTGCGGCCCGGCTCGGTCGGTGCCGCGGTGACCCGCAATCTGCTGGCCGGCGGTTTCCAGGGCGAGATCTATCTGGTCAACGTCAAGGGCGGCGAGATCGACGGCCGCCGTGTCCATCGCAGCCTCGCCGATCTGCCCGAGGTGCCCGACCTCGCGGTCGTCATGACGCCGGCGGAGACCATCCCGCGGCTGATCCTCGAGCTCGGCGAGCGTGGCACGCGGGTCGCGGTGGTGATCAGCGCCGGCCCGGGCAACGGCGCCGACGGTGCCAAGGTCAATGCCCGCTGGCGGCGGCACATCCTGCGCGCCGCCCGGCCGCATCTGCTGCGCGTCGTCGGGCCGAACACCATCGGCTATGCCATGCCGCGACTGGGGCTGAACGCGAGCTTCGGGCCGGGCAATCTCAAGGCCGGGCGCGTGGCCGCGGTGGCGCAGTCGGGCGCGGTGCTGGCCGGACTGGCCGACTGGGGCGCGGCCCAGGGCATCGGCTTTTCGCACCTGATCTCGATGGGCGACATGAGCGACGTCGATTTCGGCGATGTGCTCGACATGCTGGCGCGCGACGCCGACACGCGCGCCATCCTGATGTACATCGAAGGCATCACGCAGGCGCGCAAGTTCATGTCGGCGGCGCGGGGCATCGCCCGCATCAAGCCGGTGATCGTGCTCAAGGCCGGCCGCCATGCCGCCGCCGCCAGGGCCGCGGCCTCGCACACCGGCTCGATGGCGGGATCGGCCGCCGTCTACGACGCGGCCTTCGCCCGCGCCGGCCTGGTGCGGGTGAGCGGGCTGGGCGAGCTGTTCGACGCCGCCGAGACGCTGGGCTACGGCATCTCGCCACGCACCGAACGGCTGGCGATCCTGACCAACGGCGGCGGCGTCGGCATCATCGCCACCGACCTCCTGATGGACGAGGGCGGCGAACTGGCGACACTGCTGCCCAAGACGCTCAATCAGCTCGACAAGCACATGCCGCGGGCGTGGTCGCGCGGCAATCCGGTCGACATCGTGGGCGATGCCGACGGGCCGCGCTATGCCGCGGCGCTCGACGCGCTGGCCGACGATCGCGGCGTCGGCGCCGTTCTGGCGATGAACGTGCCGACCGCGCTCACATCTTCCGAGGAGGCGGCGCGGGCGATCGCGGGGGCAGCCGGCGCCAAGGTCGTGCCGGTGATCGGCTGCTGGATCGGCGGGCCCACCGCCGCGGCGGGCCGCGGGGTGCTGCACGCGGCCGGCATGCCGGCCTACGACACGCCGCTGCGCGCCGTGCGCGGCTTCATGCACATCGTCCAATACCGGCGCGGTCAGCGCGCGCTGCAGCGCACGCCGCCGTCGGTGCCCGAGGCGCGGGCCGACACCCATCTGGTGCGGGCCATCGTCGGCGGGGCGCTGGCCGACAAGCGTTCGATCCTGACCGAACCGGAGGCCAAGCGCGTGCTGGCAGCCTACGGCATTCCCGTGGTGCCGACGGAAGTGGTGCTCGATGCCGCCGAGGCCACCGCAGCCGCTGTGCGCATCGGCTTTCCGGTCGCGGTGAAGATCCTGTCGCGCCAGATCACGCACAAGAGCGACGTGGGCGGCGTGGCGCTCGACCTCGATTCCGAACAGGCCGTCGCCGATGCCGTACGGACCATGACCGGCAATGCCCTCGTGAAGGCGCCCAAGGCCAGGATCGACGGCTTCGTCGTGCAGCCGATGATCAAGCGGCCGCACGCGGTCGAATTGATCCTGGGCGCGGCGGAGGACCCGGTGTTCGGGCCGATCCTGCTGGTCGGCCACGGCGGCGTCGCGGCCGAGGTGGTGGACGACAAGGCGCTGGCGCTGCCGCCGCTCGACCTCGTGCTGGCCGAGGATGCGCTGAGCCGCACCCGGGTCGACCGGCTGCTGCGCGGCTATCGCGATCGGGCGCCGGCGGCGCGCGGTGCGGTCGCCGAGGCCATGGTGCGGCTGTCGCAGCTCATCGCCGACGTCGACGAGATCGCCGAGCTCGACATCAATCCGCTACTGGCCGACGCCGACGGCGTGCTGGCGCTCGATGCCCGCATCGTGGTCGCCGCGCCGAAAACGGGGCAGGAGCGGGCGGCGCGCTTCGCCATCCGGCCCTATCCGGTCGAACTCGAAACCGAGATCCGCAACGGCGAGGAGCGGCTCCGGATCCGCCCGATCCGGCCGCAGGACGAGGCACTGCTCGACGGCTTCGTCCGCAGCCTGTCGCGGGAAGACGTCCGCATGCGCTTCTTCGGGCCGCTGCGCGAGCTCAGCCACGAGATGGCGGCGCGCCTCACCCAGATCGACTACGACCGCGAGATGGCGTTCCTGTTGCTGGATGGTGACATGCTGGTAGGTGTGGGCCGGCTCGCGGCCGATCCCGGCTTCGAGCAGGCCGAGTTCGCCCTCGTCGTCGCCTCGGATCGCCAGGGCCGCGGCTACGGCACGCTGCTGCTCAATCACGTGCTGCGCTACGCCAAGTCGCGCGGCATCAAGCGGGTGGTCGGGCATGTGCTGCGCGAGAACGGCAAGATGCTCGACCTCGTGAAGCGGCTGGGCTTCCGGCGTGAAGGCGGGCGCTCCGGAGAGCCCGACCTGCGGGTGGTGAAGTCGCTGGGTGGTCTGTAACTTATGTTTCGGCGGCCGCTCTGAACCAAGGCGAAATAATGGCAGCAGGGCAATGCGTTAGGGCGGATCGTTGATATGGCGTCGAGGAAGAACAGAAGCGGGAAGGCGAACAGAAGGAGTCCGAAACCGCCGCCGACTGCTCGCGAGCGGTTGCGCGCACGGTTTCGCTCCGCCGCTGCGTGGGTCGACGGGCATCGCTGGCACTCGATCGTCGCGGGTTCGCTGCTCCTGTTCTTCGGCAGCCTGATCGGCGGCTACTGGGTGGCCGAGTGGTTTGATTCGTTCGACCGTGATCGCCTGGCGCGCGAGACCATCGAGGAAATGAAACGCGGCGCATCCACCGGCCCGGAACCGAAATACGCCCGCATCGAGGATATCCCGGGCCTGCCGAAATACACCGAGGTGGAGCCCGGCAAGCCGCGGCCGACGCTCGAGGAAAAGCCGCGTCCGGCTGCCAAATCAACCCAGATGGCTGCGGCAGCGGCTTCGAGCGACCAGGCGTGGCGACGCAACGCGGTGCCCTTCCGCGACCTCAAGAGCAAACCGCTGGTCGCCATCGTGATCGACGACGTCGGCCTCGACCGGCCGCGCTCGAAGCGCGCTTGGGAACTGCCCGGACCATTGACGATATCGTTCCTGCCTTATGCCAAGGATCTGCGCGACCAGGCACGGGCGGCGCGCGGCCGCGGCCACGAATTGATGCTGCACCTGCCGATGGAGCCCACCGGGCGCAACGATCCCGGCCCCGGTGCGCTGCTGGTGTCGATGAGCGACGCCGAGATCCGCCAGCGCACGGCCGCGGCACTCGACAGCTTCGAAGGCTTTGCCGGCGTCAACAATCATATGGGGAGTCGCTTCACGTCGTTCCGGCCGGGCATGGAGACAGTGCTGCGCCAGCTCAAGCCGCGCGGCCTGATGTTCCTCGACTCGCGCACGACCAAGGAGTCGGTAGGTGACCAGACGGCGCACGAGCTGGGCGTGCCCGGCATCGTGCGCCACGTCTTCCTCGACGACGACGAATCGGTCGAGGCGGTGCGCCGCAAGCTCGCCGAAGCCGAAGCGGTGGCGCGCCGCCAGGGCTTCGTGGTGGCGATCGGCCATCCGCACGAAGCGACCCTGCAGGCGCTTTCCGAATGGCTGCCGACCGTTCAGGGCAAGGGCCTCGCGCTGGCGCCCGCTACCGCCGTGTTGCGCAAGCGCAACGGTTGGGATTGAGTCGCGCCAACGACAAAGTTGGAGGAAGCGACGTGCGTTACAAAAAGCAGGCGATGATCGTGGCCCCGCAACCCGAACCCGCGGAGGCCGGCGCCGACGTGCTGCGCGAGGGTGGCAACGCCGTCGATGCCGGCATCGCCTGCGCGCTCGTCCAGAACGTGGTCGATCCGATGATGTGCGGCATCGCGGGCTTCGGCAGCTGCGGCATCTACAGGCCGGACAGGAAATTCCACGGCTACATCGACGCCCACGCGCCGGCGCCGCTCGCCGCGCGGCCCGACATGTGGGCCAATCTGATCGAAAGTGAGGCGCGCGATGGCTACGGCTTCATCCTGAAGGGGCGGGTGAACGACATCGGCTACAAGTCGATCTGCGCGCCGGCAAATCTCAAAATGTATTACGAGGCGCACAAGGAGCACGGCAGCCTGCCATGGTCGCGCATCGTCGAGCCCGCGATCCATTGGGCCGAGCACGGCTGGACCGTGCGGCCGCACGTTCACTACTGGTGGTCGGACGACGGCGCTTTCGGCCGCGCGCCCAACTTCGAGCGCACCGGCTTCACGCCGGCGGCGCGCGCGCTCTACTGCCGGCCGGACGGCACGCCCAAGCGGGTGGGCGACAAGGTGGTGAACCGCGACTACGGCCAGACGCTCCGCGCCATCGCCAAAGGCGGCGCCGACGCGTTCTATATGGGCGAGATCGCGCAGGCGATCGCCGAGGACATGAGGAAGAACGAGGCGCTGCTGTCCGTCGAGGACCTCAAAGCCTGGAAGCCCACGCGTAATACGCCGCTGTGGGGCGACTACCGCGGCTACAAGGTCTCGTCCAACCAGCCGCCCGGCGGCGGCGTGATGCTGATCGAGATGCTGAACATCCTGGAGAATTTCGATCTCCGCGGGATGGAGCACAATTCGGCCGACTATCTGCGCGTCGTGTCGGAGGCGATGAAGCGCGCCACCATCGACAAGGACGCCCATGTCGGCGATCCCGCGTTCGTCGACGTGCCGGTCGAGAAGCTGACGTCGAAGGCCTATGCCAAGGATATGGCCGACGAGATCAAGCGCGGCGTGAAGGCCGCGGTGCCGCGTTTCAATTCAGGCGCCATCTCCAAGGACACGACGCACATCTCGGTCCTCGATCGCGACGGCAACTGCTTCACCATGACCCATTCGCTGGGCATGCCCTCGGGCGTCGTCACGCCGGGCCTGGGCTTCATGTACAACGGCTGCATGGGCGTGTTCGATCCGCGACCGGGCCGCGCCGGCTCGATCGCGCCGGGCAAGGCGCGCTTCAGTTCGGTGGTGCCCTCGATCGTCTTCAAGGGCGGCGAGCCGCATCTCATCATCGGCGCGCCCGGCGCCACCCAGATCGCGATGGGCGTTCTGCACGTGATCCTGAATGCACTCGACTTCGACATGACAATGGTCGAGGCCGTGAGCGCGCCGCGCTTCTCGGCGACCTCGGACGCGATCGACATCTCCAACCGCATCCAGGGCCGGGTCGAGCGTGAACTGCAGGGGCATGGCTATCCCGTGGTCCGCAGCCCCTACACGTTCGGCTTTGCCGCCGTGCACGCCATCCGCATTCACGAGGACGGACTCGACGGCGGCGCCGACCCCGGCCACGATGGCGTCGTGATCGCCGTGTGACGAGCGTGAGGAGATCGTGGCAGGCGGCCTATGGCCAATGCCTGCCGCAATAGGCTAGTCTTTGGCCAATCACACGCCAAAAAAAGCCAAACAAAGCCAAACAGGGAGGAAAGTATGCGTCGGATTCTTGGAGTAGCGACGGCTGCCGCCGTGATGTTCGCCGGTGCAACGGCAAATGCGCAGGCTGTGGATCAGAAGAAATTCAACGTCGTCGGGACATGGAACTTCCTGACCAACTGGAAGGTGCTCGAGGTACCGTTCTGGGAGAAGGATCTTCCCGCCGCATCGGGAGGCAAGCTTTCGGGCAACATCAAGTCGGTCACCGAGCTCAACCTGAAGGGCACCGAGGTGCTGCGCCTGCTCAAGTCCGGGGTCTACGACTTCGCGGCGGCATTGCCGATCTATGTCGACGACGGCGGCGCGATCATCGAGGCGGTCGACATCGCGGGCGTCGCCGGCACCTTCAAGATGAGCCGCGACATCATCAACGCCTGGATGCCGGAAATGCAGAAGGTGATGCGTGAGCGGCACGGCGCCGTGGTGCTCGGCACCTTCACCTGGCCCGAACAGAACTTCTACTGCCGCGGCGACATCAAGAGCGTCGACGACCTCAAGGGCAAGAAGGTGCGCGTGCAGGGCGCCTCGCAGGCTGATCTCGTGAAGGGCTTCGGCGGCTCGGCCGTGACGCTGCCGTTCGGCGAGGTCGTTCCCGCGCTCGAGAAGGGCGTGGTCGATTGCGGCATCACCGGCACGATGCCAGCCTACAAGGCCAAGTGGCATGAGGTGACGAACACCCTGTTCCGCCTGCCCGTGGGCTTCACCGCCTCGGTCTGGGTGGCCAACGCCAAGACCTGGGACAAGCTTTCGCCCGCGACCAAGGAACTGCTGCAGAAGGAGCTGGCGAAGCTCAGCGACAAGTCGTGGAAGACCACCGAGGCCGAGACCGAGGAGGGCGTCGCCTGCACGACCGGCACCGGCACCTGCACGCAGGGCACGCCGGGCAAGCTCAAGCTCGTCAAGCCGTCCGCCGCCGACCTCAAGGCGCGCGACAGAGTGTTGAACGAGGTCGTGCTGCCGGCTTGGGCCGCCCGTTGCGGCGCCGAGTGCGCCAAGAAATGGACCGACACGATCGGCAAGAAGTACGGTTTGACGGCAACGGCCAAGTAACGCGTTCATGTTGAGCTGAGGGCCCCTGCGTCTGCGATGCAGGGGCCCATGCTTCCGATGGACAAAGTCTGGAACGCAACCGCGAGGATCTCTCGCATTTTCGCCGGCCTCGGCGGGGTTCTGCTGCTCGTCGCTGCAGTCCTCGTCTCGGTCGAGGTCGTCTCCCGGAAACTGCTGACGATGGTCTACTCGGGGTCGGACGAGCTGGCGGCGTATCTGTTCGCCGTCGGCACGACCTGGTCGCTGGCGCATGTCCTGGTCACGCGCGGACATGTGCGCATCGACGTGCTTTACGCCAACTTGTCGCCGCGCCTGCGCGCAATCCTCGACATCATTGCGCTTCTCATGCTGGGTGTCGTCGCCCTTGCGATGCTCGACCGCAGCTTCGACCTCGTCCATTCGAACTTCGTGGAATGGAACCGCTCCAACACGCCGCTGCGGACGCCTTTGTCCCTACCGCAAATGCCATGGATGTTCGGGCTCGCGCTGTTCCTGTTTTCGATCTGCGTCGCCCTTTTGAGAACATCGATCGCGCTGGCGCGCGGCGACTACCTCACGGCCAGCCAGACGGCGGGCGTGGCGTCCCTGGATGAGGAGATCGAAAGCGAACTGGCGGGTCTCGGCATTGCCTTCGGCAAGCACAACGACGCACCGACGACGACCATCACGGGAAGGTAGGATCGATGCTTGCCAGCGCACTCGTGATGCTGATCGTGCTGCTTGCCATAAGCGTGCCCATCGCCGCGGCAATGGGGGTGCTCGGACTGGCGCTCAATCAGTTCTTTTCCTCGATGCCGCTTTATCTCGCCATGGGCGAAATCCTGTGGAACTCCAGCTCGGAATACATCCTGATCGCCATCCCGCTCTTCATCATGCTGGGCGAGATCCTGCTGCGCTCCGGCATTGCCGAACGAGTCTATGCGGCGATGGCGCAGTGGCTGTCGTGGCTGCCGGGCGGGCTGATGCACGCCAATGTCGGCACCTGCGCCATGTTCGCCGCCACGTCGGGTTCCAGCGTCGCGACAGCGGCCACCGTGGGCGTCGTGGCACTGCCGCAGATCAAGCGGCGCAAGTACGATGAAAGGCTTTTCCTCGGGACCCTGGCCGCTGGCGGCACGCTCGGCATCCTGGTGCCGCCGTCGATCAATTTCATCCTCTACGGCCTGCTGACGAATACCTCGGTGCCGCGGCTTTACCTTGCCGGCATGGTGCCGGGCCTCCTCCTGGCCAGCCTTTTCATGGTCTACGTTTTCGTGGCCTGCCTGGCCAAGCCGAGCATGGGTGGAACGCCGATCGAGACGTCGTGGCGCCAAAGGATTTACGCGCTCAAGGACCTGATCGCGCCGCTGTTCATCTTTCTGATCGTCGTCGGATCGATCTACGCCGGATGGGCGACGCCTACCGAAGCGGCGTCCCTCGGCGTGCTCGCTGCCCTGCTGCTTGCCGCCCTCGAACGCACGCTCAGCTTCGCCATGATGCGGGCGGTGCTCGAAGGCACGATGCGCACCACGGCGATGATCATGCTGATCATCCTGGCTGCCCAGTTCCTGAATTTCGTGCTTGCCTCCATCGGCTTCACCGACGGCATGGGGAAGATGATCGAAGGCCTCGGGCTCGGCAAGTACGGCACGATGTTGCTCATCATCGCCTTCTACCTCGCGCTCGGCTGCTTCATGGAGACGATCTCCATGATGATCCTGACGACGCCGTTCATCTTTCCCATCGTCACGAACCTCGGCTGGGATCCGATCTGGTGGGGTATCGCGTTGACGGTGCTGATCGAGGCTGCCCTGATCACGCCGCCGGTCGGCCTCAACCTCTACGTCGTCCAGGGCATGCGCGAACGCGGCCCCATCGGCGACGTCATCTGGGGGGCGCTGCCCTTCGTCGTCGCCATGATGTTCCTGATCGGCTTGTTGATGGCCTATCCTGACTTGGCGCTGGCCCTGCCGAAGCTCGTCATGGGTTGAGGCGGCCTCCGCACCAGACCGGCGGCCCTAGACAGGCATTTGGCGCTTCTGGTGGGCGCGGCCGACCTTCGCGGCTTCGGGATCATGACCGGAGATGACGCGCACGCCTTCGTCCAGGCTGGCGGCGATCCTGGCGGGCGTGGCACCTTCGAGGAAGGCGAGCTTGTTCTTCCGGCAGGCGGCGAAGATTCTGGCGCGGGCGGTTTCCATCTCGGGCGGGTAGGGACGCTTCGGTGGGGTCGTGTAGCCCAGCGCCAGGCTGAGATCGCCCGGTCCAAGCTCGGCAAAGCCCAATCCAGGCACTGACAGGATTTCCTCGCAATGCTCGACACCCGGCGGGCTCTCGATCTTGACGCCGAGCAGAAGCTCGCCGGCTGGATTGAGCGGCCACGGATCGCTGCGGCTTAGATACTCTTCGGCGGCGAGCCCCCAGACCGCGGCAGCCGTCGGTTCGGAGCCGCGGCCGCGCGAGCCGGTGCCGATCTTGTCGACGCCCAGCTTGTTGTGCGGAAAGCGGCAGGCCTGCACGAACTCCCGGACGGCCTCGGCCGACTCGGCCTGGCAGAGCAGGATGCCGTGCACCCCGCGCCCCAGGATCTGGCGGAACTGCCAGGCGTTGAAGCGCACGTTCGGCCCGTCGGTGCCGTTGACCGGCGCCTCGACGATCACCGTGGGCGTGCGGTGGCCCGAGTTGGTCGGCCCGGCATCGACCAGCCCGCGCATGTATTCCTCGAGCCCCGTCATGTCGAAGGCGCCGTGCTCCATGCCGACATTGATGTAATCGGCCCATGTCCGGGCATCCTTGTGGCCCTGCTCGTAGGTCAACACATGGCCGGTGTGCGGGCCGTCGTAGTAGATCGCCTGATCGGCCTCCAGGAGCTCGATGGCCCGGTTGATACGGTTTGCCATGCGGGACGGTCCCTCCAATTTCCTTTGCTCCACCATAGCCCGTAGACTGAGCCAACAGGGAGAAAGCCATGATCAAGTTCTATTACAATACCGCGCCGAACCCGACCAAGGTGGCGCTTTGCCTGGAAGAGATGGGCCTGCCCTACGAACTCTTTCCGGTCGACACGCGCAAGGGCGAGCAGCACACGCCCGAGTTCCTGGCGATCAATCCCAACGCCAAGGTTCCCGTCATCGTCGATGGCGATGCCACCGTCTTCGACAGCAACGCGATCCTGCTCTACCTGGCGGAGAAGACGGATAAGTTCCTGCCCGGCAAGTCGCTGCGCGAGCGCGGCGAGATGCTGTCCTGGCTGATGTTCGTGGCCTCAGGCATCGGCCCTTACTCGGGTCAGTCCGTGCACTTCCGGAACTTCGCGCCGGAACCGAAGGATTATGCCGTCAACCGCTACACCTTCGAAGCCCAGCGTCACTGGGGCATCCTCGAGGCCCGACTGGGTAAGCACCGTTACATGTGCGGGGACGCCTACGGCATCGTCGACATGGCGGTCTGGGGCTGGTCACGCCTGATCCCCAACGTGCTGGGGCCCGAAGCGCCGAAGCAGCTGCCGAATCTGCAGCGTCACCTGGCCGAGATCAGCGCGCGCCCGGCGGCGGTGCGGGCGCTCGCCTTGAAGGACAAGCACACCTTCAAGACCGAAATGGACGAGGCCGCCCGCCTCGCGATGTTCCCGCATCTCGCCAGGAAGGTCGCTTGAAGCGGGATTGCCGCTCGACATCGCGAGGGAAGGCGGGCACATCGGCCGTATGACCGATGCAAGCGTTCCGGCACTGCCGGCTGAATTTCGCACCCAGACAATCGCGACCAAGGATGCGGAGATCCACGTCCGGGTCGGCGGCAGGGGCCCGGCTGTCCTGCTGCTGCACGGCTATGGCGAGACCGGCGAGATGTGGGGCCCGCTTGCGGCGGCGCTGATGGCCAACAGGACCGTCATCGTGCCTGACCTGCGCGGACTCGGCCTGTCATCCAGGCCCGCCACCGGTTACGACAAGGCCGCACAGGCCCGCGAAGACATCCGCGTGGTTCTGCAGAAGCTCGGGATCGGCCGCTGCGCCATCGTCGCCCACGATATCGGCAACATGGTGGCCTATGCCTACGCCGCGCAGTTTCCGGCGGACGTCGAGAAGCTTGCCGTCATCGACGCGCCGCTGCCCGGCATCGGGCCGTGGGAGC
>MEMN01000204.1:762-1254 GCA_001767945.1 Alphaproteobacteria bacterium RIFCSPHIGHO2_12_FULL_66_14 | reverse complement strand
CCGCTTCTGGAACGAGTTCTCCGCCGACCCGAAGAAATTCGGCGAGGCGGCACGGGCGTTTTACGCGGCGCGCTATGCAGCGCCGGGCGGCATGCGGGCAGGCTTCGCCCAGTTCGCGGCCTTTGCCCAGGACGAGGTCGACAACAAACGTTTCGCGGAGGCCAAACTCACCATGCCCGTGCTGGCGTTGGGCGGGGAGAAGTCGTTCGGCCCCACGATGGCCGTCGTGATGCGTGCCGCGGCTACCAATGTCACGGAAGGTATCGTGCCCAACACGGGTCACTGGATCATGGAAGAAAATCCCGAGGCTACCGTGGCCCTCGTGCTGGGATTCCTTAGCAAATGAGACGCGCATTTCTGGGGCTCGGACTCGTGCTTGTCGCGACGGCGGCGGTCGCCGCCGATCCGCCGGTCCGCCAACGGGTGACGCCGGCCGAGTTCGATTTCGCCACGGCGGGATCGGCGGGGGCGGGCACATCGGGCATCGCCGCG
>MEMN01000204.1:0-735 GCA_001767945.1 Alphaproteobacteria bacterium RIFCSPHIGHO2_12_FULL_66_14 | reverse complement strand
ATGCTGCGCATTCCGGCAAACACGCGGATCGCCGCCCACACCCATCCCGACGATCGCATCGGCACGGTGATCTCCGGCACCTGGTATCTCGGCTACGGCAAGACCTTCGCTGCCAGTGCGCTGAAGGCGTTGCCGCCGGGCAGCTTCTACACCGAGCCGCCGAACGATCCGCACTTCGCCGAAACGCGGGACAGCGCTGTCGTGCTGCAGATCACCGGCTACGGGCCGACCGGCACGACGTACTAGGTCCGGCTACATCATCCCCGGCGCGCCGAGGTCGGTGCCGTCGATCATGCGGCTGTAGCGGAAGGGATGGGGATCGACGATCGGCGGATCGCCGGCGACGAGGTCGGCGGCCAGCCGCCCTGCGCCGGGCCCGATGCCGAAGCCGTGGCCGGTATAGCCGGTCGAGAGATAGAGCCCGGGCATCGGGTCGACCGCCGAGATCACCGGGATGCCGTCGGGCGTCGAGTCGATCATGCCGCCCCATGCGTGCGCGACCTTCAGCCCTTTGAGTGCAGGATAGTGTTCGCCGAGCGTCGTCAGGCCCTCCTGCACAAGCCGCGGATCGGCTGCGGGATCGAAAGTGCGCTGGCGCTCGAAGGGTGAGACGCGGTCGAACGACCAGTTGGCGAAGCCTTCCGGCCCCTGGAAGAACGAGCGGCCCACCGCGAAGGTCAGTCCTTTGCCGGCCCCTGGAAGAACGAGCGGCCCACCGCGAAGGTCAGTCCTTTG
>MEMN01000203.1:2940-16253 GCA_001767945.1 Alphaproteobacteria bacterium RIFCSPHIGHO2_12_FULL_66_14 | reverse complement strand
GGTGCCTTGAGACTCCGGCCGAACCCGAGGGCAGCGTCCTCTGCCAGCGGGTGCGGCAGAAGAGCTATCCCGTCGTGGTCAAGAATGGGGTCGTCTTCGCCTATCTCGGTGAAGGCGATGCTCCCGCCTTCCCCGATTTCGATTGTTTCCTGGCGCCAGGCACCCACGCCTTCGCCTTCAAGGGCCTGATCGACTGCAACTGGCTGCAGGCGCTGGAAGTCGGCATCGATCCGGCCCACGCCTCGTACCTCCACCGCTTCTACGAGGACGAGGACACCGGCGGCGCCTACGGCAAGCAGTTCCGCGGCGCTTCCGCCGATTCCGACATTCCGATGACGCGCCTGCTGCGCGAATTCACGCGGCCGCAGCTCGATGTCGAAGCAACCGACTACGGCATGCGCCTATTCGCGCTGCGCAAGCTCAACGCGCAGCACATGCACGTCCGTGTCACCAACCTCGTCTTTCCCTACGCTTTCGTGATCCCGATGAGCGCCGAGATGACCATCACGCAGTGGCACGTGCCGATCGACGACACGAGCTGCTACTGGTACGCGATCTTCACCAGCTTCGGCGCGCCGGTCGATCATGCCGCGATGCGCGAGCAACGGCTGAAGCTCTACGAGCTGCCCGACTACCGGCCCCGCGTCGGACGCCACAACGACTGGGGCCACAACGTCCAGGAACAGAAGAGCCAGACCTTCACCGGCATGGGTTTCGACATCAATGTCCACGACCAATGGGCGATCGAGAGTCAGGGTCGCATCCAGGACCGCACGCGCGAGCACCTCGGCACCACCGACAAGGCGATCGTGGCCTACCGCCGCATGCTGCTGTCGGCCATCGGTCAGGTGGCGAACGGCGAGAAGCCACCGATGTGGCTCGACCCGGCGCGGGCCGCTTCCATCCGAGGCCCGATCGCTATCGACGGCATGGGCCCGGCCGAGGGTTGGCAGTCCTACTGGAAGGACGTCGATGCCCGGCGTCGCAGCGGCTCGAGTTGGGCCGCCAACACCATCCCGCCTCTCGTGGCCTGACGTGCTGCATGCATCTCGCTGAAAAAGCCGGCCTGTGGACGGCCGAGCGTCAGGCCGCCGCGCGCGAAGCCGAGCGCCGCATCCAGGCGGGCGAACTCACCGTCGTGCGCCTCTCCTTCGCCGACCAGCACGGCATCCTGCGCGGCAAGACGCTGGTGGCCGGCGAGATCGCCGCGGCGATGAAGAACGGCGTCGGCTTCACCACCACCATGCTGCTGAAGGACACCTCGCACCGCACGGTATTCCCGGTGTGGACGCCGGGCGGTGGCTTCGGGATGAAGGAGCTCGAAGGCGCGGCCGATGTGATGATGCTGCCCGATCCCGGCACCTTCCGCGTACTGCCCTGGGCGCCGCACACCGGCTGGATGCTGTGCGACATTCTTTATGCCGACGGCCGGCCGATGCCGCTCAGCACGCGCCATATCCTGCGCCAGACTCTGGCCGCTCTGGCCGAGCAGGGCTATGACCTGGTGACGGGACTGGAGGTCGAGTTCCATCTCTTCAAGCTCGAGAAGACGCACCTCGCGCCTAGTGACGCCGGCCAATCCGGCGAACCGCCCGAAGTCTCGCTGCTCAACCAGGGCTATCAATACCTGACCGAGCTGCGCCACGATGAGATGGACCTGATCCTGGAGATCCTGCGCAGCAACATCGCCGATCTCGGCCTGCCGTTGCGCTCCATCGAAGTCGAGTTCGGACCGAGCCAGGTCGAGTTCACCTTCCGGACCGCCACCGGCCTCGAGTCGGCCGACACGATGATGCTGTTCCGCAGCGCCGTGAAGCAGGTCGCCCAGCGCCATGGCCATCACGCCACCTTCATGTGCCGACCCAAGCTGCCGAATGTCATGTCGAGCGGCTGGCACCTCCATCAGTCGCTGAAGGACCGGAAGACCCATGCCAACGCCTTCGTCGATGCCAACGAACCGCTGTCCGCAACGGGCATGCACTACATGGCGGGACTACTGGAGCATGCGCGGGCCGCCGCGGCCTTCAGCACGCCGACGCTCAATGGTTACAAGCGCTATCGCCCTTTCTCGCTGGCGCCCGACCGCGCCGTCTGGGGCCGCGACAACCGCGGCGTCATGGTACGTGTGCTGGGCGGGCCAGGCGATCCGGCGACGCATCTCGAGAACCGGGTCGGCGAGCCCGCCGCCAATCCCTACCTTTATATGGCGAGCCAGGTGGTGAGCGGCCTCGACGGCCTCAAGCGTAAGCTCGATCCCGGCCCCTCGGCCGACATACCCTACGAGACCAAGGCGCCGGCGCTGCCGCGCAACCTCAGCGAAGCGCTGGAGGCGCTCCGCAGCGACCAGGCATTGCGCGACGGCTTCGGTGATTTCTTCGTCGACTACTATCTCAGGCTGAAGCAAGCCGAAATCGACCGATTCAACTCGGAGGTCAGCGACTGGGAGCAGCGCGAGTATTTCTCGATTTTCTGAGAAGGGAGCCGGCCGTGAGCCTCGAATTCCTGATAACATCCTTCATCATCGTCGCCTCGCCCGGCACCGGCGTCCTCTACACGCTGGCGGCAGGTCTCTCCCGCGGATCCCGCGCCAGCGTCGTGGCGGCATTCGGCTGCACGCTCGGCATCGTGCCGCACATGGCGGCGGCCATCCTGGGACTGGCGGCGCTGCTGCACACCAGTGCCCTCGCCTTCGAGACCTTCAAGTATCTGGGCGTCGCCTATCTTCTCTACATGGGCTGGAACACACTCCGCGAGCGCGGTGCGCTGAGCGTGGACAAGGAAACCAGCGCCCGGACCGCGGCGCAGGTGACGGTCGAAGCCGTCCTGATCAACATTCTCAATCCCAAGCTGTCGATTTTCTTCCTGGCGTTCCTGCCGCAGTTCGTGAGCACGGACGAGGCACAGCCGCTGCCGCACATGCTGGCGTTGAGCGGCGTCTTCATGCTGATGACATTCGTGGTCTTCGCGGCCTACGGCCTGTTCGCCGCTTCGGTGCGGGACCACGTGATCTCGCGACCGCGCGTGATGACCTGGATGCGCCGGACCTTCGCCGGCGCCTTCGCGGTGCTGGGCGCCAAGCTGGCCTTCACCGAACGTTAGGCAGGCCACCTTCAGCGTGGACGATGCTGTGTTCCCTCGCCCGCGGTGATGAACACCGCAGTACAGGGCTTCTCGACATCGGCGGTATGCCAAATGCCCGGCGGGTTGATCGCGTACTGCCCTGCACCAAGCCGGACGCTCGTTGTCTTTCCGTCGGCCTGTTGCTGGAGCAAGGTAATGGTTCCCGCCGTACAGAGCACCACTTCCGCGCCGGCAGGATGCATCTCCCAGCCGGTCCAGGAGACGTCGAAGGTGTGCATGCTGACCAGCCGCCCCTCTCGACCATCGCTACGATGGCGTTCCGCGTAGGCGTCGTACCACGCGAAATCGCCGGTCAACCGCGGCTCAACCTCTGCGGTCGCACCGAGGCCGAGATGGATCGGACAAGAGGCGATGTCGATTGCACTCATGCCTTCCCGCCTTCCAGCATCTTGGTCCAGCGCTTCTGCATTTCGGCCGGGCTCACCTGCTCCTTGGGCGTGGCGAGCGACCAGCGATAGCCGAAGGGGCAGGCCACCATGCCCATGCGGTCGCCGTAGAATTCGTCCTGAACGGGCCGCACCACGGTGGCACCGGCCTTGACGGCGCGATCGACGGCGGCGTCGGCATCCAGCACCTGGATATGGAAGGCGACGGGCGAGCCGCCGACGGAGGCCGGACTTTTGGCGCCGAAGTCGGGATATTCATCGTTCATCATCAGCACGCTGTCGCCGATCCTGATCTCGGCGTGACCGACCCTGCCCGAGGGTTCGACGAGGCGGAACTGCTCCACCGCGCCAAATGCCTTCACGTAGAAGTCGATCGCCGCCTTGGCGTCGTGCACGGTGGCATGAGCCCGCAAGGTCTGCTGTGGGGCCTTCCGCTTTGCTGTCATGGCATCACCTGTGTTATATTACGTTACGTACCGTAACATAATTGAATGGCCCGTCAACCCCCCGCCCCCTCTCCGGCCCGCGGCCGCCCGCGCGATCCGCGCACCCGCGCCGCCATCCTGACGGCCGCCCGCGCACTGCTCGAACGCGGCGGCCTCACCGCCGTCACCATCGAGGCAATCGCCCAGAAGGCGGGCGTCAGCCGTCCGACGATCTACCGCTACTGGTCCAACGCGCCGGCCGTGGCAATGGCTGCATTCCTTGAAGCGACCGGCGCACCGGAGGCCGCCCGCGGCGCCCGCACGCCGCTCGCCGCGCTGCGCGCCCAGCTTCATGCGGTGGCCGACGCCTTCGCCGCCCCGACCGGCCGCAGCGTCGCCGCCATGGTCGCCGCGGCGCAGTCGGAGACCGAACTCGCCAAGGCATTCCGCCATGAATTCATCACCCGCAACCGCGATGCCACGCGCTTGCTGCTGGAACGCTGCATCGAGGACAAGCTCGTCGCACCGCCCGCCGACATGGAACTCGTCCTCGACCTGATCTTCGGGCCGCTGTTCTACCGCCTGCTGATGGGCCACGCGCCCATCACGCGCGCCTTCGTCGACCGCCTGCTCGATGCGGTCATCCCCGCGTCCGCCTGAATGCCGCGTCGGTCTCCGTCACCAGCTTCGCCACCACCTCGCCCGCCGGCATCTCACGCGCCAACGTCGGAGCCTGACCGCTCCACAGCGGCGTGAAGTCGGTCGAGCCCTTGGCCTCGGCGGGACCACGCAGCGGCTGGGTGGCCTCGGCCGCAAGCGGAAAGGCCGGAGCATCCGCGCTCATCGGCCCGACCTCGCGCACGATGCGGTTCACGATACCGCGCGCCGGACGTCCGGTGAACACGTTGGTGAGCGTCGTGCTGTTGTCGTTGGCCTGCTTCAGCGCGGCACGATGAAGCGGGCCCGTCTTGGCCTCAGGCGTCAGCATGAAGGCCGTGCCGATCTGGGCACCGGCCGCGCCCAGCGCCAGTGCCGCCGCGATGCCGCGACCATCACCGATGCCGCCGGCGGCGATCACCGGCACCTTCACCGCATCCACGACCTGGGGCACAAGCGCCATCGTGCCGGCCTGGCGCGCTACATCGTCGACCAGGAACATGCCGCGATGACCGCCGGCTTCGGCGCCTTGGGCGATCACCGCATCGACGCCCTCATTTTCCAGCCAGCGCGCCTCCTCAACCGTCGTGGCCGAGCTGATGACGAGGATCCGGGCCGCCTTCAGCCGCTTCAGCAGCGTGCGGTCGGGCAAGCCGAAATGAAAACTCGCCACCCGCGGCTTGAACTCAAGAAGGATGTCGCAGGCGGCGGCGTCGAAGGCATTGCGCGATGGGCCCTTCACATCTGGAGCGACGCCGAGCTCGCTGTAGTAGGTCGCGAGCCGCTGGCGCCAACGTGCGTCACGGGCGGCGTCGACCGTGGGCGGCTCGTGCACGAAGAAATTGACGTTGAACGGCCGGCCGGTTCCCTGCTTCACCATCTGGAGTTCCTGGCGCAGCCCTTCGGGTGTCAGCATCGCGCCGGCGATGGCGCCCAGCCCGCCCGCCTCCGAGGTCGCGATCGCCATCTGCGGCGCGGTCACGCCCGCCATCGGTGCCTGCAGGATGGGATGCTCGATGCCGAAGAGGTCGAGCAGACGACGGTCCTGCCACTTCATGTGCCACTCCTGAAAGGATCTGGCGGTACTCTAGCGCGTCGATTACCATCTTAAATAGCGATTTATAGTGATCGTTGTCATCTGCTAATGTGATGCCCATGGATGCCAAGGATCTCGTCACTTTCGAAGCCGTCGCCCGGCTGGGCGGCATGGGCCGGGCGGCACACGAACTGAACACCGTGCAGTCCAACGTGACCCAGCGCGTGCGCCGGCTGGAAGAGGGACTGGGCGTCGCCTTGTTCGAGCGCAGCCGCTCGGGCGCCAGGCTGACGCAGGCCGGTGAGCGACTGATGCCTTATGCTGCGCGGGTCGGCGCCCTGCTCGCCGAGGCAGGTCGCGCGGCGCGCGACGACGGCGCCCCGCTCGGCACGCTCACCATCGGCTCGCTGGAGACCACGGCGGCGCTGCGGCTGTCGCCCGTGCTTGCCTCCTATGTCACTGCTCATCCCGGGGTCGACCTCGTCCTGCGCACCGGCACCACCGCCGAACTGATCGAACGCGTCATCGATCGCGAACTGGAAGGTGCCTTCGTCTGCGGGCCCGTCGCCCACCCTCAGCTGGTCGCCGCACCGGTCTTCAAGGAGGAACTGGCGCTGCTCAGCGCGCCGTCCGAACGCTCGGTGGCATCCCTGCTCGCCCGCCCCGATCTTCGCCTCGTCATCCTGCGGACCGGTTGCTCCTACCGTCAGCGCCTGGAAGAGGTGCTGGCACGACGCGGAATCGTCGGCTTGAGACGGCTGGAGTTCGGAACCCTCGAGGCGATCCTGGGAGCTGTCGCAGCCGATCTCGGCATCACCCTGCTGCCGCGCGCCCTGATCGGTCCCGTGTGGCGCGGCGGACGCATTGCCGCGCATCGACTGCCCGCGGCGGAAGCGCGGGTGCAGACCGTCTTCGTGCGCCGCCGCGACATGCGATGCTCCAGTGCGCTGACGGCCTTCCAGAAACACGCGACCAAGGGGAAAATCAGATGATGCGCGGCAGCACGACCATCTTCACCGTGACGAACGTCATGGAGAGCCTCGCCTACTACCGAGACAAGATCGGTTTCGATGTCGCCTTCGAGTACGGCAAGCCGACCTTCTACGTCGGCCTGTGTTCGGGCGAGGTCACGCTCCATCTGATTTCGGCCGGCCAGACGCCGCGTCAGCCCGGCCACGGCGCCGTCAGCATCTTCGTCGACGACGTCGATGCGGTCCACGCCGGCCTGATCAGGCGCGGCGCCAAGGTGCTCAAGGAACCCAAGGACCAAGACTACGGCCTGCGCGACTTCGACGTCGTCGACCTCGACGGCAACATGATCTTCTTCGGCATGGAATCGAAGAAGGCATCGTGAGGATGGCAGCTGCACGATCGTCGAGCCTCCGGAGCGGCTACCTCTCTGAATTGTGACTTCCCTGGATGGCTTTTCGCGACCATTCCACGGTGCGGCCTGTGCAGGGCCAAGCGTTGGAGGATCACATGGCGTTGAGACTTCTCCTGATTGCGCTGTTCCTGATGCCGTTGGCCGCTTGTGGCGAGCCGCAACCCTGCCCGTGGGATTGCACGCGGCAGCGTGGCGCCTGACGCAGCGCAAGGATACTTGCCAACACACCGCTTCTCTTGGACGCTGCGGCGACCCAAGGAGAAGCCTTCATGGAACTCTGGCAATACGACGCGATCGACCTGGCGCGACTCATCCGCACCGGGCAGGCCTCGGCCCGCGAAGCCGTCGACTCGGTGCTGGCGCGGCTGCACAAGGTCAATCCCGCGATCAACGCGGTGGTGCGCGTGCTGGAAGACGAGGCCCGCGCCCAGGCCGCGACCGCCGATGCCGCCCGTGCCCGCGGCCATGCCCTGCCGCCGCTGCATGGCGTGCCGGTCACGACCAAGGTCAATGTCGATCAGATTGGGCTGCCGACTGACAACGGCGTCGTGCCGCTGAAGGACTTCATCGCCAAGGAGGACAGCCCGGTCGTCGCCAACCTGAAGCACGCCGGCGCCATCATCGTCGGGCGGACCAACGCGCCGGCCTTCTCCATGCGCATCTTCACCGACAATGCGCTGCACGGCCGAACGCTCAATCCGCGCGATCCCTCGGTGACACCGGGCGGCTCGAGCGGCGGCGCCGGGGCCGCCATCGCCACCGGCATCGGCCCGATCGCCCACGGCAACGATATCGGCGGATCGGTGCGCATTCCCGCTTACTGCAACGGCGTGGTCGGGCTGCGCACGGGCTTTGCCCGCATTCCCTCCTTCAATCCCAGCGCGGCGAACACCGGGCGGCCGATCGGCGCCGTGCTGATGGCCGTGCAGGGCCCGCATACCCGCACGGTGCGCGACGCCCGCCTCGCGCTCGAGGCGATGGCGCGCGGCGACCGGCGCGACTGGCGCTGGAACGACGTGCCGATGCAGGGCCAGCCGCCGGCGCGGCCGGTCAAGGTCGCGATCGTGCCCGAGGTGCCGGGCGGCTATAGCCATCCGGCGCAGGTCGCGGCGGTGCGCCAGGCCGGCAGGCATCTGCAGGCCGCCGGTTACGTCGTCGAGGAGGTGTTGCCGCCCGACATCGAACGCGGTGTCGAGCTGTGGCACCAGATCTGCGTGACCGACGTGTTCGGCGGCCTGTGGCCGACGATGCAGAAGATGGGCGATCCTGACGGCATCGCCTCCATGAAGGCCTGGCTCGAACTGCACAAGCCGGTCGATCTCACAACCTATGTCGCGGCCCTCACCGAGCGCGAAGGCCTGCTGTTCCGCTGGATGTCGTTCATGCAGCAATGGCCACTGATCATCCTGCCGACACTTTCCGATCTGCCACCCAAGCAGGTGGCCGACCTCACCAAGGACGGGCAGAAAGAGGTGCTGAACGCGATGCGCCCCGCCCTGCTCGCTCCATTGCTCGGCCTGCCCGGCCTCGCCGTGCCGGTCGGCAGCCACGGCAAGCTGCGCACCGGCATCCAGATCATGTCGATGCGCAATCGCGAGGACCTCTGCCTCGACGCCGGCGAGGTAATCGAAGCGGCCGAGGGAGTCGTGACGCCGATCGATCCGGTGAAATGAGCTAGAGCCGGATGTCGCGGAAAATGCACTTCCCGACACCGTCGCCGGAAACGGCGGCGCGCCTGGACCATTGCCAGAGCGGCTTCCAATAGGACTCGAGCATCGTGTCGGCGGCTTTGCGGTCGTCGACGATGTAGCCGAACTCCTGCAGATTGACCGGATACATGTTGTCGGAGCCTATATAGAAGACGCGATCGTCGACCATCCAGAATTTACCATGGTTGGCGATCGTCTTGCCGCCGGGCCAAGAGTCGTCCGGCCCAAACCGAAACGGCGCCAGATGAAAGCGGCTGCACAGCAGAGCGTTCACCGGATCGGGCCCGCGGCGGATCGCGTAGCGCGACTTGGGATCAGCAGCTTCGAGGCGCTTTTGCACGATTTCCTTGAGCCGCTTCGCCAACACCTCCAACGGCACGTCGTTGGAGTACGGACTGCCGCCGTTGCCTATGGAGCCGGGATTGGAGAGCACGACATGGACGTTGCCGTCGTGCTCCATCATCAGGTCCGCCATCTCCTCGAGTGCGGATTCTGGGAACAGCGTATCGGAGCGGCCGAGGCGGAAGCCGAGATCCTGTTGGGCGACATAGATGCTCTTGCGCGCGGCACCGAACATCAGATCGCGCGCGAGTTCGCTCTGGTTGGCGAAGTCCTCGGTGATGCCCGAGCCCAGGCGACCGATCGCCATGAGTTGCGAGCCTCCACTACCTGCGGGCGCGCGACCGGCCGCGAACGCGGGCGAACAACGTTGCCCCGGCTCGCTCTCCCCGGGCGCATAGCTCACCAGCGAGATCGAGGCCTTCTGGGCGACGTTGTCGCAGACGAAGCGCCACATGCGGTCGGCGAAGCGCGAGGCGCTGGCCGCCGCCGGTCCACGCACCTGCATTGAAAGGTCGTGGACGGGATTGTCGGTGAGGTAGTCCTCGGTCCAGAGATTGTGGCCGCCGACCAGCGCCTCACGGTCGTCGACGACGATGTACTTGCCGTGGCTCCACGAAAAGCTGTTGCAGGTCTCGAACGCGGTGCATGAACGCATGGCGGCAACGCTGACCGAGATGCGGGAACCCCGTATATCCTTGGCGCCGGCCACCAGCTCCTTCAGGAGCGCTGCGGCATCGACCCCCTGGGGCGGGAACTGGCCGATCAGGACCCGGATCTCGACCGCGCGGCGGCTATGGGCGAGTTGGGCGATGGCGGCCCGCAGGGCGGCGACGAAACGTCCGTCGGGCACCGGCTGCAGTTGCACGATGTCGACGGTCTGGCGCGCGCTCGCCACCAGGTCGTGGATGCGGACCGGCAGCGCATCGGAATGGCCGAGGCAGACCTTGCGCCTGGCGCCGCGGCTTCCCGGCGTGAGCGGCCAGATCGCCGCGCAAGTGCCGCCTCGGCAGTCGGCGTCGCTGGTGCAGGCCGGCAGCGAGACGTCGGGCTCGCAATCCTTGCATCCCATGGTGAACCAGGTGAGGTCGTCGGCCTTGCGGCCCCAGCGGTTGGGTGTCTGCACCAGCCAGTCGGCCAGCAGGGTGTTGCCGCGGGTGAGGTCGTAGGTAATGCCGGCATAGGCGCCCGTCGGGTCACTCTTGGCGAGCTCACGCTGAAGCTGCTGCAGCATGCCGGGCTTCGACAGGTCCGGCGATCGGATGTCGCGGTCGCGGATGAGAGAGGTGATCGCGGTCGACGGCGTCAGAAGGCCGTAGGCGCGCTCGCCCTGGCCCTCAGGCACGGAGCTGCTCGGCAGATCGCCACTGCAGGAGCTGGCGACGGCGAAGAGCAGCAACAAGGCAAGGCGCCGGATCATGGACAGCGACTTAATCGGGTCCCACACTGCCGCGCAATCACAGGTTCAAGAGAAAGCGGAATATAGCCATGGCCGAAGCCTTGCTGCAGACCACCGTCGTCGGCTCCTACCCGCAGCCCGACTGGCTGGTGAACCGCGAGATGCTGTCCAAGGTCGTGCCGCGCACGCGCCTGAAGGAGATCTGGCGCGTGCCGGAGGCCTACCTGCAGCAGGCGCAGGATGACGCGACCCTGCTCGCCATCCGCGACATGGAACGGGCCGGCATCGACATCATCACCGACGGCGAGATGAGGCGCGAGAGCTACTCCAACCACTTCGCCACGGCGCTGGACGGCATCGACCAGGAGAACCCCGGTTACGTGACGACGCGGTCGGGCCAGAAGACGCCGGTGCCGCGCGTCGTCGGCAAGCTCCGGCGCACGCGGCCGGTCGAGGTGCGCGACATGCAGTTCCTGCGCGCCAACACCGACCGGCCGGCCAAGATCACCCTGCCCGGCCCCTTTACCATGGGCCAGCAGGTGAAAGACGAGTTCTACAAGGACGCCGAGGCGATGTGCATGGACTATGCCGCGGCGGTGAACGAGGAGGCGCACGACCTGGTGAAGGCCGGCGCCGACGTGATCCAGCTCGACGAGCCGTGGCTGCGCAACAACCCCGAGGAAGCCAGCCGCTACGCCGTGAAGGTGATCAACCGCGCGCTAGAAGGCATCACCGTGCCCACGGTCGTCCATCTCTGCTTCGGCTACGCCGCCGTTGTGCCCGGCCTCAGCAAACCCACAGGCTACACGTTCCTGCCGCAGCTTGCCGACACCATCGCCCAGCAGATTTCCATCGAGTCGGCTCAGCCCAAGATCGATCTCGGCGTGCTGAAGGATCTCGCGCCCAAGAAGGTCATGCTGGGCGTCATCGACCTCAACGATCCCGAGATCGAGACGCCGGAGGAGATCGCAGGCCGCATCCGCGCCGGCCTGAAATATATGTCGCCCGAGAAGCTGCTGCCGGCACCCGATTGCGGCATGAAGTACCTGCCGCGGGCGACGGCGTTCGGGAAACTGAAGTCTCTGGCAGCGGGTGCGGCGATCGTGCGGAAGGAACTCGCTTAACGCGCGACCACGCTGCCCTTGGGAGACACCGTCACGGACTTCTCGATGTTGCCGCGTGTCGCCTTGCCGACCCATTGGCCGTCGGGGCCGCGCCGCAAGTCGTGGACGTTCTTGTAGCCCAGCGTCTGCAGCCGGACCTTGGCGTCGGCGCTGCCGATCGTGCCGGCTGGATTGGGTTTGGTCTGCGCCGACGCGACACCAGCCGCGGAGACAAGGACGAGCGTCAAAAGAATCCGCCTCATGAAGCCAGTTTGCCCTTCAAAACGTGGCCGAAGTAAGCTCCGGTCGCTTCGCCGTTCTCGAAGGCCACGGCGCCGTTCACCAGCGTGGCTCTGATGCCCTCGGCCTTCTGCACCAAGCGGCGGGCGCCGCCGGGCAGGTCTTTTTCGACCGTCGGCAGGGAGGGCCGGATGCCGTTCTCCTCGAACAGCACGAGATCGGCGCGATAGCCCTCGCGCACCAGGCCGCGGTCGTCGAGCTCCCAGGCCTTGGCATTGTCGTGGGTGATCTTCTTCACCGCCTGCTCGAGCGTGAAGGCGCCGCGCTTGCGCACCCAGTAGCTCAGCAGATGCGTCTGCAGCGACGAGCCCATCTCCTGGCACACATGAGCGCCGGAGTCGGAGAAGGTAGCGAGCGTGCGATCGTGCTTCAGGATGCCGAGCACGTCGTCCGGCGACTCGTTGACCAGCGGCTGGACATAGACCTGGTTCTCGTTGGCCAGCGACAGGTCGATCATGACCTCGACCGGATGCTGTCCGTGCACCCTGGCGAGCTGCTCGATGGTCGGATCGTCCCAGTCGACGCCTTTCAGCGCGAACAGATTGGAATAGTCGGGCTTGCGCGGATCCGTGGTCGCGGCCCCGCCACCCTGGAAGACGTTGTCGCGCGGCTTCATCCGGCCCTCGGCCGCCACCAGCTCCCGCCGCACCTCGGGATCGGCGAGCCGCCGCTTCTGCTCGTCCATCGGCAGGTCGCGGACCTTGCGCCACGCCGGCAGAACGTCGAAGGGCAGGTAGGATTTCAGCGAGAAGATCGCGTTGATCGACCGCGTCGTGCCCTGACCGTACATGCGGCCGCCGGCCGTTACCGTGTCGTCGATGTAGCGCGTCTGGTAGGCCCAACCTGTCGGATCGTCGCCCTGCTTGGTTGCCAGCACGCCGAACATGATCGGTCGCTTGTAGGCGAGGGCGACTTCGCGCAGGCGCGAAAGGAAGGCGCGGTGCGCTGCGCCGCTCGCGATATCGGGGCCAATCTGGAAGATGCCGGCATCGAGCTCGGCCATGGCCGCTATGATACGGTCGATCTCCTCCCACTCGGCGATGCGGCTCGCCACCGGTGTGTCGTCGGGCGTCACGTGCGTGGAAGCGCGCGAGCTGGAAAAGCCCATGGCGCCGGCGCGCAACGCTTCCTTCACCGCCGCGGCCATGCGCGTCATGTCGTCCTCGGTGGCCTTCTCCGAGAGCGCGCGCTTGCCCATGACATACATGCGCAGCGCCGAATGGCCGATGTACATGCCGTAGTTGATCGCCTTGGGCAGACGCTCGACGGTCGCGAGGTATTCGGGGAATGTCTCCCAGGTCCAGTCGATGCCGGCCGCCATCGCCTCGGTCGGGATGTCCTCGACCGCCGACAGGCAGCGGGCGTACCAATCGCGATCCGCGGGCTTGCACGGCGCCAGCGCGAAGCCGCAGTTGCTCATGATCACCGAGGTGA
>MEMN01000203.1:2551-2699 GCA_001767945.1 Alphaproteobacteria bacterium RIFCSPHIGHO2_12_FULL_66_14 | reverse complement strand
ATCGCACGATTGCCGGCGAAGATGTACTCCTTGTGGTCCCAGCGCATGTCGGGGATCACCTTGAAACGATCCGCCAACGTCTTGCGGATCGTCTCCTTGCCCTTGAGCGTGCGGCCGACGGGCTCCGGGCCGCGCGCCAGCCAGAAGG
>MEMN01000203.1:0-2478 GCA_001767945.1 Alphaproteobacteria bacterium RIFCSPHIGHO2_12_FULL_66_14 | reverse complement strand
CGATTGCAGGCTTCCGGAGCGTCGGCAAGGTCGCCCTCACTTTCGGCCGCAAGCGTGCTAGCGTGGGCCCAACAAAGAAGGGGAAACGCGCGGTGTACGATTACATCATCGTCGGCGGCGGCTCGGCCGGCTCGGTCATGGCCCATCGGCTCTCGGCCCGGAGCGCCAACAAAGTACTGCTGTGCGAGGCCGGCCAGGACACGCCGCCCGGCAAGGAGCCCAAGGAGATCGCCGACTCCTATTCCGGCACTGCCTACTTCGACCCGCGCTTTCACTGGACCGAGCTCAAGGTCCATACCCAGGTCGTGAGCCACAACAATCCGCAGGAGAACCGGCCTCCGCTGCGCAAATACGAGCAGGCCCGGGTGCTGGGTGGCGGCTCGTCGATCAACGGCCAGATGGCGAACAGAGGCGCGCCGACGGACTACGAGGAATGGGCGAACCGTGGCGCCGCCGGCTGGGGCTGGAACGACGTGCTGCCCTATTTCAAGAAGGTCGAGCGCGATCTCGATTTCGACGGGCCTTGGCACGGCAAGGAGGGCCGCATTCCGGTGCGGCGCATCCCGCGCGAGCATTGGGCGGGCCATGCTGAGGCCGTCGGCAAGGCCTTCGAGGAAAAAGGCTTCAAATTCCTGCCCGACCAGAACGGCGAGTTCGTCGACGGTTACTTTCCCGTCACCCACTCCAACGCCGAGGAGCGGCGGGTGTCGGCGGCGATGGGCTATCTCGATTCCGAGACGCGCAAGCGATCCAACCTCACGATCTCGACCGAGACCCAGGTGAAGTCTCTGCTGTTCGAAGGCACGCGCTGTGTCGGCGTCACGGCCGTGGTCGGCGGCAAGGAGCAGGAATTCCGCGGTCGCGAGATCATCCTCTCCAGCGGCGCCATCCACACGCCCGCCCACCTGATGCGGGCCGGCATCGGGCCGGTGGGACAGCTCACGGAGCTCGGCATTCCGGTGATCTCCGGTCTGCCCGGAGTGGGCCAGCGGCTGATGGACCATCCCTCGATCGCTCTCTCGTCCTTCATCAGGCGCAGCGCACGGCTGCGCGAGCACACGCGGCGCCATATCCATGTCGGCCTGCGCTATTCGTCGAACCTGCCCGGCATTCCCAAGGGCGACATGTTCGTGGCCGTGGTCTCGAAGTCGGCCTGGCATGCCGTGGGCGAACAGATCGCCTCGCTGCTCACCTTCATCAACAAGACCTATTCCGAGACCGGCCAGGTGAAGCTCGCCTCGCGCGACTGGCGGAACGAGCCGGTCGTCGAATTCAACCTGCTCTCCGACAAGCGAGACCTCGACCGGCTGATGAGCGGTTTCAAGCTGATGGCCGCCGTCCAGATGACCGATGCACTCAGGAAGGTGACGGATGTCCCCTTCCCGGCGTCCTACAGCGACAAGGTGCGCGAGATCGGCGTGGTCAACACCAAGAACAAGTGGCTGACGAGGGCAGTCGCCACCCTGCTCGACGGACCGGCGGCACTCCGGCGCTACATGATCGACAACTTCGTGGTCGAGGGTTTTACCTTCGACCAGGTGATGAACGACGACGAGGCGCTGGAAGCCTTCGTGCGCAAGGCCGCGATCGGGGTCTGGCACGCCTCCTGTACCTGCCGCATGGGCCGCGACGACGATCCGATGGCAGTGGTCGACACCCAGGGCCGTGTCCGCGGCGTGCAAGGCCTGCGCGTGGTCGATGCGTCCATCTTCCCGGTGGTGCCCTGCGCCAACACCAACTTCCCCACCTTGATGACGGCCGAGAAGATCTCGGAGACCATGATGCGGGCATCGTAATGGCAACCACCGACCATCTGCACCTGATCGGATCGATCCCGCTCGACAGCAGCGAGCAGGTCTTCCGCCGGCTGGCTGAAGAGCTCGGTCCGTTCCTGAAGCGGATGCCCGACGGCGAGACCGGCGAGCGCTCGCGCTGGGTCTACTTCCAGCGCCAGATGTTGCTCGATCATCCGGCGATGGAGATCGATCCGACCGTGCCGCCCTACAAGTTCATCCAGTGGGACGGCAAGGTCGTGCGTGAGGTCGAACAGGTGCGCTTCAAGCCCGGAGTCGATCCCGCCACGGTGGTGTTCGAGACGGGTTACGACAAGGCGGCCGGCGCGTCGTGGGAAGTTTTCAAGCGGCTTCGGGCGGCCGGCGCCATTCCCAAGCACATGCGCTTTCAGGTCTGCCTGCCGACGCCTCAGGCCAGCGGCTATCTCTACGTCAGCGCCCCGGCGCGCGAGACCTATTTTGGCGTCTACGAGCGTGCCCTGAAGACGGCCCTGGCCAACCTCGCCACGGCGATCCCCGCCGGGGATCTCTCGATCCAATGGGACGTCTGCCAGGAAGTGCTGGCCTTCGAGAATTACTTCAAGGACCGGCCGGCGCACTACAAGACGCAGATCTTCGAGATGCTCGGCCGGCTGGGCGACGCTGTGCCCGCCGACGTCGAAATGGGATACCACCTCTGTTATGG
>MEMN01000202.1:26123-27042 GCA_001767945.1 Alphaproteobacteria bacterium RIFCSPHIGHO2_12_FULL_66_14 | reverse complement strand
ACTGCGACGGCGAGCCGATCCTGATCGACGATCACGGCAGCCGTGTCGGCGATGAGGCGTGGGCGCTGTTTGACGAGGCCGTCAGGCGCTACGGCCCCAGGCCGACCCTGATCGAATGGGACACCGACATTCCGGCGCTTTCGGTGCTGCTCGACGAAGCTGCCAAGGCGGAGCGCGTCATTCAACGGGCAGGCTCCGATGCCGCTCGCGCTGCCTGATCTCCAGGCGGCATTCGCCGCCCATGTCGTAGGCCGAGATCGTGCCGATCTCACTGCGGCCGTCGCGGGCGATTCGATTTCGGCCGAGGCGCGGCTGCGCGTCTACCGCCACCACGTCGCGCACAGCCTCGTCAGCGCGCTCGCCGCGACCTTTACGACCGTCCACGCCCTGGTCGGCGAGGAATTCTTCCGCACGATGGCGGGTCGCTTCGTCGCGCGGGAGCTGCCCGCCCAACCGGTGCTCTCCGAGTATGGTGCTGGCTACGCGGACTTCGTCGCAGATTATGAACCGGCGGCTTCGCTTCCCTACCTCGCGGACGTCGCCCGGCTCGACTGGGCGTTAAACGTAGCCTTCCACAGCCCATTGGGTCGGGCGCTCACTGCGGCCGATCTCGCCGGGATCGCGGCGGAGCGCCTGCCGTCGCTGTCGGTGGCCTTGTCGGCAGGCGCGGCCCTGATCCGCTCACGCTACCCGCTCGATCGCATCTGGAATGCTTCCCAGCCGGGTGCTTCGGCCGAAACGGTCGACCTCGGCTCCGGGCACGCGAATCTCCTGGTGCTGCGCCGGGCCGATGATGCGGCATTCATCGTCCTAGATGGGGGCGAGGCGGCTTTCGTTGCCTCCCTGGCCGCGGGAACGTCCTTGGAGATTGCGGCGGAGCAGGCAACGCGCAACGAGCCTTCTTTCGATCTGTCCACCG
>MEMN01000202.1:25630-26104 GCA_001767945.1 Alphaproteobacteria bacterium RIFCSPHIGHO2_12_FULL_66_14 | reverse complement strand
ACCCTCTAAAAGCTCTCGAATAAGATGCTTTATTGAAGGAAATTCATGCTGCGGCGCACGGCAAGAATTCCTCTGCCCGCGCGTTCGATCTTGCGGCGTCACCGACCATCCCTATACTCCGCGCGCCTTGAAAGTCCGCCTTCCCCCGAGGCGGATGTGCAGTCGCTGCGAGTGGAGTTGCCGACGATGTCGATTACGTTGCCGCAGAATTACCGGCCTACCGACCGCGAATCTTTCATGAACCCGATGCAGCAGGAGTACTTCCGGCAGAAATTGCTGAAGTGGAAGAACGAGCTCATCGAGGAGTCCAATCAGACATTGCAGAACATGCAGGAAGAGAGCCTGGCGCAGCCCGATCTCGCCGATCGCGCCACCGCAGAGACCGACCGCTCTCTCGAGCTGCGCACCCGCGATCGTTTCCGCAAGCTGATCTCCAAGATCGACCAGGCGCTGAAGTCGATCGAGGAAGGGACC
>MEMN01000202.1:25473-25612 GCA_001767945.1 Alphaproteobacteria bacterium RIFCSPHIGHO2_12_FULL_66_14 | reverse complement strand
CCGATCTCGTTGAAGCGGCTCGAGGCGCGTCCGATCGCGACCCTGTCTGTCGAGGCGCAGGAGCGCCACGAACGCATGGAGCGCACGCGCCGCGACGAAGGCGCCGACTAAGCCTTCGCTTCGGTCTGCATGTCCTGAC
>MEMN01000202.1:25117-25219 GCA_001767945.1 Alphaproteobacteria bacterium RIFCSPHIGHO2_12_FULL_66_14 | reverse complement strand
AGTTTCAGATCACGTGAGTAGTGCCCCAGCACGCGCGGGAAGGTGCCCCACAGGCGCGGATGCGGATGGGCGTCGAACGGGATGCCGTCCGAGCCGATCATC
>MEMN01000202.1:23077-25082 GCA_001767945.1 Alphaproteobacteria bacterium RIFCSPHIGHO2_12_FULL_66_14 | reverse complement strand
CTCGTCCATCATGAAGTAGATGGCGCCCGCGGGCTGGAGGCGGTCAGCGGCTTCCTTCATCGAGCAGCCCATTTCCTGGGCGATGTCCTTGAGGTCGCGACCGCTCATGCCAGCCACCTTGTCGGACCAGGTGATCAGCACCTTGTCGGCGCGCTCCAGCATGTCGCTGCGCAGGATCGTCGAGCCGGCGACGTAGGGATAGACGTCGAAGGCGATCTGCTGCTGCTTCATCGCGTCGGTGAACTTGGGCAGCGTCTCGACCATGCGGCCGAAGTTGGAACGGCCGGAGCACTTGTGGTGCGAGACGATGATCTCGGCGCCGGCACGGCGGCCGATCTCGAAGGTCTCGTCCATCGCCTTCAGGATATGATCGCCTTCGTCGCGCATGTGCGCGGTATAGACCCCGCCCCATTTGGCGAGGGGGGCCGCAACCTCGGCGACCTCGTCGGTCGAGGCTGCGTTGGACACGGCATAGAAGAGGCCGCTCGACATGCCGATCGCACCCTGCTCGAGGCTCTGGTCGAGCAGCTCGCGCATCAGCTTGATCTCGGGCGCGGTGGCGACGCGGCCAAGATCGTCGCCCATGGCGTTCATGCGCAGCGTCCCGTGGCCGATCAGGAAGGCGCCGTTGATCGCGGGCCTGGCTGCCTCGACCTTGCCGGCGAACTCCGCGAAGTCCTTCGAGACGTTCTCCTTCTTCTTCACGATCAGCGACATCCAGTGGCCGACGTCGGTGTTGAGATAGGGTGCGGCCGAGACGCCGCAGTTGCCGCACACCACGGTCGTGACGCCCTGGCTCGCCTTCATCGCCATGGTCGGATTGTCGATCAACGCGGTGTCGTCGTGGGTGTGCACGTCGATGAAGCCCGGCGCCACGACCTTGCCCGTGGCATCGATCTCGTTGTCGCCCTTGAATGAGCCCGGGGCGCCGACAGCGACGATCCGATCGCCCTTCAGCGCCACGTCGGCCGCAAACAGTTTCTTGCCCGTTCCGTCGGCCACCTGGCCATTGCGGATGACGATGTCGTAAGCGGCCATGAAAGAACTCCTAGGCTTCGTTGCGGCCGAGCCGCATGTCGAGGTCGAACGGATAGAGCGGCCGCTTGACCTTCGTGTACTTGAAGAGTTTTAGGTCCGACGCCGTGCAGCCATCGCCGTCGCACATCACGATGTGCTTGGCGATCGGCTCGAAGCCTGCCCGAAAGTGCTGGCGCGACTTGATCAGTACGAACTTCTTGGCGCGTGGGTCGATGCCGCAATGGGTGAAGACGCCGAGATCATAGGGCTCGGCACGCCTCTCGGAGACCACGATCTGCATCTTGCCGGTGTCGAGCACGGCGGTGCGGCCCATGCGCACCGTGGTGCCGGTGGCCATCGGACCGGTGACGGTGAACTGGCCGTCGGTGATCGCCTTCACCTTGCCGGTGATCCGGAGCGGCTTGCCCTTGAGACCCATGGCCGGCATGTCAATCTTGCCGCCGAGATCCAGCGTAACTTCAGCGCCGACGCCGGCCTTGATCATCTGTGCGACTGCGGCGGGATCGCAGATCGGGCCTGCGCAGGCGTCTTCCATGCCCTGGTTGATGGCCTCTTCGATGACACTCATCACGTCCTGGGTGCCGCCCGATGCGGTGTTGTCACCGTGGTCGGCCATGACGACGGGGCCGCCCTCCAGGGATTTGGCGCGCGCCACCTGGACCGATAGCGGTTCGGGATGGAACAGGAAGCCCTCGCGCTTCTCCCAAGCCGTATCGAGGATCTTGTTCAGCAGGATCTCGCCTTCGGCCGTACGCTTGTCGCAGACGATGACGGAGGAGAGGGCGAGGTGAGGGATGTCGGCTTGCGGGAAGCCGCCGAACACCGAGGCGTTCAGCACCTGCCCCGTGTCCTCGGCCTGGTTGGCCATGCCCATCAACGTCTTCATCGGCTCACGTGACGGTGTATGGACCAGCGAGCTGCTCATGATCGGGCGGTTGCCCCACACCATCTTCGGCTCGACCTCGCC
>MEMN01000202.1:12091-22974 GCA_001767945.1 Alphaproteobacteria bacterium RIFCSPHIGHO2_12_FULL_66_14 | reverse complement strand
ATGGCGTCGGTCATCTGGGTGTGGAAATCGAGGGCGACGGCGATCGGTACGTCGGGCGCGATCTTGCGGATCCGGTTCAGCAGCTCGCCTTCGCCGTCGTCGTAGTGCTCCGCGACCATGGCACCGTGAAGCGCCAGGAGGACGGCGTCGCAGCCCTTCTTGACCGCGTCGACGATCGCCGTCGTCATCTGCTCGTAGGCGGCCTTGGTGACCAGGCCCGAGGGATGGGCCGAGGCAGCCATCGGCACGGTGAATTCCGCGCCGGCCTGGCGGGCCACTTCGATGAAACCGCCGAGCGAGGTGTTGGTGCCCTCGGCTTCCTGGATAGCGGCGGGGCCGGCGAGGTCGCCAGCGCGGGCGAAGGACTCGATCGGGGTGGGCAGGGGCGAGAACGTGTTCGTCTCGTGCATCATCATCGCCACTACGAACTTTTTCGCCAAAGCTGCCTCCCGCCCTCAAATAAGCCCTTGAGCAATCTACATAAATCCGCCCAGCTGCGCCTGGAGCAGCACTGCGTTCAGCACATAGCTGCATCGCGCAAGATTGGTGCGTTGCAAAAAAGACACACCCGAATTGGATCGTCAACCTTGGCTAAATCTGTGAATTCAGGGCTCTTTTTCGCTCTTGAAATCTCTTCGCAGGTGCACCATTCTCTGGGGGCAGCAAACGTCACATCTGTGACCTTCATTGTTTGCTGTATGCCCGTCTTGGGCGTTTCCTCCCTAAACTCGGGCCGTGCTTGTCACGGCCCCTTTTTTTGCCTTCGCGCCTATTCGGCGGCGAGCGGTCGCGGGAGCAGGGTTTCCAGGGCCCGATTGCCGATCTCCTCGAGCAATCCGGTCATCAACCGTGCCACGACCCCTGCCACGGGCAGCTTCTCGTGGCGGGCTTCGTCCATATAAAGAGCCCGGTTGATTTCGATCTGCAGAGTATGGCGGCCAACCGCAGGGCGACCATATCGCTGCGTCGTGAAGCCGCCGGCGTAGGGTTGGTTGCGCAACACCCGCAGCCCGCGGGCGGCAAGCCAACGCTCGGCGCACTCGACCAACTCAGGCGCGCAAGATTCGCCGTGATTGTCGCCCAGCACGACATCGACGCGGGAATCACGTTCTCGCACCCCCAGGTTCGACACCGACGACGGCATCGAATGGGCGTCGACCAGCAGCGCGCCGCCGAACCGGGCATAGGTCTGCTCGACCAGGGCCGACAGAGCCCGGTGATAGGGGCGCCAACAGGCATCGAGCCGATGCTCGATCATTCCGGCCGGCACCCGGCCGCGGTAGATCGCTTCGCCGCTCGCCGCCACGCGCGGGATCATCCCGAGACCCGCGGCCACGCGCGTGGTCCGGTGGTTGAGTGGTCGCGGCAGCGGCCCCTCGAACATTGCCGGATCGAGTTCGTAGGGTTCGCGGTTGGCATCGACGTAGGACCGTGGAAAACGGGCTGCCAGCAAGGGCATACCGAGTAGTGGCGCGGCCCCGAACAGTTCGTCGACGAAGGCGTCCTCGGCCCGGCGCAGCGCCGCCAGCGTCACCGCCGCCTGGGCCAGGAATTCGGCGGGATAATTCGATCCGCTGTGCGGTGAGGCCACGACCACCGGCATCGTCTGGCGTGCCGGCAAGCGGCAGTCCAAAGCCTCGTGATCGGGCGTGGCCAGGGCGAATTCCATGCCTGCCTCATAGCGCGCGGAGCTGGGCCCGTCACGCGCCCCGCTCAGGCCGAGGCCCGCTCTTGCCAATCCTTGGGCAGCGATGTAGACGACCGGGCTTCCGCGTTGCGGCGTGCATCAGCATGTCGCGAGGCGATCGGCGATGGGCGCGTAGCTCAGCGGTAGAGCACTGTCTTGACATGGCAGGGGTCACAGGTTCAATCCCTGTCGCGCCCACCATCGCCCCACCACCAGCCCTTGATCTGACCACCTCTTGATCTGAGTCGGGTGCCATCGGACTGTAGAGGATCACTGGAGTCCCGATGTCCGACTTTTTCTCGCTTTATTCCCATGAATTCGTGCGCATCGCCTGCTGCGTGCCCCGTACCCAGGTGGCGAATGCACCGTTCAACCTCGCCGAGACGCTGAGGCTGGCGGCCGAGGGCGACCGGGCCGGTACCGCGCTGATGGTCTTTCCGGAACTCGGGCTCTCCTCCTACGCCATCGAGGACCTGTTGCTGCAGGACGCGCTCCTCGACGAGGTCGAGCGCTCCATCGCCGAGGTCGTGAAGGCGTCGAAGAAGCTCAATCCCGTCCTGATCGTCGGCGCGCCGCTGCGCGTGCGTGGCCGGCTCTACAACACGGCCATCGTCGTCCACCGCGGGGCCATCCTGGGCGTCGTGCCCAAGATCTACCTGCCGAACTACCGCGAATTCTACGAGAAGCGGCATTTCGTGTCTGGCGCCAACGTACTCGAGCCGGAAGTCAGGCTCGCCGACCAGACAGTGCCGTTTGGCACGGACTTTCTCTTCCGTTCGACCGGCAGCGTGCCGTTCACCTTCCATGTCGAGATCTGCGAGGACATCTGGGTGCCGGTGCCGCCGTCGAGCCATGCGGCCCTCGCCGGCGCCGAGGTGCTGGTCAACCTCTCGGCCAGCAATATCACCATCGGCAAGGCCGAGACGCGTCGCCTGCTGTGCGGCAGCCAGTCGGCGCGCGGCGTGGCTGCCTATGCCTACTCGGCATCGGGGGCGGGCGAGTCGACGACCGATCTCGCCTGGGACGGCCATGCGGCCATCTTCGAATTGGGTGACCAGCTGGCCGAATCGCAGCGTTTCGCCAAGGAGTCGGTCATCATCCAGGCCGACGTCGACCTCGGGCGCATTCGTCAGGAGCGGTTGCGCTACAATGCCTTCGCCGACTGCGCGGCCAACGAAGGCACGCGCGTGACGCGCTTTCGCGCCGTCACCTTCGAACTCGATGCGCCCAAGAAGAGCGTGGCGTTGCAGCGCGCCATCGAGCGCTTTCCCTATGTGCCATCCGATCCGGCCAAGTTGCGCGACAATTGCTACGAGGCCTACAACATACAGGTCCAGGGCCTGGCGCAGCGGCTGCAGTCGAGCCGCGTCGAGCGTGCCATCATCGGCGTGTCGGGAGGTCTCGATTCGACGCACGCCCTGCTGGTGACCTGTCGGGCGATGGACCTGCTCGGCCTCGATCGCAAGAACGTGCTGGCCTACACGATGCCGGGCTTCGGTACGTCGGACAAAACCCACAAGAATGCCTGGCGGCTGATGCGCGAGCTGGGTGTCACGGCGGCCGAGATCGATATCAAGTCGACCGCCAAGCAGATGCTGGCCGATATCGGCCATCCGTTCGGCCGGGGCGAGAAGGTCTACGATGTCACATTCGAGAACGTGCAGGCGGGGCTGCGCACCGATTATCTGTTCCGCCTCGCCAACCAACATGGCGGCATGGTGGTCGGCACCGGCGATTTGTCGGAGCTGGGGCTGGGCTGGTGCACTTACGGCGTGGGCGATCACATGTCCCACTACAATCCCAACGGTTCGGTCTCCAAGACGCTGATCCAGCATCTGATCCGCTTTGTTGCCGCGTCGGGCGATGTCGACAAGAACACGGCCGCCACGCTGCACGATATTCTCGACACCGAGATCTCGCCGGAGCTCATTCCACCGGGCGAGAGTGGCGTCATCCAGTCGACCGAGCAGTCGGTCGGACCCTACGCGCTGCAGGATTTCAATCTTTATTACCTGACGCGATTGGGTTACCGGCCATCCAAGATCGCGTTCCTTGCCTGGAACGCCTGGCACGATGTCGACAAGGGCGCCTGGCCGGCCAATGTTCCGACAGGTTCCAAGCGCGCCTTCACGCTGGCCGAGATCCGCAAATGGATGACGCTGTTTCTTCGTCGCTTCTTCACCAACCAGTTCAAACGCTCGGCGCTGCCCAATGGGCCCAAGATTTCGTCGGGCGGCTCACTGTCGCCACGCGGCGATTGGCGGGCGCCCTCAGACGGCAGTCCCGATGTATGGTTGGCTGAACTCGCCGGGCATGTTCCGGAGAAATAGACTGGGCTTTGTGGAGGGAGGACGAGCCGATGCCACTCAAGATCAAGAAGACCGTGCAGCAGATGGTCGATGAGGCCAACGCCGCGATCGAGACCTTGCCGCTGGCCGAGGCGATGAAGGTCCACGGCTCGTCGGCTGTCACCTTCATCGACATCCGCGATCCACGCGAGCTGTGGCGCGACGGCACGATTCCGGGCGCCATCAACGTGACCCGCGGCATGCTCGAGATGTGGATCGATCCCAAGAGTCCCTATGCCAAGGAATTCTTCCAGACCGGCAACAAGTTCGTGTTCTTCTGCGCCGGCGCATGGCGCTCGGCGCTCGCGACCAAGACCGCGCAGGACATGGGCCTGACCCCGGTGGCGCATTTCGAGGGCGGCTTCGGCGCCTGGAAGAAGGCGGGCGGTCCGGTGCAGACGGTCGAGCCCAAGAAGTAGGCCGGGCGCTTCGACCATGGGCGCCGAGCAGCCGCTGGTTCCGCAGCCGACTGAGGCAGAGTTTCCCGAATTCCTTTCGATTCCTGTGCGTGTGGCGCGCAACGCTGCGCGCTACCCCGACAAGCCGGGTGTCAAGTGCGAGGGCACGACGCGGAGCTGGCGGGATTTCGACCGGCGGGTGAACAGGATCGCGCGCAGTCTGGCCGGCATGGGCGTCGGGCGCGGCGACAAGATCGCGATCCTGGCCACCAATTCGGTCGAGTACTTGGAGACTTTCATGGGCGGCCTGCGGGCCGGCGCCTGCGTCGTGCCGCTGTCGACCATGGCGGCGGCAGATGCGCTCGAGAAGATGCTCGACGATTGCGATGCCAAGGTCCTGTTCCTGTCGGATCAATATCGAGGCCTGGTCGAGCCGTATGAGAATCGGCTGGGCAAATTGATCGACGGTGGTCGCATTTCCTACGATTTCACCCGGCCGGATTGGCGGAACTTCGAGGAATGGCTGGCGCCGGCCAGCGACGAAGCCTTTTCGGTGCCGATCGGCGTGCTCGACGACTTCAACATCATCTACAGTTCGGGCACCACGGGCCTGCCCAAGGGCATCCTACATTCCCATGTGATGCGCGACATGCTGGCCGTGCGCTTTACTGCCTTCGACTATGGCCCCGATACGATCTCGCTGGCGTCGACGCCGCTCTATTCCAACACGACGCTGGTTTCCGTCCTGGCGACGATCGGTGTCGGCGGCACGACCATCCTGATGACCAAATCGGATGTCGTGAAGTTTCTCGAGATCGCCCAGCGGGAACGCGTGACGCATGCGATGCTGGTGCCCGTACAATACCAGCGCGTCCTCGCTCACCCGGACTTCGACAAGTACGATCTCAGTTCGTTCAAGGCCAAACTCTCCACCAGTGCGCCGCTGCGGGCGCACATCAAGGCCGATTGCCTAGCGCGGTGGCCGGGACGCCTGATCGAGATCTACGGCCTGACCGAGGGCGCCGGGAGCTGCACGCTCGAGGCCAACCTCAACCCGGACAAGCTCCATACCGTCGGCAAGCCTGGCCTCGGCAGCGAGATCGTGGTGCTGGACGAGCAGGGCAGGGAGCTGCCGCAGGGCGAGGTGGGTGAGTTGGCCGGCCGCGCCCAGCTGATGATGAAGGGCTACTACAAGCAGGAAGACAAGACGCGCGAGCTCTTCTGGCATGATGAGGACGGCCGGCTGTTCTTCAAGTCGGGCGACATGGGAAGGATCGACGAGGATGGCTTCATCGTCCTGCTCGATCGCAAGAAGGACATGATCATTTCCGGCGGCTTCAACGTCTATGCCACCGACATCGAGGTCATGCTGCTCAAGCATCCCGACGTGGTCGATGTGGCGGTGATCGGCATTCCGAGCGATAAATGGGGCGAATCGCCACTGGCGCTCGCGGTGCTGGCGCCGGGATCGAAGGCAACGGCAGAAGAGATCCGCGATTGGGCCGACGGCCAGCTCAGCAAGACGCAGCGCCTGGCCGCGGTGGAGTTTCGCGATTCTCTCCCACGCAGTACCATCGGCAAGATCATGAAACGCGAGTTGCGGGCGCCCTACTGGGAAGGCCGCGGCAGCAAGATCTGAGGACACGATGACCGATCCGACACTGCGCTCCTCGCACCTCTTCACGCTCACGCTCGAGGTCGATCCGAACATGACCGACCTCGGCGAGACGCCCTACGGGCGCCGCCGGATCGCCACCGTCACGGGCGGTAGCTTCGAAGGCGAGGAGTTGCGCGGAAGCGTGCTGCCGTCGCCGGGTGGCGACTGGCTGTTGCTGCGCCGCGACGGCATCCTGCAGCTCGACGTCCGACTGACGCTCAGGACCGACGATGGCCATCTCGTCTACATGAGCTACCGGGGCATGCGACATGGACCGGCCTGGGTAATCGAGCAGCTCAACAAGGGTGAGAAGGTCGATCCCAGCCAATACTATTTCCGCTCGACGCCGTGGTTCGAGACGTCGTCGGACAAGTACCGCTTCCTGAACCGCATCGTCTGCGTGGCGACAGGCCGGCGCGAGCCGACGGGGCCAGTCTACGAGGTCTTCCAGATCCTCTAGCGCGCGATCCTGTTCAGTACAGGCAGTATATACTCACGGAACTTCGCCGGATTCTCGCTCATCGGGAAGTGACCGAGTTCCTTCATGATCTGGACCTCGACGCCCGGGATCTGCGCCGCCGTGCGCAGCGTATCCTCGGTCGTGCAGGAGAAATCGTATTCCCCGGTCAGCAGATAGAGCGGGCATACCCTGGTGTCGATCGTCTTCACCTTCTCGCGCAGGTCGCCGTCGACGCGATAGAAGTAGAGGTCGCCCTTGAACACGCCCGGGCCGCCCTGCATGTACATCCACAAGGTCTCGTGCCGGCTCACCGGTGGGCTTTGCGGCGCGATCAGGCCGGAGATCAGGGCAGCGCAGACCTCGCCACCATGAACGTCGGGCCGATGCAGCCAGGCGGTGTCGTACCAGGGCTGCTGGAAGTCTGCGGCCTCCAGCGCGATCAGGGCCCGGAACTCGGCCGCATGCGCGATGGCGAGATTGAGCACGATGCGGCCGCCGATCGAACAGCCCATGACCACCGGCCGGTCGAGGCCCATGGAGTGGCAGAAGGCGCGGACGGCAGCGGTGTAGGATGCCGTCGTCAGGCGGTACTCTTCGCGTTCCCAGCCGTCCGGGGGCGTCGACTTGCCGTGCCAGGGCATGTCGAAGGCGAGCACGCGGAACCGGCCGGTGATCTCGGGATCGGCCAGCAGGTGGCGGAACTGGCGGCTGTCGGCACCGGCGGTGTGCAGGCAGACGAGCGGGATTCCGCCACCTGTCTCGGGGCCTGCTTCCTCGAAATAGAGGCGGTGAGCGATACCGTCGATCTCGAGCCGCAAGTAGCGGCCGACCATGGGGTCGAGGGTCGGTGCCATGATCAGTTCATCTCCGGCAACCGGCGCGGCAACGCCAGCAGGTCCTTGAAGTACTGCAGGTTCTGCAATAGGGGCCGCAAATCACCGTCGAACGATGCTGCGCCGCGCTTGGTGAGCGCGAAGAGGTCGTGCCAGCCGGGCTCTGGCACTTGTTGCCAATGGCGCTGCCAGGCTTCATCGGTGCCGCTGACGGAGAACGCCACCGAGCGCAGGAGGTGCAGCCCACGGGCGAAATCGGCGAGGGCGCCTTCACGCAAGGTCAGATAGAAGGGCTCGGCGCCGATATCGATGCGAAGATCCGTGTCCAGCCAGCGTCCGCGGCGGCGCAGATCGGAGTCGGCCGCGAGGAGGTCAGGCAATCGAGCGAAGCGGTCGGCAGGGCTCATTCCTGCAGAATGTACTCGATCTCCGATCCATCGAAAGCCTTGAAAGCGGCCTTCACCCAGCGGCCGCGATCGTCGAACCACTGGTCCAGGGTTATGTCGCCGCTGTAGCGATAGTGCGTGGCCTCGATAGAGCGCGACGAGGTGTTGATCGTCTCGCGGCCGAGATCGGCGATCTGGACCTTCGCCGGCGTGCCGTACTGGGTGTTGAGCAACATCGACTGCTTGACCTGGTTCAGGTTCCAGTGGGTCGAGGGCAGCACGGTGGGCGGCAAGGCTTCGACAACGGCAACATTGCGTTGAAACCCTTGGTCGTTCACCGAGGTGGTGAAGCCCGTATCGGGGCCCTTCCGTTCGACCGCAAGCCGATTGCCGTCATGGCGGGCGCGCATCGTGAATTGCTTGCCGTTGTCGTCGGTCTTGGTATCGATCGATTGAAGCATGGAGCCCTTCCACACCTCGTTTCCGCGATGGCTATAGCGGTAAACTGTGAGGCCCAGCGCCTTGACGGCGAAATCGATCGAGGTCGCCACCGCTCGCTGCTGGCGGTTACCCTGAAAAGCCAGGGTGTGGCTGCCGATCTGCTGTCCGTTGCGATAGACGGTGAACGAATGGGTATTCCCATAGGGAAAGTCGTCGGTCGCGGCCGACGATGCCGCACCTGCTCCGATAAGGATCGACGCAAGGACCAGTCGACGCATATCCGACTCCTTTTCCTATTATACGTCGGAATGGGCCTCCAGATCACGCGGCAACATCGCGGTCAGACGACGCGGTCATCCCGCAACCTCTGGATAACGGCCGGCTCGTAGCCAAGTTCCCGCAGGATCTGGTCGGTATGCTCGCCGAGCTTCGGCGCCCGATGGCGGATGGTGAGCGGCGTGCGGGACAGTCTGACCGGCTCCTGGAGCACCGGGACCGGCTTGGCTGCCCCGGGAAAGTCCATCGGGTGCAGGAACTTGGCGTCCCGTACGTGCTTGTCGTCCAGCGCCTGCTGCGGCGTGTAGATCGGGCCTGCCGGGATACGGTTGTCCTCCAGCGCAGCCAGTGCCTCGGCAACCGTTCGGCTGTCGCACCACTTCTGCATGATCGCCGATAGTGCCTCGCCATTGTCGCCGCGAGCGAGGTCGTCCCTGAAGCGCGGGTCGTCGGCCAGGGCCTCGTTACCCATCAGCCTGCACCACCGCACGAACAGCGGCTGGCCAATGGTCATGGCGTAGATCCAGCCGTCCCTGCATTTGAAGGTGTCGGAGGGGCCGGCCGTGAAGCCGCGATTGAGCGTGGCGATGCGATTGAGGCTGAGCATCGCCTGCTCGATCAGATGGCCGTTGGTGATGTTCATGGCGGTGCGCAGCAGCGCGGTCTCGACCTTCTGGCCCTTGCCGCTCTTGGCGCGGTCGATCAGGGCGGCCAGCACGCCCACGGTATTGAGCAACGCCGTGCCGAAATCGACGAACGGGGCGTTCATGCGTGTCGGCACCTTGCCGTCGCCCGACAGGAACATGGCGCCGGACATCGCCTGGCCGATCGTGTCGAAGCCGACCCGGGTCGCGTAGGGGCCTTCGGAGCCGAAGGTCGAGGTCGTGGCGAGGATGATCCTGGGGTTGATGGTGGAGATGGTGTCGTAATCGATGCCCATCTTCTGCAGGTCTTCGTAGGGCAGGTTCGCGATCACCACGTCCGAGACGGCGACCAGCTTCTTCACGATCTCGCGGCCGGCAGGCTTCACCGGGTTGAGCGTGAGGCCGAGCTTGTTGCGGCCCATCTGGAGGAACATGGCGCCTTCGCCGCCCTCGACCACCGGCGTAACCCAGCGGTCCTCGCTGCCGCCCAGCTTCTCGATGCGGATGACCTCGGCCCCAAGGTCGCCCAGCATCGTGCCGCAGAACGGGCCGGCGATGTACCGCCCGAAATCGAGAACGCGAATGCCCTCCAGGACGCCTGCCATGACTGATCAGTTCCTCTCTTCACCGGGCGCCGCGGTGAGGGTCAGGCCACTGCAGGACGGCGGGCGTAGATCCAGGCCACGGCAAGTGCGGGCAAAGATAGCGCAACCGCCGCCGCCGTCATCTGGAAAGACGACAGGGGCATTAGTCCGCCGCCCGGGGCGGCGAACAGCAGGCCGCCGAGGATCAACGCCGCTCGAACCGGCCACTCGAACCCGCCACAGCGCCGCAGATCGCCGATTCGGCCGATGTAGCCCTGCAATCCCGCGCACACCAGCACGATGCCGATGAGTGCCGTCGCAAAGTGCAGGACGAAGTCCAGGAATTCTCCCTGCAGCACAAGCGAGGGGTTGAGAATGAAGAAGCAGGGCACGAAATAGATGATGCTGCCGATCTTCATAGCCTGCAGGCCGGTGTCGATCGGGTTTGCTCTGGCGACCGAGGCAGCGGCGAAGGCCGCCAGTGCGACCGGCGGCGTGATGAAGGACACCATGCCCCAATACATGATGAACATGTGGACCGCGAGCGGATCGAGTCCTGCCTGGATGAGACTCGGCGCCAGCAGCACGGCGAGAAAGATGTAGCATGCCGTGATCGTCATACCCATGCCGAGGATGAAGCTGGTCAGCGCCCCCATCAGGATGAGCAGGAGCGGTTGGCCGCCCGCCAGGTAGAGGAGTTCGGTGGTCAGCGTACCGGTCAGTCCAGTCAGCGAGAAGGCGCCGACGAGAAGGCCGATGCCGGCCAGGATTGCGACCAGTTCGACGAAGACGCGTCCGTTGCCTTCGATGAAGGCGAGCAGTTCCGTCCAGCCCCAGCGCTTGTCGGAGAACAGTTGGTTGAGGACGATCAGCAGGCCGGTGGCGATCCACGGCGCCCAGTTCTCCCGTTTCATCACCAGCAGCAGCACGACCAGCACTATGATGACGAAAATGAAGTACCAGCCGTCGCGGAATACGTCGCGAACGCGGGGCATCTCCTCTCGCTTGAGGCCGACCATGGAATTGCGGCCGGCGAAGAAGTCGATCTGCATGAACAGGGAAAAGTAGAACAGCACCGCCGGGACAGCGGCGGCGAGGGCGACCTCGCTGTAGGGGATGTTCAGGAATTCGGCCATGACGAAGGCGGTGGCGCCCATCACGGGCGGCGC
>MEMN01000202.1:11873-12031 GCA_001767945.1 Alphaproteobacteria bacterium RIFCSPHIGHO2_12_FULL_66_14 | reverse complement strand
CGCCGCCACGGTATGTGCCGCATAGTGCGAAGGCGAGATTGATGAAGAATGCGCCGGCGCCGCTGTACTGGAGTGCCGTGCCGAAGACGAGGAAGCCGATCACCAGTTCGGCGAAGGCACGCATAGGAATGCCGAGCACGCTTTCGCGCGAGAAGATG
>MEMN01000202.1:0-11830 GCA_001767945.1 Alphaproteobacteria bacterium RIFCSPHIGHO2_12_FULL_66_14 | reverse complement strand
GGGGCGCCGGCATGCTCGCGGCAAAAAGGGGAAACAGCGAGAAGAAGCCCATGATGAAGAATAGTACCCAGCCGCCGGCCCGCCGCAGCGCCTCCAACACCAAGGCCCACATGGCGATCGCGCTCCACACGGCCCAGTCGCCGGCGACGCTGGGGGCGCTATACTCCCAACCTTCCGCAGCGGAGACGCGCGCAGTCCAGACGAAGACGACTGCAAGTGCCGATGTGAGCAAGAAGAGCAATATGTCGTATAGTGGCACATGGTCCTGATGCAGGCCGGGCTTGAGCGGGTAGATGATGAAAGCCAGCGGCAGCAGGACGAGGATCAGACCCCAGTAGTACTCAGTGTCGAGCAGCGTCAGTCCGACAAAGAAGCGCAGCGTGAATTGCTGGTTGAAGCACAGCAGAATCGAGACGACCGTCCAGCTGAGCAATATGCAGCGCCAGAACGTGGAAAGATGCCTGGTCCGGGATCCTTCCGAACCAGGCGTATCATCGACGGATTGTTCGGACATATGAGTTTACGCGTTCCTCACTAGAACACCGGGTCCATGCCGGCATTTTTCAGCGCAGTCTTGCGCGCCGCCAGCCACGCCTTGGCGTAGGCGTCCTTGTCGGCGGGCGGATTGGCCTTGTTGAAGTCGGCCCACGCCTTGCCCAGCGTGTCCTGACGCTTGACCAACATGTCGTTGTGCTTCTGCGCTTCGGCTGTCCATGCACCGGCTTCCTTGAGGGCCTTCACGGCACCTTCATGGTAGGGCAGCACCCAGTTCAGAATCTGGCGCTTCACCTCCAGCCCGTCCGCTCCCGGGGCAGCACCCTTGTAGAGGGGATAGTCGACGATCATCGCCTTGGTGATGTTGTAGACTAGGTCGGTCTTCTCGCTCGAGTAGGCCATGAAGATCGGATACGGATACGCCGGCAGCTCGAGCGAATTGGTCGCGCTCAGCCCACCCGCGCCGCACGTGGCCTTGTGTGGGTAGAAGTAGGGGCCGAGCTTGTGCAGGCGCGCCCAGCCGGCCTTGTCGGAGGCAGGGGTCTGCGGCATCACCACGCCCCGGGGAGAGGCTTCGAGCTCTCTGACCTGGCCGGTGATGGTCGAGGCGACCGCTGCGTCGATTTCGTTGTTCAACATGCCCTTCCACATGGCGCCGAAGCTCGAGAACTCGACACGCTTGACGTCGTTTGTGGTGAGGCCGCCGAATGCGAGGATGGCATAGGCATTTTGGTTGAGGGCAGGCGAGCCGACGACGATTCCGATGCGCTTGCCCTTGAGGTCCTTGAACTCCTTGACGCCGGTGTCCTTGGCGACGATGAGCGTAATGCCGTTGCACGAGGCCGCCGACAGCATCAGCCGCAACGGCTGCGGCCCCCAGTCCTTGGTGGCAAACTCGAAAACGCCTTCGGCAGCGAAGTAGCCGCCGATGCCCATGGCCGACACTTGCGCCCGGCCTGCCTTGAGGGGAGCAAGACGTGCGATGTCGTTGCCTGCGGGAAGAACGCGCAGATCGCTCTGATGCTTCTCCTTCATTACCTTGCCGATGGCGACGGTGATGTTGAAGCCTGATGTGCCGGTATCGTAGGCGGTGATGGTCAGCGACGGTGGCAGTTTGACTTCCTGTGCGGTCGCAGCACCGGCGAAGAGCGATGCCGTAACAGCACCCGCCGCCAGAATGATGTTCCTTCGAATCATGAATTCCTCCTTCCCTCTAAGACTTCATTCGTCGTGCGTACCAGGACATCGGCACACGCCATTCGCCGGCCAAGCGCCCTCCCAATTTCGTGCTCCCGCTTGGCAGGCACACGATCCCCATGGGTGGAGACTTCATGTCCGGCCCCATCATTCGTTTGCGAGAATCGGTGACGGCCGCGCGTTGACCGCGCGTCCCCAGCCTCGCCTCCCATGCCTCCTGCGACGGTTTAGCCCGCCGACTGTGAATTACCGTTCATGTTGCACAGGCAAGCTCGCCGCGTCCAGCGCGGAAATATGTCGATGCACAACGTCCCATCGGGCGTCTGCTTCGTCGCCCGGATTCAATCGAAGAACGTGTTCGGCTTCAAAAAGAACGCGAGCATCAGGCAGCCTTCGTCGGTCCAGGCATCGTGGCGACTGCCGGGCCGCCGCCAGACGTAGTTGCCGGCGCTGCAGACACCATCGTGGTCGGCGAAAGAGCCTTCGAGCACGAATGTCTGCTCGACCGCCACGTGCTCATGCTGCGGAAGGCGGGTTCCCGGCGCCCACCGCATCAGGACGGTCGACATGCCGGTGTCCTTGTTCTCCATGAGGATCTTCCAGTCGATCCCCGGGAAGCGCGTCGGTTGCCAGGGAACGCCGGCGACGTCGACATAGGTCGAATCGCGCAAGGCCAGGGCCATGGTCTCGGCGTTCATGCTGCAGCCCTCTGCTTGGCCGCCTTGAGCGTGCCGCCGCGCATGACATGGCCGGGCAGGGGCCGGCCCACGACGTCCTCCGCGAGTCTGGCCACCTCGATCAGTCGGTCGATGTCGAGGCCGGTTTCGACCCCCATCTCCTCGCAGAGAAAGGCGAAGTCCTCGGTGCAGATGTTGCCCGCCGCACCGTCGGTCGCGGCGAATGGGCAGCCGCCCAGGCCGGCGATCGAGGCGTCGAACTTCGTGACTCCCAACCGCAGTCCGGCATAGGCGCTGGCCATGCCGGTACCGCGGGTGTCATGCAGATGCAGGGCGATCTCGAGCTCGGGCCACTTGTTGCGGATGGCGCCGATCAACCGTTCGACGGAGCGTGGCGTGGCCCAGCCCATGGCGTCGGTGAGCTTGATGGCCTTGAGCTTGAAACCCGCCAGCTCGGCCTCGTCGAGGACCGACTGGACGCGCGCCAGGATCAGGTCGGTGGAAAGTTCGCCCTCGAAGTTGCAGCCGAAAGCGCCCAGAACGATGCCCCATTCCACGGGCATGCCGCGATCCTTGAATGTCCTGAGCGACATCCTCTGCTCGACCAGCGCGTCCTGCACCGACTTGCCGACATTCTTGCGGGAGAAGGTGTCCGACGCCGTGATGCGCACGCTGCCATGGACGTCGAGCGGGCCGCGGAGCGCCCGTTCGAGTCCCTGCTGATTGAGCCACAACGCGCTGTATTGAATGCCGGGCTTGCGCCTGATCCTGGCGGCCACCTCCTCGGCGTCCGCCATTGTCGGCACACGCTTGGGATTGACGTAGGAGACGCAAGCGATGCGCTCCAGTCCGGTGTCCGCCAGCGCCTCAATGAGGCGTACCTTGTCGACCACCGGGATTGCCTTCTTCTCCGACTGGAAGCCCTCGCGAGGGCCTTCCTCGTCGATCGACACACGCTTGGGCAGGTCGGACATAGCGGGCCTCCTTGGGGCGTCAGCCTTCCTCCTGGAAGGCCTCCTTGCGCGCTTTCTTGATACTCGGCAGGGCCATCAACACCAGCAGCAGCGCCGTGGTGATGAGCAGGCCGAGACTGATCGGCCGCTCGAGGAACACCATCGCATCGCCGCGCGACAGCAGCATGGCGCGTCGGAAATATTCCTCCATCTGCGGGCCGAGCACCAGGCCCAACAGGAAGGGCGCGCCCTCGCAGCCGAGGCGGGAGAAGATGTAGCCCAGCACCCCGAAGCAGGCGACCTGTATGACGTGGAAGGTACTGTTCTGCAGGCTGTAGGCGCCGATGCAGCAGAACAAGAGGATCGCCGGGGCGAGGAAGCGGTAGGGTACCGTCAGCAGCTTCACCCACATGCCGATCATCGGCAGGTTGATGACGACCAGCATGGCATTGCCGATCCACATCGAGGCAATCATGCCCCAGAAGAGGTCCGGCTTCTTGGTCATGACCTCGGGGCCGGGCTGGATGCCCTGAATGATCATGGCGCCGACCATCAGCGCCATCACGGCGTTGGACGGGATGCCGAGTGTCAGCATCGGGATGAACGACGTCTGCGCTGCGGCATTGTTGGCCGCCTCCGGCGCCGCCACGCCCTCGACCGCGCCCTTGCCGAACTCACCGGGGTTCTTGGAGAGCTTCTTCTCCAGTGTGTAGGCCGAGAAGGCGCCGAGTGTCGGACCGCCGCCCGGCAACACACCGAGCGCGGCGCCGAGCATGGTACCGCGCAGGATGGCGGGAACAGACCGCCTGGTCTCCTCGCGCGTCGGCCACAGCGAGCCCACCTTGATAGACCCTGTCCGCGTCAAATGTCGTTCCAAGTTGACGACGATCTCGGCGATACCGAACAGGCCCATCGCGATGGGCGCGAAATCAATGCCGTCGCTGAGTTCCGGCAGGTCGAACGTGAAGCGCTGGGCGCCGGTATTGACGTCCGTGCCCACCAGGCCGAACAGCAGGCCGAGGAACACCATGGCGATCGCCTTCACGACCGAGCCGCTGGCCAGGACAACCGCGGCGACGAGGCCCAGCGCCATCAGGGCGCAATAGTCCGCTGGCCCGAATTTCTGCGCCATGCGCGTCAGCGGCTCGGCGAACATCACGATGATGAGGGTGCCGACGGTTCCCGCGAAGAAAGAGCCGACGGCCGAGATCGACAGTGCCGCGCCGGCGCGGCCCTTGCGCGCCATCTGATAGCCGTCGAGGCAAGTCACGACCGACGCCGCTTCGCCCGGCAGGTTGACCAGGATCGAGGTCGTCGAACCGCCATAGGACGCGCCGTAGTAGATGCCCGCCAGCATGATCAGCGAGGCGACGGGCGGCAGATGGAAGGTGATGGGCAGCAGCATGGCGATGGTCGCCACGGGACCGATGCCGGGAAGAACGCCGATCAGCGTGCCGAGCATGCAGCCCAGAAGGGCGTACATGAGATTCTGAAAACTGAACGCGACGCTGAAGCCCAGGGCCAGGTTGTCGAAAAGTTCCATCTCACCACACTCCGCGCAAGATGGTGATATTCATACCGAGCCCGACCTTGAAGACGAGAGTGCATACAATCGCCAGCACGACCATGTTGGCGATCACTTCCTTCAACTTGAACTCCGAACCGGCGAACGAAGCGATCGCGATCAGCACGATCAAGGCTGGCAACAGGCCGGCACGCTCGAACAGAAGAGCGAAGCAGATGACGCCGATAGTGACCAGGGTGATCGGCTTCCATTTAGGTTTTTCGACCGGTTCCGAGCCGGCCACCAAGGCGACCACGCAGATCAGTAGACCCAAGCCCATCATGATCAGCGCCAGCATTCGTGGGACGTAGCCGGGGCCCATGCGAACCGTCGTGCCGAGCGCAAGCTTCTGGCCGAAATAGAGGGCCACCAAGCCGAAGCCAATGAACATCAGCCCGGACAAAAAGTCCTTGCTCAGGAATCGATTCAACGACGCCTCCCCGGTACGCGCAGTCTTCCATGTATCGTTGGGCCCGAACGCCCGGGCCAGCACAAGGGCGACATAAACACGAATTCACGGCTTTTCCCAAGTCCCAAGTTCAGGGCCGCAGCATCAGCCGGACTGCGATGGCAGCGAGGCAGAGGGCGAACAAACGGCGCAGCAGCGGACCGGGCGCGCGGGTCGACCAACGCGTCGCGACGGGCGCGACAAAGAGCGCGGGCAGCGACAACGCCGCCACGCAAAACAGCGCGACATCGCCTATCGCGTCGGCCGGCCGGCCAGGCGTGCCGAGATCGGCACCAAGGAAAAATACGGTGGCGGGAAGCGAAATCACCATATTGAAGAGCGCCCCGGCGCCGATCGCCTGCTTGAGGGGGTAGGAGAAGAGGGACAGCACCGGTGTGCTCAAGGTTCCACCACCGATGCCTACAGATGAGGCGAGTGCACCCACGGCGATCGGGGCGACTGTGCCGGGCAGTCCCGGAAGCTGACGCCGCGCCACGACCATTCGGTCGCCGACCGCCATCTTGAGCGCGAGGCCTGCAGCCGTCGCGGCAAACAGCATAGTCAGCAGTCTGGTGGGTGCGAACGGACTGAGCGCCAGACCCAGAATGGTTCCGGCCATGAGGGCCGGCAGCCAGGCGCGAACAAGGGCGCGGTCGATAGTTCCCGCCTGCCAGTGGGCCGCAGCCGCCGTCGAGGAAGCAACAAGGATGCTGGCCTGTGCCGTGCCGACAGCGAGTACGACAGCGGCCGGCTCGGCCATGCCGAGGCTCTCGAAAACCTCAAGAAGGACGGGGACTGCGACGACCCCGCCACCTATCCCGAGAAGGCCGGCCAGCAGACCAATCAGGACTCCGGTTGCCAGCAGCACGCCCCAAACGGACAAGGGGTAGGTCGCGAACAGCTCAGCCACGTGAACTCCCCCTTGGTCGATATTGCATGCGCTCTGGCAGACGAGCAAACTCCCGGCCAAATGAACGACCGTTCAGGGGCAATTATTGGCACGTAAGGGCGCAGACTACATCGGCACCATGGAGGTGCAAGAGAAGCACCGTTTCGATGAGCAGTCGCTTGGCCGTTTCATGGCCACGCACGTCGACGGCTTCGTGCCGCCGGTGCGGGCGGAACAGTTCCGGGGTGGTCAGTCGAATCCGACCTATCGCCTGACGGACGGCGCCGGGCGGCACTACGTGCTGCGCCGCAAACCGCCGGGCAAGCTTTTGCCGTCGGCTCACGCCGTCGATCGCGAATTCAGGGTGATCTCGGCCCTCAATACGACCGACGTACCGACGCCTCGGGCCCATGCGCTGTGCGAGGACGAGGGCGTGGTCGGAACCGCATTCTACATAATGGAGTATTGCGACGGCCGCGTGCTGTGGGACCCGCTCCTGCCGGAAGTACCGAAGGTAGGTCGCCTGGCGATCTATCGCGCCAAGTTCGAGACCCTGGCGCGTCTCCACGCCGTCGACCCCGCAGCGGTGGGGCTGGCCGATTTTGGCCGGCCCGGCAGCTACGTCGCACGCCAGATTTCGCGTTGGGGCAAGCAGTACAAGGCCTCCGAGACCGAATCGATCGAGGCGATGGACAAACTGCTGGAGTGGCTGCCGGCACATCTGCCGTCCAACGACGAGACCGTACTGGTTCACGGTGACTATCGTCTCGACAACATGGTCTTCCACACCACTGAGCCGCGCGTCCTCGGCATCATCGACTGGGAAATCTCGACACTGGGAGATCCTCTGGCCGAGCTCTCCTATCTCTGCATGTTATGGCGGACGCCCAGGGATTGGGGTGGTCTCGCCGGCCACGATCTCGAGGCGCTCGGCTTGCCGACGGAGCGCGAGATGGTGGTCTATTACTGTGGCCTGTCGAAACGGGCCGTGCCGGACCCGCCGCTGTGGGATTTCTATATGGCGTACAATCTGTTTCGCGTCTCGTGCATACGCCAAGGCGTCTATGCCCGCGCGCTCGACGGCACGGCGTCGAACATTCGCGCCGCGGAGTCGGGCAAACTGGTGCGGCCGGCGGCCGAGCTCGGCTGGAAGATCGTCGAAAGCATCGGCGGAGGAATGAAATGACCAAGCGCAAGCTGGTACGGACGACGGCAACGGCGCCCGTCATCGTCGAGCGCGAACAGCGGCCGCCGATCGAGGCGATCCGTGCCGCTGCCTTCCAACAGTTCGCCGAGCGCGGCTACCCAGTGGTGACGGTACGCGACATCATGAAGGCCTGTGGACTGACGCAGGGCGCGCTCTACAACCACTTCAAGTCGAAGGACGAGTTGCTGCACGATATCATCGCCTCGACGCAGGGCGAGCTCGAGCGGGTGTGCCAGCAGGCGGTGGCGGGTGCGGGAGACGATCCGCGTGCCAAGCTCGCGGCGTTCGTCCGGGCCTACGTCATGCGGCATTGCCGGCTCAGGGTGGAGGCGCTGGTCGCCAACCGCGAGATCGGCTGGCTCGACGCAGGCCGCGTCGCCGATATCCGCCGGAGCCGCCGCGCCATCCGCGACGTCGTGGTCGCGATCCTGGTGCAGGGCGTCGAGAACGGCGTGTTCGACCCGCCGCTCACCGGCGGCCGCCGGGATCTCAAGGCCATCGCCATGGCGCTGCTTGACCAATGGACCCATGTTTCCATGTGGTACGGCCCCGATGGAGAGATCACCGAGGAGGAGATGGCCGGGCTCTACGCCAACATGACGTTGCGCGCGGTCGGCGCCCGGCCTTAGGCAATCATTGGAGTACCCCCGGCATGTTTGTGCGTCTGGCAGCCGTTGCCTTGGCTTTTCTGGCCGTCGCAGCCTGCGCGCCGGGGGCGACGGGCACGCCGCCGCCTACCGGCCGCGCCACGACAATCGCGGCGGTACCCGCCAACGGTGCCGTGCCGGCCGGGCGCTGGCGGGCCGTGCTGATCGCCGGCGACAACAACAGCCCGGCCTTCGACAACGGCGTTCAGTCGTTGCGGGAGAAGCTCCTGGCCCACGGCGTGAGGGACATCGCGGTCTATTCCTCGAATGCCGCGCGGAGGGCGCCGGCGCAGCTCGCAAGCGCGACCAACGTGGCAACCGCGCTACGCACCGGAGGTGGCGACGCCTGCCTCGTCTTCATCACCAGCCACGGCGAGGAGAGGGGCTTCTTCCTGCGTCCGGATCGCAGACTGTTCGATCCGGGCTCGCTCGATCGGGTGCTCAGCGCCGGTTGCGGCTCGGTGCCCACCATCGTCGTCGTGTCGGCCTGCCATAGCGGGACTTTTCTGACATCCGGCATGCGCAGGCCCAACCGCGTGATTTTGACCGCCGCCGCGACCGATCGCGCGAGCTTCGGCTGCGGCACTGGCGATCAGTACACCTACTATGACCAATGCCTGCTGCAGGAGTTCGACGGCGCTACGACATGGCGAGGCCTGGCCGTCGCCACGCGCTCCTGCGTCGAGAGCCTCGAGCGCCGTATGGGCATGCGGCCACCCTCGCTGCCGCAGATGTTCGTGGGCACCCAGGTCGAGGACCTGCGGCTGCCCTCGCGTTAGAGGCCGACGTCAGCCGATCACGGCGGTGAAGTCGCAGGTCACGAGGTGCGCGCTGTCGGCCGACAGCGACAGGGTGTGACGCGCCGGCCGCGAGGCCTCGTCGGGAAACATCTTCACCCACTCGTCGTTCAGTGCCGCGCGGCCGGTCGAGGGTTGCTTCATCCAGAAATTGATCTTGATGATGTCATCGACCGTGCCGCCCGCCGCCTCGACGCACAGGCGAATGTGCTTGAAGATGTTGGTGACCTGGCCCGCCAGGTCGGGTGGCGCCGTGCGCGTGCCCGGTTCGGTGCCGTTCATGATGCTCGACATCACGATGTTGCCGATCCGGCTGGCGTTGGGGATCGGGTTCTGGTGGCTGTAGCCGGGGTAGTTCACGCTCTTGCGCTTGGCCATCGTTCTCTCCCTGGAAGGGCAGGGAGCATTGCATTTCCGCCGCCGTTGGCAAATGGTCTCGGTCGGAGGAAACAAACGATGACAGCCGACAAGTCGGACTCCCTCGTCGAGTACGCGCGGGAAGGCGAGATCGTCACGCTGACGCTCAATCGCCCTGAGAAACTGAACGCTTTCAGCGACGAACTGGTGGGTGCGCTTTCAGACGCACTACATCGCTTCGACATGGACGAAAAGGCACAGATCGCCATCCTCAACGGCCGCGGTCGTGCCTTTTCGAGCGGCGCCGACGTCCAGCAGCGCCAGCTCCGCAGTCGTGAGGAGTTCCTCAGGCTGGGCGGGCCGCAGGGGCGGGGTACCCATTCCGCCGATCTTCTGACCAAGGCAGTGAACTGGAAGCCGGTGATCGCAGCTGCGCACGGCTATGTGCTGGGTCTGTCCGTCGGCATCGTCCTCGAGTGCGATCTTGTCGTGGCGGAGGAGGGAACCAAATTCCAGATCACCGAGACGTCGCGCGGCCTCGGCGCTGGAAAGTACTGGGCGCTGATGCACTACCGCGGCGGCGGCGCCTTCACCATGGAGGCCGCACTTACCGGCCGTTTCTTCACCGCCGAGGAGGCATTCAAGGCCAATCTGATCAATCGCGTTGCCGCCAAGGGCAAGTATCTCGACGTTGCGCGCGATCTGGCGCGCGAGGTGACCAAGAACCCGCCGCTCAGCGTACGCTCCACCGTGCGCATGCGGCGCTGGTACATGGATCGCCTCAGTCGCGAGGTCATGTTCCAGACGGCGCCGGAGCGGCTCTACCTTACCGAGGATTTCCAGGAGGCCGCCCGGGCCTTCACCGAGAAACGCAAGTCGAAGCCGTTCAAGGGGCGCTGACCATGAAACGCAGCAGCGATCGCATCCTGACCAGCCACGCCGGTTCACTGCCGCGGCCCGACGAGCTGATCGCGGCCAACGCCAGGCGTGAAGCCGGCACGGTCGACGAGGACGGCTTCCAGAAGGAACTGGCGCAATCCGTGGTCGACGTCGTCCGCCGCCAGGTGGCGGCCGGCATCGCCGTGCCGGGCGACGGCGAATACGGCAAGTCGATGGGCAGCAAGGTCAACTACCGAGCCTGGTGGAGCTACTCGTTCCAGCGTCTGGGCAACCTGCAAGTGCGCGGGCTAAGCCTCTATCAGTTTCCCGTGCGGCGCTCGAGCCCGGGCAACACTGTGCTGTCGAGCTTCGGCGACCGTCGCGACCGGCTGAAATTCGCCGCCGCCTACGCCGATCCCGAGTCGGGCATCACCACTGGTCCGCGCGCCACCGACTGGCCGGTTTGCGTCGGGCCGCTCAAATACACCGGCTATGCCGCGATCGCCGCCGACATCGCCAACTTCAAGGCTGCGCTCGCGGCGTCGGGTGCAAACGAGGGTTTCATGACGTCGATCGGCCCGGCGAGCTGCGCGCGCATCGGCAACGAGCATTACAAGAGCGACGATGAGTTCGTGTTCGCGTGCGCCGAGGCGATGCGCGAGGAATATAAGGCGATCGTCGATGCCGGCCTCATCCTGCAGATCGACGACCCGGCGATCGCCGAGAATTTCGACCAGATCAATCCCGAGCCGACCGCCGAGGAATATCGCAAGTTCACCATGCCCAAGGTCGAGGCGCTGAACCATGCGCTGAAGGGCCTGCCGAAGAACCGCATCCGCTTCCATCTCTGCTGGGGCAGCTGGCACGGCCCGCACACAACCGACATTTCCATGCGCGACATCGTCGAGGTGATGCTGGCGATCGATGCGGGTGCCTATTCCTTCGAAGCCGGCAACGTGCGGCATGAGCACGAGTGGTCCGTATGGCAGGACATCAAGCTGCCCGACGACAAGTTGATCCTGCCGGGCGTGGTAAGCCACGCAACCAACGTCGTCGAGCATCCCGAGTTGGTGGCCGAGCGGATCGGCCGTTTCACCAGGCTCGTTGGCCGCGACCGCGTCATTGCCTCCACAGATTGTGGGCTGGGCGGACGGGTGCATCGCGACATCGCCTGGGCCAAGCTCGAGACGTTGGCGCAGGGCGCGGCGATTGCCAGCAAGCAACTCTGGTCCTAGTCGTCAGGATCACGAGCCCCCGAAGGCACCACTTCGCATGAATTCCTCCGCCATCTCGCGCAGCTTGGCACGTTGGACCTTCGGCCCGTTGGGCGAGGGCGTGACGGGAAACTCCGGCATGGCGAAGACGCGCATCGGCACCTTGTAGTTGGCCAGGCCCCGCCGGCAGTGGGCGATGACGCTGGCTTCGTCGAGCGCGGCGCCAGCGTCGAGGATGACGAAGGAGACAGGACGCACACCCTCGGATCGGGACACGGCGATCGTCTGACAAGCCGAGATGCCCGGCACCGACTGGATGTGGGTCTCTATTTCGAGCGGATTGACGAGGAAACCGGAGAGCCGCAGCACATCGCCCATGCGGCTGAGGAAAGTGAACCCGCCCTCGCCATCGAGTTCGGCCAGGTCGCCGGTACGGACGTAGCCGTCAGCCGTGATGGTCTCTGCGGTCGCCGCATCGTTGCCGTAGTAGCCGACCATAAGGGAGG
>MEMN01000201.1:2852-16398 GCA_001767945.1 Alphaproteobacteria bacterium RIFCSPHIGHO2_12_FULL_66_14 | reverse complement strand
GGCTGTGGCAAGACCACCGCCGGCCGAACCGTGCTCCGCCTGACCGAACCGACGTCGGGCTCGATCGAGGTCGGCGGCACCGAGATCACGGGGCTCTCCAAGGCCGAGCTGCGGCCTTACCGGCGACAGATGCAGATCATCTTCCAGGATCCGTTTTCCTCGCTCAATCCACGCATGACGGCCGGCGACATCGTGGGCGAGCCGCTGCTGGTGCACGGTGTGGAGAACCGCAAGGAGCGGGCGGAAAAGGTCGCCGCGCTGTTCGCTCGTGTCGGCCTCAGGCCGGCGCAGATGACCAACTTCCCGCACCAGTTCTCGGGCGGCCAGCGCCAGCGCATCGGCATAGCGCGCGCCCTGGCGCTGGGGCCGAAGCTGATCGTGGGCGACGAGCCGGTATCCGCACTCGATGTGTCGATCCAGGCCCAGGTGATCAATCTCCTGAAGGACTTGCAGCGCGAGCGGCAGCTTTCATACCTGTTCATTTCGCACAATCTCGCGGTCGTGGAGCACATCAGTCACCAGATTGCGGTGATGTATCTCGGCCGCATCGTCGAATATGCCGACACCCGCTCGATCTTCACCCGCGGCCAGCATCCCTACACCGAGGCCCTGCTGTCGGCGGTGCCGGTGCCCGATCCGGCCATCAAGCGGCAGAAGCGCGTCCTGCAGGGCGACGTGCCGAGCCCGGTGAAGCCTCCGCCCGGTTGCCACTTCCACACCCGCTGTCCCTACGCCGTGGCGCGCTGCAAGATCGAATCGCCTCCGCTGCGCGAAATCGCGCCGGGGCATCACGTTTCCTGCCATCTGCGCTAGAGTGCGCCCCAGCCAGGTCTAGAAGGCGAGGAGGCGGGGAGCGTCATGGCCGATTGGGATTACATCATCGTGGGCGGCGGTTCGGCAGGCTGCGTTCTGGCCAACCGGCTCAGCGAAGATCCGACCGTCAAGGTGCTGCTGCTCGAAGCGGGTCCGCGCGACAGGTCGATGTGGATCGACATTCCGGCCGGCTTCACCAAGCTGCTGAATCACCAGAAGTTCAACTGGAACTTCGAGATGGAGCCCGAAGAGGGCATGGCCAACCGGCGCATTCCCTGTCCGCGCGGTCGCGCGCTCGGCGGCTCGAGCTCGATCAATGGCATGCTCTACGTGCGCGGCCAGCCGCTCGACTACGACACCTGGGGCCAGCTCGGTAACCGCGGCTGGTCCTACGAGCAGGTGCTGCCCTATTTCAAGAAATCCGAGCATTTCGAGCGCGACGGCGATGACAGCCGCGGCAAGGGCGGCCTGTTGAACGTCGCCGACATGAGCGAGACGCACGCGCTTTGTGACGCCTTCATCGATGCCGCCGAGGCGAGCGGATACCCGAAGAACAAGGATTATAACAACGGCAACCAGGAAGGCTTCGGCTACTACCAGGTGACGATGAAGAACGGCAAGCGCTGGTCGACGGCGCGCGCTTTCCTCGACCCGGCGCGTAGCCGGCCCAATCTCAAGATCGAGACCGACGCGCTGGTGGCCAACGTGATCCTCGAAGGCAAGCGTTGCGTCGGCGTCGCCTACTCGGTGCACGGCCAGAAGCGCGAGGCGCGGATCAACCGCGAGGTCATCGTGTCGTGCGGTTCGGTTCAGTCGCCTGGTGTGCTCGAGCATTCCGGCATCGGCCAACCCGAGTTGCTGCGCAAGCACGGCATTGAGGTCAGGCACGAGCTGAAGGGCGTCGGCGAGAATTACGGCGACCATTTCGCGCCGCGCATGAACTGGCGCGTCAAGGACATGGCGACGTTGAACGAGCAGACGCGCGGCCTGAGCCTGGTGAAGGAAGTCCTCAAGTACTACGCGACCGGGCGGGGCGCGCTCAGCCTGACTGCCGGCGTCGTGTTCGGCTTTGTGCGGACACGGCCGGGGCTCGAATCGCCCGACATGCAGTTTCACATGGCGCATGCGAGCTACGACACGGCCCAGAAGCGCCTGCTGGAAAAGGAGCCCGGCATGACGGTGGTGATCGGCCAGTGCCGCCCCGACTCCCGCGGCTCGATCCACATCAAGTCGGCAACGCCGGGCGCCGAGCCTGCCATCCGGCCGAACTTCCTGTCGGCCCAGACCGATCGCGATGCCACGGTTGCGGGTATGCAGATCGCCCGCAGGATCGTCTCGCACCCGTCGCTGGCCAAATACATCGCCTTCGAGAACACGCCCGGCGACAAGGTGCAGAGCTATGACGAATGGCTCGACTTCGCCCGGCGGACTGGCCAGACGACCTACCATGTCATCGGCACCTGCAAGATGGGTCACGATCCGATGGCGGTGGTAGACGACCGGCTACGGGTCCACGGCATCGCCGGCCTGCGGGTGATCGACGCCTCGATCATGCCGACCGTGACGTCGGGCAACACCAACGCCCCCACCATCATGATCGCCGAAAAAGGTGCGGACATGATCAGGGAAGATGCCAAGATGGGGCTGAAGGTCGCCGCCTGAGGCGGCTTGTCTGGGGCAGGACGACCGGGGAGAGAACCATGAAGCCGTTTGGATCTGTACTTGCCGTCCTGGGGATGTGTCTCGCCGTGGCCGCCTGCATGCCCCCGCCCCCGGTCACCGAAAGCAAGGAAGACCTGCTGTCGTCCTCCGGCTTCAGGACGATTTCGCTGAACACGCCGGCCAAGGTCGCGGCGTTCAAGAAGCTGCCGGCCCACCAGCTTTCGCAGAAGAAGTACAAGGGTAAGAACGTCTGGGTGTACCCCGACCGCGATGTCTGCGGCTGCCTCTACATCGGTAACCAGAGCGCCTACGACGCTTACATAAAAAAGGGCAGGGAGAAGATGATCTCCGAGGCGATCAAGGCCAACTACTCCGATGATCCGTACAGCCCGACAGCTTCCGTAAACGCCCTGGATTACGATTGGGCCACCGATCCGGAAGCCTACGGCCTCTACGTCGACTGAGGTTCCTCGCCCTAGCCCTGGGTTGCCGGCTCGCCCAGGGACAGCATCAGCCGATTGGCCCAGTTGAAGAACGAAGCGGCGCCGATCAGGTCGGCGATCGCCGCATCGTCCAACCCGACGGCACGCAGGCGGTCGATATGCTGCGGCCCGAAGGTGATCGGCAGGGCGGTCAGCGCGACCGATGCGTCGACGATTGCCTCCCAGCGTTCGTCGAGCTTGGCCCCGACCCCTTCGTCGAGCAACCGCTGGATGTCGTCGACGCGCTTGGAATAGGTCACGGCGAACCGGGCATGGACCGACGCGCAATAGATGCAGCCGTTCAGCCGCGAGGTTGCGGCAGCGGCCAGCTCGCGCTCGGCCCGCGGCAGGCCGGCCTCCGGGTTGTAGAAGATGTCCTTGTCGGTCCGGGTGCGGGCTTCGAGGACGTCCGGGTCGCGGGCCAACAGGCGGAAGTAGGGCGATTTCACGCGCGAGGCGTCGACCAGGCTCGCAAGATGCCTTTCCGTCATGTCCTGCTCGGCCATCGGCTCGATCCAGGGCAGCCAGTCCAGCATGTCGCGGGTGAAGACCACCGGCTCGGTGTGCGGCGGGGGTGTCAGCGTTTTGTCGGTCATAGGGATCTCGCCAGGGTGCGCAGGCCCGCGACGACGCGGATCTGGTAGGCCAGGAAGGCCACGAGCTGCGACAGGGTCACGATGTCGGTGGTCGACCATCCGGCATCCAGCAGCGCCTGCAGCGACGGCGCCGCCGCATCGCGCGGATGGAAGACCAGCATGTGTGCGTGCTCGAACGCCGCTACCAGGCGTTTTCCGAGGGCGGCGCGGCTGGCCTCGGCGACGCGATAGACCGGCCCGACGGTATTCTCGACACTAAGCGGACCCTTCGGATAGCTGCCATACGGGCCTTGTGTCTTTGCTGCCGCGACTTCCGCGGCAATTGCCGCCCGTATCCCGGGCGCGAGCCTCGACGCATAGAAGGCGTCGGTTTGCAGCTCGCCATGCAGGCCGGCGACGAAGCTCGCCACGGCAAGGCGCTCCCCGGTCGAGACGCCACCGGGATCTCTGGGTTCGAACAGGCCGAGGTAACTCGCCTGCGCGTGCTTGCGCGCTTCCGATCTCTGGGCGCGGATGGCGTCCAGTTTCGATCCCGAGGTAATGCCCACCAGCGTGTCGATCACATCTGCCGTCGTCGATGTCATGGCCGTTCAGCCACCCAGCAAGGCAGGCGCTGCCTTGATCTCCTGCCGTTCCACTTTTTTCACGATCTCGGTCAGCTTGGTGTGTGTGGGCGCCGGGACGCCGATATAGTTGCCGCGCTCGGCGATGTAGCCGTTCATGAATTCGATCTCGGTGCGGCGGCCCTTGCGGATGTCCTGGGCCATCGATGGGCGCTGGATATCGGCGCGCGGGTTGGGATTGGTGTTGGAGCCTGGCCGCAGGATCGTCTCGACCTCGTCGAGCGCGGCCTTGTCGCCCTCCGCCGCCCTGGCGAGCGTCTCGGGCTCGAACTTGCCGATCTTCTCGATGTGATAGCCCAGCGCCTGACCGACGCGCACGGCCTCGCCGCCGAGCTTGATGGAAAAGCGGCGAATGGCGTCGTTGCGGTCGCAGTCGGTACCGGTCAGCCCGGTGGCGGCCGAGACGCCGTTCTTCATGCCGTTCTGGCAGAGCTTCGACCAGCGCTCACCCCACAGGTTGGTCGTGGTCTTGGCGCTGTCGATGCGGCCCACCATGTCGCGCAGTTCCTCGACGCGCTTGGTGACGCGGCCATGGATCTCGCCGACGCGGAAAACGGTGTGCTTGTCGCCGCCCTTGGCGACGGTGCGGCGGATGCGGGCGGGTTCGTACATGTCGACCGAAATCAGCGAGGCCACCATGCCCACCGTCTTGCCCCAGCCGACGACGCCGGCGATGCGCTCCTCGTTCAGGCAGTTCTGCAGCGACACGATGTAGCCATCGGGGGCGAGGTACTGCTTGATGAGCGCCGTCGCCCATTCGGTGTCGTAGGACTTCATCGACACGAAGGCGATGTCGATCGGCTTCTGGCGCGACAGGTCCTGGATCTCCGTCAGGTGCATGGTCTTGGCTTCGGTGACGGTGAACTTCTCCTCCGGGGTCACGCCGTCGAGCTCCAGGCCGCGCTTGCGGATGGTCTCGATGTTCTCCGGCCAGAAATCGATCAGGGTCACGTCCTCGCCGGCCTTGGCGAGATAGCCGCCGACATACCCGCCCAATGCACCGACACCGACGACTGCGATTCGCTTGCCCATGTTTCGTACTCCCTAAACCGCCGGCAGCTTGGCGAGGAACGCCTCGACCGCCTGATTGAAACGCGCGGGCTGGTGCAAGTTGGCCGCATGGCCCGCGTCGGGAACGACCACCTTGATCGCGCCCTTGATCTTGGCCGCCATATAGTCGGTGGCAGCGAGGAAGCCGGTGTCGTTGGCGCCGACCAGCACCAGGGTCGGAACGGCCACGGTCTCGAGCGAGCGTATCACCCGATCGTTCCGCTGGGCCAGCATTCCGCGCGCGGCGCCGGCCAGGCCCTTGGCGTCGCGGTGTTGCGTGAGTTTCACCTCGTCGCTGCTGTTGAGCGCCGCGAGGCCGCGGGCGTCGAAGTCATCCGCGCGCTTGTTGGCGGTCTCGTTCCACTTGTCGCGAGCCTCGTCCTTCTTGAAGCCGGGGCCCGTGTCGAACAGCATCAGCGCACGCACGCGGCCCGGATGGCTGGCATGGAAGGCGAGCGACATGTAGCCGCCCAGCGACAGCCCGCCGACGATCGCCTTGTCGGCCCCCACCATGTCGAGCAGGGCCCGCATGTCGCCGACCGTCAGCCCTTCGGAATAGAGCGCCTGGTCCTTCGGGTAGTCGCTCTCGCCGTGGCCGCGCATGTCCCAGACGACAACCTTGTAGCGGTCCTTGAGTGCCGCGATTTGGCCGTCCCACATGCGACAGGTCGAGCTGTAGCCGTGACTCAACAGGATCGTTGGTCCCGAGCCATGGATCTCGTAGTGGATCTTCACGCCGGCGCGATCGAGTGTGGACATGGTTCCTCCGTTACGGCGCGATGCGGGGCTCGACGCGTGCCCGCTCGAGGTAGCGGTCGGCATCTTCCGGGAGCAGCAGGCGGTCGGCCAGCAATACCCGCACGATTGCCTGCACCCGGGCGAGATAGTCGGCACGGCCCGCATAGCGTTCGGCGATCGATGGCCGCGGGTCACCCAATGCCTCGCGCGCGGCCTCGTCGGCCGCAAACGGCAGGCAGCTTCCGTCGCGGTCGGCAAGTTCACCACGGGGGTACGGCGGCTTGTATTCGTTCCAGCCGGTGTAGGTGGCGAGCGGCACCGCGATGTCGGGCAGCCTGATGCCTGCGATCTCGTTGCCGTCGGCGTCAACCCGGCAGACGAGCGTGCGATAGGTCCGGTCGGCGGGCTTGGGGTCCGTCCAGTCGCCCGGGGGAGCCACCCGGTTGGTCCGGTGGACCACTGCCGCCTCCGGGATGGTTGGGAAGCCCGTCCTGTCGGCCTCGACCAGCGTGCCCCCGGCCAGGGTCGGAACGCGACTAGGCGGCGGTGGCGTGCCCGACACCACCCAGTCGTCCAACGCCACCAGCAGCGCGCGCACCGCCGGCATGGGGTTGTGCGGATTACGCGGATTGATGTCGGGCCCGGAGTCGGAAGGCGCGCCGGCACGGCCGCCATGCTGAGTGCCGGCGATCATGTAGACCCGCGAATGGTCGGGCAGCGCCACGTCCGCCGTGCCGAGCGGGTCGGTGTGGAGCAGCGAAGCGCCCTTCTGCCAGTATTCCGTGGACGTGTTGGTCTCGATCAGCAGCGGGTCCGAACCGTCGCCGCGAAACAACGAGCCGCTTCGCCCGGTCAGAGGATCGGCGAGAGTCGCAGTCGAGAAGGGAAAGGCGTTCTCGGGGAAGCCGTTGTCCTCATGCTGGGTGCTGGTGCGGGCCGGCTGGGCGAACGGCATGTTGAAGAATACGCGACCGACGCCGGCGATATGCGAATGGATGCCGTCGAAGACGCGGCGGCCCTGCTCATCGCGATTGAAGCCCTCAGAGATATGATTGCGAAGATAGCGGCCGGCCTGCGAGAAGCCGATGGCGAGGGCGTGCGAGATCGGCCGTCCGGTTGCTGCCGCCGCGGCGGGTTCGTAGCGCAGCCAGCTCACCACGTCGCGGGTCGCGGCGAAGCCCAGTCCCTGCACTTTGGGATTCTTCGCCACATACCGGAGTTCGTAGAGATAGCCGGGCCTGGGTTTGGCGCCGTCGCCGAGCCTGATCGAACGCCTGTCGACGAACGTCCACTGGCTGAGCGGCAGTTCCTGCGGCTCGTCGGCTGCGCGTTCGCGCACCGTCAGCCGGGCGCGCGGCTCCCTTATGAGGGCGACCTCGTGGGAGAGCCCGAAGGTTTCCAGCACGCCCCCGCGGGTGCCGGAGACGAACTCATCGCGGACTGTCTGGAAGATCGGCTCCCCGTTGTCGGTGGCGACCGGGACGGTCAGGGCCAGCCCCATGTTGGCGCGCGGCGCATCGGGGTCCCAGCCCGACCAGACGATCGTGAAACCCAGCCTGAGTGGAAAGCCATTGCCGAGATCGGCCAGGGTCTTGGGATCATTCACGCCCTGCGGGCCGTCGGCAATGTTGCCGAACAGCATCTTGCGGCCGCGGTTGTTCACCTCGTAGAGGATGCGGCCGTTGCCGCGGGCCGGGTCCTGCGGTCGCAGGATGAAGACGTCGGTGGCGTACTCGACCATCCCGCGGACGTTGCGCGGCGCCTTGTCGATCAGGGCGATGCCCTTGTTGGCCGGCGTGGCCGGATCGACCTCGCCGCGTGCCGTGCCGATCACGCGCTCATAGGCGCCCGCGGCGCCGAACGGGGCGCCGTCGGCCAGGGTCTCGACTTTCTGAACGTCAAGCGACAGCAGCACGCCGCTTACTTGGTGCCGGGCGGCGGGAAGTTGATCTCCACGCCGACACCGTCGGGATCGTAGAGGAAAATCTGCTGTCCGCCGGTACGCGGGATGGTCTGCTCGCGGAATTTCACCTTCTTGGCCTTCAGCTTCTTGCGCACGCCGTCGATGTCGGTGCCGGAGAAGGCGATATGGTCGAAACGGCCGGTGTCCTTGAACTTCTTCTTGGTGCCGCGCACGACGATGCCTTCGCGCGGCTTGCGCGGTCCCAGGATATGCACGGTGGCGACGCCGCCGGAATAGAGCCAGTTGCCGGGGAAGCCGAGGGGCGGACGGTCGCCGTCCTCGAGGCCCAGCACCTCGCAGTAGAATTTTACGGTCTTCTTCAGGTTGGAAGGTTCGATCGTATAGTGCTGCAGGACGCCGAGCGGCATGGTCGTTCTCCTAGACCCAGGTTAGATCGGTTTCGGCGCCCATCATCCAGGCGCCGACGGTTTCGAAATGGTTGAGCCGACCCTGCAGTTGCTGGGTCACGGTGTGGATGTCGCGGAAGCGGCGCTCCAGGGGATGGCTCTCGAAGATCGCCGTGGCGCCGGCCGCGTTGTAGGCGAAGTCGACCGCCTCGCGCGCCTTGTGGATCGCGTTGGTCGAGGCGCCGCGGATGACGATGCGATGGTCGATGCTGAGCGCGTCGCCGGTCGAGACTTCCTGCCAGATCCGCGCCAGTTCCTGCAGGAGGTAAGCGCGGGCGGTGCGCACGCCGATCTCGGCCTGCGCGAGGTTGGTCTGCACCACGGCGCTGTCGCGGATCGGACTCTTGCCGCCGCGCGGGACCTTGGTCCTGGCCGTGTCGACGAAATCGTCGAGGGCACCTCGGGCGATGCCGAGCGCCACGCCGGCGAAGCCCAGCTCATAGCAGGTCATCGCCGACATGCGGTAGAGCGCGCCGGACTCGCGGCGTTCGAAGGCTGGCTGCGAGAAATCGCGGCTGAATGAGTAACCGTCGGGCACGAAAAGGTCGGTGACGGCGAACTGGTCGGAGGCGGTGCCGCGGAGCCCAACGACGCTCCAGATGTCGGTCCAGGCGACGGCGCTCATCGGCACCAGGAAGGTGCGCTCGATCTGCCGGCCATCCTTGGTCATGACCGGCGAGCCGTCCGCCCGGAAGAGCGGCGAGTGGCAGCCGATCCAGGTGGCGTGACGGCCACCCGAGGCGAATGCCCACGTGCCGGTGACCTTGTGACCGCCCTCGCACCTGACGGCGCGAGTCTTCGGCCCCGGTCCCCAGGCCAGCACGGCGCGTGGATCGTCACCGAAGATATGCTTCGCCACCGTAGGCTCGAGATAGGCCGCGGTCATGGCGCAGCCACCCGCCTGGCTCAGGCACCAGGCGGTGCTGGCATCGCCGCGCGAGATGGTCTCTATGACATGGAAGAAGGTGACCGGGTCGGTCTCGATCCCGTTCGACGAACGCGGCAGCAGCAGGCGAAACAGTCGCGCCTCGTGTAGCTGGTCGAGCAGTGCTGGCGGCAGCCGCCGGTTCTTCTCGATGTCGTTCGACGCGGCCTCGACCACCGGGCGCAGGGCCTCGGCGTGCGCGATCACGGCCGGGTCTCCGGCGAGGCTGGCAGCCGACGGGATCAACGTATCCAAGACCAGTCTCTCCGAATGGTTCTGTGCAAGAAATAATAGACCACCCCGGCCATCGGGAACCAGCAGCCGGGCTAGAGAAAGCGCCGTGGGAGGCAGGTACGTTTGCCCGTCGAAACACGCCGCTGCATTGCAACACGCGGCTTGCTAAGGAGGACGGCACAACAGGGGGAAACCGACATGCATTGGACCGACCGCCGTCGCCGCTTCAGGGCGATTCTCGCCGGAGAGCGCTGCTTTCATCCCGGGTCGGTGTTCGATCCGATCTCGGCGCGCATCGCCGAGGATCTCGGCTTCGAGATCGGCATGTTTGCGGGTTCCGTCGCCTCGATGACGGTGCTGGGCGCGCCCGACCTGATCGTGCTCACGCTCTCGGAATTCGCGACCCAGGCCTACCGCATCAACCGTGCCGGCAATCTGCCGCTGATGGTCGATGCCGACCACGGCTACGGCAACGCGCTCAACGTCAAGCGCACGGTCGAGGAGCTGGAGACGGCTGGCGTCAGCGGCATGAGCATCGAGGACACCGAGCTGCCGACGCCGCATGGCACGACCAAGCCGCAGCTCATCTCCATTGCCGAAGGCGTCGGCAAGATGAAGGCGGCCCTCGCTGGCCGGCAGGATCCGCTGCTTTCAATCGCCGGCCGTACCAGCGCGATCACCATCACAGGTCTCGACGACGCCATCACCCGCGGCCAGGCCTATGAGGCGGCGGGTGTCGATGCGCTGTTCTTCGTCGGCATCAGGACGCGAGCCGAACTCGACGCCATCTCGGCCGCGACCAGGCTGCCGCTGATCATGGGTGGCGTGTCGGGCGACCTCGCCGACCTCGACTACCTCTCGGCCCGCCGCGTGCGCATCGCCCTACAAGGCCACCAGCCCTTCGCTGCGGCCGTGAAGGCGGTTCACGATACGCTGAAGGCCTTGAGGGAAGGTACGGCCCCCTCGAAACTGCAGGGCATCGCGAGCGCCGATCTCATGAAGAAGGTGACGCGCGACGACGACTATACGCGCTGGACCAGGGAGTTCCTCGGCGGCTGACGCTCAACCCGCCGGCACCAGCGTGACGCCGACGCTGTAGGTGTGGGAATCGCCGCCCAGGATCACGCCGCGTAGCGGGCTCACGTCGGCAAAGTCACGGCCCCAGGCGACGGCGACGTGGTCCTCGCGGGCCACCAGGTCGTTGGTCGGATCGAGATGGACCCAGCCCACAGCCTCGCCGCACCACACCGCCACCCAGGCGTGGCTGGCGTCGGCGCCGCGCAAGGCGAGTTCGCTTCGAGAATGAACCGTGCGGATGTAGCCCGAGACATAGCCGGCGGCGAGTCCGTGGGCGCGCAGTGCCGCGATCTCGACGTGGGCGAAATCCTGGCAGACGCCAGACTTTCCGGCGAAGACCTCGGCCAGCGGCGTGCTGATGTCGGTGGCGCCGGGTTCATAGGCGAAATCGGTCTTGATCCTCGCGGTGAGCTCGCGGGCGGCCTCGAGGATCGGCCGGCCGGCCGTGAATGACGGGGCGCCGTAGGCCCGCAGCGCCGCGACCGCCGGCACAAGTGGCGAGTCATGGACGAACTCGCTCGCCTCGACCGGCACCGGGAAACCGTCGCCGCTGAGCGCCGCGCGGATGTCCTCCCAGCGCGGCGTCGCGGCGGCGGGCGGCGGGTCGGGGAAGCGGACGTCGATCGCGGCGCGGACTTCGATCTCGAAACGGGTATGCGGCTTGTCGATGCGATAGATGTCGATGTGGTTGCCGAAGTGATCGAGGTGCTGGACCGCGAGCGCCGGCGCCGGGTCGGTGTCGATGCCGATCGAGGTCACCTTCTGGCCGGGGAATTCGCGCGCCCTGAGATGGGCGATGTGGTGCGCCGAGTCGACGCTGCTGGCGTAGCTATACGAGGTGCGGTGCGAGAGCATGTATTTCATGGCCGGCTTTTCCTTCAAGCACCTGACGTGCCGACGGCCTGCGACGCCGGCACGTGGCTGAAGTAGGCGCGCGTGATCGCCTCCGAGAGCGCCTCGAGTCGCGCGTCGGCATCGGCCGCGACGTCGCGCAGCATGGCGAGCGCCAGCCCTTCGTGGCGCCACGCCTGCTCGTCGCCGCCGAACTGGCGGACGACGGCGGCAAGGTCCTTGTCGAGCGAGTCGGGGAGCGCCGGCACCTGCACGCCGGAGGCCTGCGCCAGATAGTCGAGATGGACATTGATGGTGCGGAGCTGGAAGGCGAGGGCGCGCGGGTTGCTGTCGTCGAGGATGACCAGGTCGAGCACTGGGGCCGGCTGAAGCTGGCCGAGATAGCGGGTGCGATAGGTGATCGAGCTGTCGCACAGTTCCAGAGCGAGCCGCATTGCGGCATCCCAGTCGATCGGCGACTGGGTGAAGGGGTTGAGCGCCCCGGTCAGGATGAACTGCGCCCGTTCGAGGCGGCGCCCGAGGTCGAGGAAGCGCCAGCCCGTGCCGCGGGTCATGTTCTCCTGCGCCAAACCCGAGAGCGTGGCGACGAAGCGCACGATTTCGTCGAGGGCGGCCAGCAGCGGATCGAGGTTGCCGCGCGCCGACATCAAGCGCTGGCGAACCTCGGCCATCAGCGGCCCGGCCGCGACCGTCATGTCGGCGGAAAAGCGGTCGCGCAGCGTGCCGGCGAGGCGCTGGATGGCGTCGAGCACGGTGGCGAGCCCGCGCTCATCGGAGGCGATGGCGTCAAGGCCCTGCTGGAAGGCGGCACTCTCCGGCGCCGACAGCGCCGAGGCCGATTCCATCAGGTTGGCCTCGTTCAGCAGGCGGCCGAGCAGGCGCAGCTCGATCGAATCGCGTGGTCCCATGGCGCCCTGCGCCACCCTCGTGGCGGTGGTGCGCAGCAGGCGGGAGTCGTTGTCCAGCCGTTCGATATAGCGGCCGAGCCAGAACAGGTTGTCGGCGACGCGGCTTTGCAGGTCGGCGCCGCCGCGCTCGACGGCGAGCTGGTGGAAGCGCCGCGTCGCGGGCAGTTCCACGTCGGCGGCGTCCTCGGTCAGCACCCAGACGTCCTTCAGCGTGCCGTTGAGCCGGCCGAGCGAGTGCAGCGCCGTCTCCCCGGTCGGCTCGCGCGCCAGGCCGCCCGGTAGCACGCGATAGCTGTCGCCGTCGGCGCTCACGAAGACGCGCATCACGACGGTCGACGGCGCCAGCCCCTTGCCGTCCCAGCGCGGACTGAGCGAGGGCGTGAAGGGATGCTGGGCCACGAACTGCCCGGGCTGGGACCGCAGCCGGTCTTCCAACGCCTTGCGCTCGGCCGGTTCCAGCATGCCGACCACGATCGGCTCCCGGTCGTTGCCGAGGCAGGGGCGTACGATCATCGAATCGAGGTTCGCCAGCACGAAGGCGGCGGCCGACGGCTCGCCCAGCCACCATACGTCGAGCGACGGCAGGCCGAGCGGCTGGCCGAGCAGGCGCTCGCAGAGCCGTTCCAGGAAGGGCATGAGGGCCGGGGTCTCGACGACGCCGGAGCCCAGCGCATTGGCCAGTTCGATCCGGCCGCTGCGCGTCGTCTCGACCAGGCCTGTGACACCCAGCGCCGAGTCGGCGCGCAGTTCCAGGGGATCGACGAAGGCGCTGTCGAGGCGGCGCAGCAGCATGTGCACCGGCCGCAGCCCGGCCAGCGTCTTCAGCGACACCTGGCCGTCGCGCGCCACCAGGTCGCCACCTTCGACCAGCGGCACGCCGAGCGCGCGCGCGAGATAGACGTGCTCGAAATAGGTCGCCGAAAGAGAACCCGGCGTCAGCACCGCCATGTTGGGATGGGCGATATCGGCCGGGGCGAGCGCCAGCAGCGAGTCGTGCCAACGGTCGACGAAGGGCCGGAGATGGCGCACCGGGATCGAGCGGAACGCCTCGGGCAGGCTGCGCGCCAGGACCCGGCGCATCTCCAGCGCATAGCCGATGCCGGCCGGCACCTCGGTATGGTCGGCCAGCACATGCCAGCGGCCGTCGCCCAGCCGCACCAGGTCGACGGCGTAATGGGCGAGGTGACGCGTCGGCACCGCGCCGTCGGTGACCTGG
>MEMN01000201.1:1198-2836 GCA_001767945.1 Alphaproteobacteria bacterium RIFCSPHIGHO2_12_FULL_66_14 | reverse complement strand
CTGGATCAGGCCGGTCTCGAGCGCCGCCCATTCGTCGGGCGCGACCACGAAGGGCAGGGGATCGAACGTCCAGCGCGGCGCCGCGCGATCATCGAGCAGGTTGACGGTGGCGCCCGATTCCTCGAGCTGCCGGCGCGCGCTTTCTACGCGCTCGCCCAGCCCGCCCGGCAGCGCGCGGATGACGCTCAGGATGCCCTGCCAGTGATAGCGGATCGACTTCTGGCCGGTGACCAGCTCGTCGTAGGCGCTTGCCGGCGAAGAGAGGAGGCCGCGCAACGACTCCATGGGCCCGCTGAAGGAAGAAATAGGAAGCGCTAGAATCGCACGGGCAGGGGGCGAGGTCTATGGCCTGTAAGGGTATCCTTGGGAATCCCACGTGCGGTGGAAGATGTATATTGTCGGTACGTCAGGCCATCGGAGCATGCTTGCCCTTCCTGGAAATCGCCCTGACTGAGGGACTTCAAGGCTCCCTGCTGAAGCCGGGGAGACAGGGCGGCTGGGGCGTCATTGTGCTGGGTGGATCGAGCGGCAGGGTCGACGTGGCGCGCGCCGGCCTGTTTGCCGATTACGGCGCCGTGGTGATCGCGCTGCGCTGGTTCGGGGGAGAAGGGCAGAGTCCCGGGATATGCGAGATCCCACTGGAGTCGTTTGCGCCGGCAATCCAGCGACTGATCGAAGAAGGTTGCGATCGGATCGCACTGGTCGGGACATCCAAGGGCGCGGAAGCGGCCTTGCTCGTGGCCTCGCACGACCCGAGGGTAGATGCAGTGGTCGCAATTAGTCCGTCATCGGTTGTGTGGGCGAATACTGGACCTGGAATGGACGGCATCGGATGGCCACTGCGCTCGAGCTTCACACATCGAGGGACTCCTCTGCCGTTTGTTCCTTTCGAAGCTGAAGCGCTGCTCTCCGTCGATCGTCGGCCGCCGGTGCGCTACCTCGAACTCCACCGCAAGAGCCTGCAAACCTTCGCTGCAGAACTGCCGCAAGCAGCAATACCCATCGAGCGCGCGCGCGCCGATGTCATCCTCGTCGCCGGCGAAGACGACGCCCTGTGGCCGTCTGCTATATTCGCCAAGGCTCTGTCCGATCGGCTCCAAGCAAGCGGCAAGGCTGCATCACTTGTCCTCCATCCAACGGCAGGCCACCGTGTGTTGCTGCCCGGCGAAACCACGGCGAAGTCTGCCGTTAACGAGCATGGTGGGACGGATCAGGCCGACCGCGAACTCGGGCGTGCCGCCTGGTCGGAGATCTCGCGCCTCCTAAAGTTCGTCGACTGAAGCGACGTATTACGGCGCCCTCAGGCCCGCCGCAGATCCAGAGTCAGCGGATGCTCGGGATTGTCCATCGCCCGGGGTTCGGGGGCCTCGCCCGGGGTGTGGCCGATCGGGAAGAAGCGGACCCGCCGGCGCGCCTCGGCCTCGTTGGCGTTCACCGGTACGCGGTCGTAGCTGCGGCCGCCGGGATGGGAGACGTGGTAGCTGCAGCCGCCCAGCGACCGCCCGCTCCAGCTGTCGTGAATATCGAAGGTGAGCGGGGCATGCACGCCGATGGTCGGATGCAGCGCATTGGCCGGCTGCCAGGCGCGGTAGCGGACGCCGGCCACGTATTCGCCGGCCGTGCCGGTGGCGCGCAGCG
>MEMN01000201.1:859-1052 GCA_001767945.1 Alphaproteobacteria bacterium RIFCSPHIGHO2_12_FULL_66_14 | reverse complement strand
GCGTGGCGCAGCTCGAGGCCGATGCCGCGTTGCGCGATTTCGCCGAGGCGCGGAAAGCGGAACTCGAAATGCGGCGCGAACCATTCCGGCTCGAACCGGTAGCCCGCCTCGGCGAGATCGGCGAGCACGTCGCTGAAATCCTGCCAGACGAAGTGCGGCAGCATGAAATCGTCGTGCAGGCGCGTGCCCCAGC
>MEMN01000201.1:508-846 GCA_001767945.1 Alphaproteobacteria bacterium RIFCSPHIGHO2_12_FULL_66_14 | reverse complement strand
CTCGTAGGGCCGGTCCCAGAATTTCGCGACCAGGCCGCGCAACAGCGCCTGCTGGGCCACGCTCATGCGCCAGTGCGGCGGCATCTCGAAGGCGCGCAGTTCCAGGAGTCCGCGCCGGCCGGCGGCGCTGTCCGGCGTAAAAAGCTTGTCGATGCAGAATTCGGTGCGGTGCGCGTTGCCCGTCGCGTCGACCAGCAGGTTGCGGAACACGCGATCGACCAGCCACGGCGGCGTCTGTTTGCCGGGTGTAATCTGGCGGAAGGCGATCTCCAGCTCATGCAGCGAATCGTTGCGCGCCTCGTCGACGCGCGGGTGCTGGCTGGTCGGGCCGATGAACA
>MEMN01000201.1:0-428 GCA_001767945.1 Alphaproteobacteria bacterium RIFCSPHIGHO2_12_FULL_66_14 | reverse complement strand
AGTGGCGAGTCGGGGGCCGACGGACCCCCCAGCACGAAGTGATTGCCGCCGCCGGTGCCGGTGTGCCGCCCGTCGATCATGAATTTCTGCGCGCCGAGCCGCGTCGTGCGCGCTTCCTCGTAGACGATCTCGGTGCGCTCGACGAGCTCAGGCCAGCTCGCGGAAGGATGGATATTGACCTCGATCACGCCGGGGTCGGGCGTCACGCTGAAGTTCAGCAGCCGCGAGTCTCCGCCGGGCGGCGGATAGCCCTCGATGAAGACCGGCTGGCCGAGTTCCGCGGCGGTGTCCTCGACCGCCGCCACCAGGTCGAGATAATCCTCGGTGCGCTCGACCGGCGGCATGAAGACATAGAGGTGCCCGTCGCGTGGCTCGAACGACATCGCGGTGCGCACGATGGCGCCGGCGGACGAACCCACGCCGGGCCG
>MEMN01000200.1:19793-20750 GCA_001767945.1 Alphaproteobacteria bacterium RIFCSPHIGHO2_12_FULL_66_14 | reverse complement strand
GGCGGCGTCGTCTCGATGACACGGGCGATGGCGCTGGAACTGGCGCCATACAACATCCGCGTGAACGCCATAGCGCCCGGCACCACCGATACCGCCCAGCCACGCTACGGCAACACCGATGCCGAATTGATCGAAATGGCGCGCGTGAACATCCCGCTCGGCGGCCGCCTGCTCACGCCGGAGCAGATCGCGCGCACCGCCGTCTATCTCGCGTCCGACGACTCGAGCGCCACGACGGGCCAGGTGCTGCACGTCAACGGCGGTTCGTACATGCCTTAGCAAATCTCTCGTCACGCGACTGTTGACGGACCCGCGCGACGGGGGTTCAGTCGATGTGTCCGCGACTGACAGGGAGGTTTAGATGCTTCCACCGGGTCAACGATCCGCTGAGACCGTCGGCGCTTACGTTCGGGCATCGGCATAGCGGATACATGCGAATGGCACGCCGGGGCGGCCCTCGCGGGTCGCAGCAGTAAGGCAAGGCCCCACCTACGGCCGCCCCCGACGTGGCTCCCCTTTATGTAGCCATATGGTCAGGAGCAGGGTGCCTGCTTCGACCCCTTCTCGATGAACGATTGCATGCATTGCCCGAACCTGCGGGTGTCGTGGCGGATACCGACAAAGTGAAGGTCGTGGCCGCAACGATTGAGATCTTCATGCGTTGACGTTCCTCGGAAGGTTGACATTCGACATGACGAAAACCGCATCGACGAAAACCGCGACGTTTGCCGTTCTCGCGCTTTTCGCGGCGGCGCCCTGCTGGGCGCAGACGGCTCCGCCGGCTGCGGTCGCGTCTGCCGGTACCAGGTCCAGTTCCGAGCGCGTGCGCGACAACCCGTCCAATCAATATGTGCTGATCAAGACCGTGGTCGGCCAGGCGATCGGTATCGTCGATGCGCGGGCGATGCCGCTCGAGCCCGAGGGCTACAACCTGCTGAATTACTGCTGGGCTGCCGC
>MEMN01000200.1:17604-19753 GCA_001767945.1 Alphaproteobacteria bacterium RIFCSPHIGHO2_12_FULL_66_14 | reverse complement strand
GGCGCAATGGTCGTACGGGCCTTGGAGGCCCACTCCTGGTCACGCGATCTGGTGCGCGCCGGCTATCCCGCGGCCGCCGTCAGCGAGGCGATCGGCCGCTACGAGGCGGCGCTGCTCGCCGCCGGCTTCACCGATGCAGCCCGCGATCGCGCCCTCGATGTGCTCGCCAGCAGCCTGGTGGAAATCCGTCGCGCCACAACGGGTGCGGCCAAGGTCTTCAAGGCTGGCCGCTGTCGCCGGGAAGTCCGTTCACTCGAACTCAACCACAAGACGGCGCCTGAAGGCGGCCGCGTCCGGTTCATACCCTACGTGCTGCACCAGATCTGCCGCGCCCAGCAGCTTGACGCCGACGACCCCGTGCGCTGCGACTACTGGATGAACGCCAAGTCGGACGGTCCGATGTCGTTCGCCGGAGAGATGGTCTACAGCGTGCGCTGGCCGGACGGCACGGTGGCGACCGGCCAATTCGACCCCGACGCCTCGCGCGACACCGGAATAGTGACGTTGCGCGAGCGGCCACTGAAGAAATAGAACGCAAAAAATAGATGGTTGGTCTGGCGCCTACTTCGGCGCCAGCACCATGATCATCTGCCGGCCTTCCATGCGCGGCATCGATTCGATCTTGGTCAGCGGGTCCATCTCGCCGCGCACGCGGTTGAGAACCTGAAGCCCGAGTTCGGAGTGAACCATCTCGCGGCCGCGGAAACGCAGGGTGACCTTCACCTTGTCGCCTTCCTCGATGAACCGCTTCATGGCGCGCATCTTCACTTCGTAGTCATGCTCGTCGATGTTCGGGCGCATCTTGATCTCTTTGACCTCGATGACCTTCTGGTGCTTGCGCGCCTCGTGAGCCTTCTTCTGCGCTTCGTACTTGTACTTGCCGTAGTCGGAAATCTTGGCGACCGGCGGAACCGCGTTGGGCGAGATCTCGATCAGGTCGAGACTGGCTTCCTCGGCCATCTCGATGGCCTCGCGGGTGCTGAGGACGCCGACCATCTCGCCATTCTCGTCGATCAGTCGGACTTGCGGCGACTTGATTTCGCCGTTGACGCGCGGACCCTCGCGGGTGGGCGCGCTCTGTTGAGCAGGTCTGGCTATGGCTTTCTCTCCTTCGTTGAAGCCCCCCTTCTTGCGATACGGACGGGGCGGGATGCGAAACCTCGGCCACCCTAGAAGGGCGGCCGGGCCTCGTTTGAAAGTGTAGTGACGGCGGCCCCGAGTTCAAGGACCTCCTGCTTCTCCGAACCGAGGCGGCGGATGGCCACCGTGCGGGCTTCCATGTCGCGCCGGCCGACCGCGATGATCAGCGGCACGTGGGCCAGCGAGTGCTCGCGGACCTTGTAGTTGATCTTCTCGTGGCTGAGGTCGGTGTCGACCCGCATGCCGGCCGCGCGCAGCGCGTTTGCGACTTCGTTGGCGTAGCTGTCGGCGTCGTTCACGATCGTGACCACCACCGCTTGCGTCGGCGCCAGCCATAGCGGGAAGCGGCCGGCGTAATTCTCGATCAGGACGCCGATCATGCGCTCGAAGCTGCCGAAGATGGCGCGGTGCAGCATGACGGGCCGCTTGCGCGATCCGTCTTCGGCCACATAGCTGGCGTCGAGCCGCTCGGGCAGCACGAAGTCGACCTGCAAGGTGCCGCACTGCCAGTCGCGGCCGATCGCGTCGCGCAGGACGAACTCGAGCTTGGGGCCATAGAAGGCGCCCTCGCCGGGATTCATCACGAGATCGAGGCCGGCCGCCTTCGAGGCCGACTTGAGCGCCCCCTCGGCCTGATCCCACACGGCATCGCTGCCGGCACGGACCGGCGGGCGGTCGGAGAACTTCACGAAATAGTCCGTGAAGCCCAGGTCGCGATAGACCTCGTCCAGCAGCTTGCAGAAGCGGATCGTCTCGCTTTCGATCTGCTCCTCGGTGCAGAAGATGTGGGCGTCGTCCTGCGTGAAGTTGCGCACGCGCAGGATGCCGTGCAGTGCGCCCGACGGCTCGAAGCGGTGACACGAGCCCATCTCGGCCATGCGCAGCGGCAGCTCGCGATAGCTCCGTAGTCCCACGTTGAAGATTTCGACATGGCACGGGCAGTTCATCGGCTTCAGCGCAAAAATGCGCTGCGCCGGATCCGCCATGAACTCGCGCAGGCCGTCCTCGT
>MEMN01000200.1:542-17186 GCA_001767945.1 Alphaproteobacteria bacterium RIFCSPHIGHO2_12_FULL_66_14 | reverse complement strand
GAGGCACATGTCGAGCCAGTCACCCTGCTTGTAGACCGAGATCACCTCGTCCTTCGGCAGCTCGTCGGCCCATTGCGCCTTGAACGTCTCGCCGTGCGACTGGAAGTAGTCCTTGATCTTCGCGCGATCCCACACCGAGCGCTCGATCGGCAGGTCGCGGTCGACGATCTCGGCCATGCGCTGCTCGATCCTGGCGAAGTCCTCGGGCGAGAACGGCTCGGCGCGCACGAAGTCGTAGTAGAAGCCGTCCTCCGTCGCTGGTCCGAACGTGATCTGTGTGCCGGGGTAGAGTTCCTGGACGGCCTGGGCCAGCACGTGCGCCGCGTCGTGGCGCAGCAGCTCCAGCGCCGCGGGGTCCTTCGACGTCACGATGCCGATCTTGGCGTCGCGGTCGACGACATGGGCAAGGTCGACCATCTTGCCGTCGACGCGCAGAGCGAGCGCCGCCTTGGCGAGGCCGGGGCCGATCGAGGCGGCGATCTCCGCGCCGCTCACCGGTTTCTCGAATTTCCGGACCGAGCCGTCCGGCAGGGAAATATTGATCATGGCAACCACCGCATAGAAATCCGAACGCGCTTCATCGCCCGACGCGAAGCGTCGGTCGTAGACGGCCGGGAAGCGGCACAAACGCGCGCGCCCGGCCGAATCAAGTTCGGTCGGTGGTCGGGAAAGCCAGGAAGCTGGAAAACAGCCGGTCCATGCGCCCGGAGATAGTTGCGCAGCCGGCCTGAGTCAAGTTGGCGGGCCGGGCTGGCGGGGACACGCGATCAGTCGCGGGTGGCGGTCCAGCTGAAGGGAACGGCTGTTCCGTTGCGCTGATAGGACCCGGTCAGGGTATTGGCATCGCGCGATTCCAGCCGGAAGTGGCCCTTCATGGGGTATCCCAGCCCGTCGTCCGCCTGGGCAAAGCGGCCCGACCAGACCTTGGCCTGGTACGACATGACGCCATGGAGGACGGCATCGCCGCCCTTCATCTTCCAGTGACCGTCAAGGCTTGTGCCGTCGGCATTCTCGTCGATGTCGATCCAGAGCGAGCCGTGGCACGGGCAGTCGGGATTGACGGGGTCCTGCCAGGTCAGCCGCCAGGTTCCGACGAAGTCCTGCATGCCACGAGTCGTCGGCGGGTTGACCGGCACATCGCCCGGCCCGCCCATCGGCGGGCGCGGCATCTGCGCCTGCACCTGAGGTGCTCCTGCGACGCCGGCAAGAAGAAGCACGGCAAGCAGCACTGGACGCGCGGCCCACATCATGACGATCTCGGTTCCAGGCGTTCGTAGAGTTGCAGCAGCTTGCCGTTGATTTGCGTCAGGCCGTAGCGGCTGCGTGCGTGTTCCTGGGCGGTGCGGGCGAGTTCGGCTCGACGCTCGGTCGATAGCGACAACGCACTCTGTAGGGCCTCGGCCAGCGCGGCGGCATCGCCTGCCGGGGCCAGCCAGCCAGTGACGCCGGGGCGCACGGTCTCGGCGGCGCCGCCACCGTCCTCCGCCACGACCGGCCGGCCCATCGCCTGGGCCTCGACCAGGGTGCGGCTGAAGCCCTGCCGGCTGCCGCCGGTCGCCACCACGACGTCGGCCAGCATGTAGGCCGCCGGCATGTCGTCCACGTAGGGACCGATCTGCATCCGGCCGTGCAGTTCGGCCGCCTCGATGGCGCGTTCGAGTTCGCGTTCGAACGGTGTCGGCACGCCGACCGAACCCAGCAGAAGACAGAACACGTCGTCACGGCCCAGGAGCTTCAAGGCGTCGATCAGGATCTTCTGGCCGTTGTCCTCGCCGAAACGCGCCGGACAGAGCACGAGATGGCTGCCGTCGGGCACGCGTAGCTCGCCAGCCAGGCGGATCAGCCGCTCGGCGCGGACGATCGCCGGATCGAAGCGGTCGAAGTTGATGCCGGGCGAAATGGTCTCCAGGCGGTCGGCGAGCGCGGGAAAGCGTTTCAGGGCATCGCGTGCGACATGATCCGACACGGCGATCACCGCATCGGCGCGCGCCTGGCGACGCTCGAGGAAGCGCCCCATCAGATCGGTGGCGATGAACGGCCGGTGGAGCGTGGCGATCCATTTGATGTCGAGCCGGCGCGCCAGCGCACGGGCAATCCACGCCGTGGCCGGGGAGCGGGCCTGCACGACATCGACCCGGGCATCGCGCAACGAGCTTGCGAGCTTGGCCGGGAGGGTGAGCCGACCCCACAGCCGCTGCCGGCCGATGGGCAACTCGATATGGGTGGCGCGCAGGCGTAGCAGGTCGGGCACCATGGCGCCGCCCGGCGAGGCCACCAGAGCCGACCCGCCGGCCGCGACCACGGCCTGTGCCGCGTCGAGCGTGGCGCGGGCGAGGCCGCCGCCGGCGAGGGTGGGCACGATCTGCAGGAGCGTGGGCGCGGACACGGCGATTGATTTTTCGTAGAACAATTGAGAGGTCAGTGCAGGTAACACGGGAGCGCCAACGTGGGTAGAGTCGAGCGGCTTCAGCGCCCCGACGGAAATACCGTCGCCTATGCGAAATCCGAAGGGCGCGCGCCCACGGTGGTGTTCCTGGGCGGCTTCCGGTCCGACATGACCGGCACCAAGGCGATGGCGCTCGAGGATTGGGCGCAGCGGACCGGCCGCGCCTTCCTGCGCTTCGACTACCTCGGCCACGGCCAGTCATCGGGCCGCTTCGAAGACGGCACGATCGGTCGCTGGCTCGATGATTCAATCGCTGCGATAGATCAGCTCACCACCGGCAAGCTGGTGCTGGTGGGCTCCAGCATGGGCGGATGGCTGTCGCTCCTGGTGGCGCGCGCGTGGCCGGATCGGCTGGCGGGACTGGCGCTGATCGCCGCCGCGCCCGACTTCACCGAGCGCATGCTGCTGAAGGGACTCTCTCCCGAGGATCGCATCGCCCTCGAACGCGACGGCCGGCTGGAGCGTCCCTCGCAATACTCGCCGGACCCTTCGGTCTTCACCTGGAGGCTGATCGAAGAGGGGCGCAACCACTTGCTGCTCGACAGCAAGCTGGCGCTGGCCTGCCCGGTGCGCCTGCTGCACGGCCAAAGCGACCCCGACGTGCCGTGGGAGTACTCGTTGCAGATCGCGGCGCACCTCGAGGCGCCCGAGGTGATCACCACCCTGATCAAGGGCGGCGACCACCGCCTCAGCACGCCGGCTGACATCGCCCGCCTGATCGCCACCGTGGAAGAGTTGGCGCGCTAACCCAGAGTCGCGATCGCGCGCAGGCCTTCGCGATAGGTCGGATAGCGCAGCACGACGCCGAGCTCGCGCTTGAGCCGGTCGTTCCTCACGCGGCGGTTCTCGGCATAGAAGGAGCGCGCCATCGCGCTCATTGTCGGCGCGGCGTCGTCCCACGGGATCGCCGGCGGCACCGGCCTGCCCAGCAATTCGAAGGCGAAGCCGACGACGTCACCGTTCGGCGCCGGCAAGTCGTCGGCCACGTTGTAGATGCCGCCGGGATGCGGCTTGGTCATCGCCGCCAGCACAGCACCGGCGATGTCCGCGACGTGAATGCGGGAGAAGAACTGACCAGGCTTGTCGATGCGCCGTGCCGTGCCGGCCATGACCTGGTCGATCGTGCTGCGTCCGGGGCCGTAGATTCCGGGCAGCCGGAAGATGTCGAGGTGGGCGCCGGCCTCCAGCGCCATCGCCTGCCAGCCGCGCTCGGCGGCCAGGCGCTCGACGCTACGTGGCTGGCCGGGATTGGGGGGCGTGTCCTCCTCGACCCAGTCGCCGCCGCGATCGCCGTAGACACCGGTGGTCGACAGATAGCCCAGCCATCGCGCCTGCTTCAGCCGCGGCCCGCAGGTCCTGAGGACCGGATCGCCCGCCGTGCCGGGGGCAATGGTGCAGACAACGTGCGAAGCGCCGTCGAGGGCAGCGGCGGGCAGCGGCGCGGTGCCGTCGAACAGATGCGTCTCGATGCCGCCTGCGCGCAGACGTGCGGCCTTCTCGGCGCCGGTGCAGGTGCCGGCGACCTTCCAGCCGCCGGCTTTCGCAAGGCGGGCAATTTCAAGGCCGCTGTAGCCCAGGCCGAAAATGAAAAGACGTCTGGTCATCTTGTCAGGATCGCTCCGGCGCGCTTCTTTTCAAAGATGTCGTTTCGCCGTCCGACGCCCCTCCTGTTGTCTGGTCTTCTGCTGGCTCTGTCCGTCCCGTCCGGATTCGCGCCGGCCCAAGGCCTGAGCCCGCTTGAGAGCACGCCCGATCACCTGCTGCGCTACACCGAGTGCATGAAGCTGGCGCGCCGCGAACCGCTCAAGGCGCTGCCGGCAGCCGAGAAGTGGAACGCCGAGGGCGGTGGTCTGGGCGCGCGCCATTGCGTGGCCGTCGCCATGTTCCAGGCCGGCAAATACCTCCAGGCGGCGGCGCAGTTCGAGGCGATTGCTCGCGACATGGGTCAGGATCGCCCGGGGCTGCGCGCCGAGCTATGGGCCCAGGCCGGCCAAGCGTGGATCGAGACGGGGCAGGCCAACAAGGCGGTCGAAGCGCAGAGCCGGGCGCTCGAGCTGAAGTCGAACGATGCCGACCTGTGGATCGACCGCGGTCTCAGCCATGCCGCCATGTCCGCCTGGCCGCGGGCCATTTCCGATTTCGACCGCGCGCTCGGCCTGCGTCCGGACGACGTGGAGATCCTGGTGCTGCGCGCCGCAGCCTGGCGCAATGCGCGCAATCCGTCGCGGGCCCTGGCCGATGCCGGGCGGGCGCTCCGGATCGCGCCGGAGCATACCGATGCCCTGCTCGAGCGCGGCTTCGCCAATCTGGCGCGCGGCGACCGAAGCCAGGCCAACGGCGATTTCAACCGGGTGCTGCGCATCGTGCCACCGGGCTCCGATAGCGCACGGCGGGCGGAGGCGGGGCTGCGCGGCGAACAGCCGGGCGCCGCCCGTGCCCCTGCCGGTCCCGCGACGGGTTCCGGTGCGCCGGCGGCACCAAACGCTGCGCCCAAAAGCGAGGGGAAGCGGTAGTATGATGCAAACGACTGAGGTAAGAGCCACAGCAATGAACCGGTTTTTCATATCGATCGTGGTCCTCTCCCTGTTTGCGGAAACTTCGGCGTTTGCGCAGACGCCGCCGGTCGGCCAGGCGCCGCAACCGCCCTCCTCTTACTATCCAGCGCCACCGCCGCTTCAGGCGCCGTCGGTCCAGCAGGGCGTGCCGACCACCGGCCTCAGTTCGCCTTTGCCCGGAGTGCCGCAGAAGGTCGAACGCACCGAGATCGCCGCCGAGACCGAGGCTCAGCTCTTCGCCGACGCCCGCAAGGTGGTGTGGGGCCGTTATGCCAAGATCAAGGGCGCCAAGCCGGGCGCCGTCACCGTGACCCGTCAGGGCAACCTCTGGACCATCAAGGGCCGGATCGACAGTGTGGCGCCCGGCACCGAAGGCGACTGGGCATCGATCGACGGCGTGGTCGAGCGCATCTCGGCCGGTGTCGTGCTGATCCGCGGCGAAGTGGCTTTCCGCGTCGCCAAGGTCGAGAAGGGCACGCCGTGCAAAGTGGCAGGTACGCTCACTTTCCGCCGCTCCGGCAAATCGCAGGTCTGGCGCCTCGCCGAGGGCGACAATCCCTGCGACGGCGCCCGCGAGGGCTTCGATCTGGTCTACGAAAAGCCCGTCCAAAGGAAACCCGTCCCGACGCAGCCTAGGCGCGGCTAGCGCAGCTTCGCGATTTCGGCCCGCGCCAGCGCGTCAGCGCGCTCGTTCTCGGGATGGCCGCTGTGCCCGCGCACCCAGTGCCAGTCGACCTTGTGCAGCGCATGCACGGCGTCGAGGCGATGCCAGAGATCGACGTTCTTCACCGGCTTCTTGTCGGCGGTCTTCCAGCCGTTTCTCTTCCAGCTCTTGATCCACTTGGTGACGCCGTCGCGCACATAGGTGCTGTCGGTGAACAGCCCGACCTTGCACGGCCGTTGCAGCGCCTCGAGGCCGGCGATCGCCGCCATCAGTTCCATACGGTTGTTCGTGGTGGCGGGATCGCCGCCCGACAGCTCCCTTTCGCGTGTGCCGATGCGCAGGATCGCGGCCCAGCCGCCCGGCCCCGGGTTTCCGCTGCACGCCCCGTCGGTGAAGATCTCTACTTCCGGCGCATGGCTTGAAGAGGGGCGGCTCAAAGCCCGTAGTCCGAAAGCGAGGTGGCGTTGCGGTGGAAGCGCAGTTTGGCCAGGTATTCCAGCGGATCCTTGCGCTTCACCAGCGCGGCGGCAGGCGTATGCAGCCAGTCGTAGAGCCGCGTCAGCAGAAAGCGCAGCGCGGCACCTCGCGCCAGTAGCGGCAGGGCTGTGCGCTCGCCGGCGTTCAACGGCCGGACCTTGTGATAGGCTTGGATCATCGCGCGCGCCTTGGTGGCGTTGAACGATCCGTCGGGTTCGAAGCACCAGGCGTTCAGGCAGATGGCGACATCGTAGGCCAGGGCGTCGTTGCAGGCGAAATAGAAATCGATCAGCCCCGACAGCTTCTCATGCAGAAAGAAGACATTGTCGGGAAAGAGATCGGCGTGGATGACGCCGTCCGGCAGGTCTCTCGGCCAGTGGGCCTCGAGGAGATCGATCTCGCCGCCGAGTTCGCGGGCCAGACCCGGCGCCACGTCGTCGGCGTGGGCGCGGCTGCCGTCGAACAGAGGACGCCATCCCGAAACTGACAGGGCGTTGGGCCGCCTGATCGCGAAGTCGCGGCCGGCGAGATGCAGTCCGGCCAGCGCCTGGCCGAGCGGTCCGCAATGCTGCACGCCGATGCGGCGCGGCCACAGGCCGTGCAGGAACGTCGTGATCGCGGCCGGCTTGCCAGCCAGTGAGCGGATGGCGTTGCCGTCGCGTCCGTGGATCGGCTTTGGGCAGGTGATGCCGCGCCCCGCAAGATGGTCCATAAGGCCGAGGAAGAACGGCAGGTCCTTCGGGTCGACGCGCTTTTCGTAGAGCGTGAGGAAATATTGCCCCTTGGTCGTGGTCAGGAGGTAGTTGGAGTTCTCAACGCCTTCTGCCACGCCCTTCAGCGCCTCGACCTCGCCGATGTCGTAATCGGCGAGAAATGCATCGAGTTCGGCCTCGCCGACTTCCGTATAGACCGCCATGTCATATCACCGACTTGTCACGCCACCAGCTGGCGGGGCAGCTTGAATACGACACTTTCCTCGGTCGTGCGCACTTCCTCGACGGTGACATCGTAGCGCGCGCGGCAGGCTTCGATCAGTTCGTCGACCAGCAGCTCGGGCGCCGAGGCGCCGGCCGTGATGCCGAGACGGCGCGCGCCTTCGTGCCAATCGACGTCGAGCCAGTCCCAGTCCATGTCGACGGCGCGCTGTACCAGGCGCGACCGGGTGCAGCCGTAGTTGGCGGCAACCTCGACCAGCCGCATGGAGTTGGACGAATTGGGCGCGCCGATCACCACCAGCGCGTCGCAGCGCCCGGCGATCGCCTTGACCGCCGCCTGGCGGTTCGTGGTGGCATAGCAGATGTCCTCCATCTTGGGGCCCTGGATGGACGGAAAGCGGCGGCGCAGCGCGCCCACGATCCCGGTCGTGTCGTCGACCGACAGCGTGGTCTGCGTCGCGTAAGCGAGATTGCCCGGGTCGGACACTTCGAGCGCCTCGGCCTGCGACACATTCTCGACCAGCAGCACCGCACCGGCCGGAAGCTGGCCCATGGTGCCGATCACTTCAGGATGGCCGGCATGGCCGATCAACACCACCCGCCGCCCCGACTCGTGATGGCGCTCGGCCTCGCGGTGGACCTTGGAGACCAGGGGGCAGGTGGCGTCGACATAGAGCAGATTGCGGCGGCCGGCCTCGGCCGGCACGGCCTTCGGCACGCCATGGGCAGAAAACACCACCGGCCGATCGTCGGGCACCTCGTCGAGTTCGTCGACGAAAATCGCGCCCTTGGCCTCGAGGTTCTCGACCACGAAGCGGTTGTGCACGATCTCGTGGCGGACATAGACCGGCCGGCCATAGCATTCGATCGCGCGTTCCACGATCTGGATGGCGCGGTCGACGCCGGCGCAGAAGCCGCGCGGGCTGGCGAGCAGGATCGTGAGCGGCTTATTCGACGCGGGCATGAGAATTCGTTCTACGGGATGCCGACCCGCTCGCTTGCGGGTCTGCGGACCATTGCCTAGACTCCGCCTACAACGGATTGGCGCGGCACCGTAACAAAGCCGCCGCAATGGGGAAAGCAAGATGACCGAGCCGGTTGTCGCGGCCAGAGCGCCCGTGAAAGTGACGCTCGAAGCGGGCAAGGACTATTGGTGGTGCGCCTGCGGGATGAGCAAGAACCAGCCATTCTGCGATGGGACCCACAAGGGAGGAAGCTTCTCGCCCATGAAATACACGCCCGAAAAAGCGGGCGACTACTGGCTCTGCGCCTGCAAGCATTCCGCCAAGAAGCCACTGTGCGACGGCACCCACAAGACCCTGCCATGATCGACGGAAGACACACCATCCTCGCGTCGGCGGCAGTGGTGCTTGCCCTCGCCCTCGGCGGCTGCGGCGGCTCGTCGTCGCCATCGCAATCCATGGCCTGTCCGCCGCCGCTCACGGTGCAGGACGCTGGCCGTATCACCCACTTCAAGGCCGGGCCGGGCCGCGATCCGCGCGACGTCGCCTACGAGGCAGCGCTCGTCAATTCGAGCACGTCCTGCCAGCTCGGCCGCAATGTGCTCGACGTCACGCTGGTGATGATCGTTGCCGCCGCCGCCGGTCCCTCCGCCAGCGGCGGCCAGTCCCGGATACCGTATTTCGTGCGGGTGATCGACGGCAGCGGCAGAGTGGTGCAGGGCCAGGACTTCACAGCCGACTTCAAGCTCTCAGCCGCCAATCCGCGCGGCGAGTCGCGTGAGGAGCTGTCGCTGACCATCCCGTTCGGCCAGTTGAGCGATCTCGGGGGCTATCGCATCGCCGTCGGCCTGAAGCCCACGCCGGAGGAACTCAACTACAACCGGCGGGCCGCCGGCCGGTGAGCGCCTATGCCGACAGGCTGGAAGCGTTGGTCGTCGACGCGGCCGATCGCTGCACCGCATGCGGCAAGTGCTTCGAAGTCTGCCCGACGGCGCGCGAGATCGGACTCGATGCGGGCGAGGCCAAGGTCCGCGTCGGCGAACTCATGGCGCTGACGCAAAATGCCGGTAGCGAACCCGCTCCTGGTCTTTTCCGGTGGCTCAACGCCTGCGACGGCAGCGCCCGCTGCTCCGATGCCTGCCCGGAGGGGATCAACGTCCGCCAGTGGGTGACCATCGCCAAGATGAAGGCGCTCGATGCGACGCGGCCGCGCGACGTGGGCGCGGCCAACGCCGCCGGCCGTTTCCGCCACATGGCGCAGGCGGTGCGGCTGTTGGCCAGCATGCAGCTCCCGTCGGAGACCCTGAGCAGGATCCTGGAACCGGCCGAGCGGCGGACCGCCGAGATTCTCTTCTATACCGGCTGCAACGTGCTGCGCACGCCGCACATCGTGCTCAATGTCATGGACATCCTCGATACCCTGCAGCTCGATTTCGACGTGGTCGGCGGTGCCTCGCACTGCTGCGGCGTCTATCAGTTCCAGGAAGCCGACCTGCCGACCTACGAGCGCATGGGCCACCGCACCTTCGAGCGCCTCGGCCGGTCCGGCGCCTCGAAGGTGCTCACCTGGTGCCCGACCTGCACCAAGAATTTCGACGAGCTGGAGAAGGACGTCGAGGAGCCGTTCTTCGATCTCGGTCACGTCAGCGAGTTCCTCGCCGCCAATCTCGATGGGCTCAGGGCGCGCTTCATCGATCAGCCGCCGCGCCGCGTGGTCATCCACGAGCACCTCGGCATCGGCGCCACGGTCGCCAGCATCCGCAAGCTGCTGGCCGCCGTTCCCAATCTCGAACTGGTCGACCTGCCGCAGGATTCCGGCTTCTCCTATGCCTGCGGCGGCCTGGCGGCGAAGTTCAAGGATCGCGAACAGGCGATCCATCGCGCGCTGGCCGAGGGCGCGGTCGCGGCCGGCGCCGACACCATCGTCACCATGTACCACTCCTGTCACCGGGCGCTCGCCGGCGCCGAGGCCGTCTATCCGCTGCGCGTGGTGAACTTCACCGACATTCTGGCCGAGGCGCTGGGCCGCGGCGGCCATCCGGACTACTACCGCCTCTACAAGGCGGGCGGCGCGATGGACGAAGCGGTGGCGGCGGCGCGGAGGTTCCTGTCAGACAACGGCGTGCGCGTCGACGAGGCCTCGGTGCAGTCGCTGACCGCCGACATCTTCGACGAGACCGGCCTCTCCGGTTCGCGCGACGCCTTCGCCCAGGCCTTCACCGTGCTGGCACGCGAGGCCTGAGGCACCGTTGCGATGGATGTCTGGCTGTTTTCGTACGGCACGCTGCAGCAGGATGAGGTGCAGCTCGCCACTTTCGGCCGCCTGCTCGAAGGCCGCGTGGATGCACTGCCGGGTTACGCGACGTCGCTGTTCGAGATCATGGACGCGGAAGTCGTCACAACCAGCGGCAAGACGCACCATTTCATGGCGCGCCCCACCGGCAATGCGGCCGACGAGGTGGCGGGCGTGGTCTTCAGGATCACGGCGGCCGAGCTCGCTGCCGCCGATACCTATGAGGTGTCGGCCTACAAGCGTATCGTCGTCCGGCTGAAGTCGGGCCTCGAAGCCTTCGTCTATGTCGGCGCGTGACCTTCGCCGCGCACGACACCCTCAAGGCATGAAGGCGATGGCGGCCGTGGCCACCAGGATCGCGGCAAACACGATATTGGCGATGCGCGCGCTCGCCGGATCATGGAAGACGCGGGCGAAGGACGTGCCGGCCATCAGCCATGCCAGGTGGATCGCCACGATCATCAGCCCAAGAACCGCCGTCTTCAGCGCCGCGTCCAGGGCGGCGTCGGCCACCAGGGTCGTTGCCGCGAACACAGCGGCGATGGCCACATAGGCCTTGGGATTCGCCACGGCCAGCAGGAAGCCGCCGGCAAACGAGGGCGCCGCGATGGTGCGGTCGTGTCGCGACAGGGACGGGGCGGTGGCGATCCGGAAGGCGAGATAGAGGATGTAGGCGGCTGACGCGGCAAGCAGCACGGGCGCCAGGTCCGGCGCCGACAGGAGCAGCGAGACGACTCCCGTCGCCACCGCAAGCAGGACGGCGATCGTGCCGGAGACGAGGCCGCACAGGTAGCGGATCGAGCGCCGGAACCCGAACGCGGCGCCAACGGCCGTCACGCTCATCGTCGATGGGCCCGGACTGCCCATGATGACTGCAGCGGCCAGGACCAAGGTCAGCAGCGGGCGCCAGATGGGGATTTGATCGACCATGCCCATGACGCTATCGCCGCCCGGCGCGGCCCGTCTTGAACGATCGTGCGGCCGGGCGAGCCGCCCTCGCTCAACCGGCTTCGGCGTCCATCGATTTGTTCCAGGCGACCACGCAGTTCCGCCCTGCATTCTTGGCGGCATAGAGGGCCTTGTCGGCGCGATCGATCGATTGCTCGACGGAAATCGCGGGATCCAGAACGGTGATTCCGAAGGATACCGTGACCTGAAACGGCTCTTTGCCAGCCGCCTCGTGCCGCAGGTCCGCCAGTTCGGTGCGCAGTCGATTGACGATGCCGCGGCCCGCGGTTTCGTCGGTGCCTGGCAGGCAAATCAGGAATTCCTCGCCGCCGTAGCGGTAGAATTTGTCGTAGGCACGCAGATGCAACGCGACATGACGGGCGATGTCGATCAGGACCTTGTCACCGACGAGATGCCCGTAGCGGTCGTTGACGGTCTTGAACAGGTCCAGATCCATCATGGCGATGACACATGTCTGAATGCTTCGTGCGGCCATTTCCTGCTGGTCGCGAAGCTTGCTCAGCATTCCGATACGGCCCGGTGTTCCCGTCAGGGGATCGAGGCCGCGCAGCTCCTCTTCGAATTCATGGTGCACCGTCGCAATTTCGAGATTGAGGCGTTTCCGCACGGCGACGAAGCTCTCGTAGTCCTCATTCGATATCGGTGTTCCGGCGGCGGAGGCCCGCAGGAGGTTTGCCGCGAGTCGGTGCATCTGCTCATGCTCGGTGCCGATCCCGGCGAAGCCCGGATGGTCGTGGAGCATGGCGAGCCCGGGGCCGTAGTACCACTGGCCAAAGCGGCAGTTGCGGTGGGCGTCGACGCAAATATCCTTCGGATCGGACGCTCCGTGTGAGATCAGGGTGCCATGAAACCTTTCGGCCCACTGCTCGTGATTGTACGAGGCCTGGCTGAGTTCCGTCAGCGCCTCGCGCATCAGGTCGGCGGATATGTTGGTGACGGCCATGTGCGCCCCCGACGGTTGTCGTGATCCTGTCGTTGAACAGTTGACGCCCGCTCAAGCCGCCGCCGTTTGATCTACCGCAATCGCTGCCGGTCTTTTCCGGGCTCCTCGCTCCGCCATCTCATCGCTTCGAACGGTGCGCACCCGGGGCGTCGAAGGCATCGATGACGAGCCCGCGCAGCCAGCGGTTGGCCGCATCGCCGTCGACCGAAGCGTGCCAGTAGAGATAGAGGTCGAGGGTAGGAGTCCTGAACGGCAAGGGCAGGGTCTGCGTTGCCAACCCTGCGGTCAGGACCGCGGCATAGTGCTCCGGCATGGTGAGCACGAGATCGGTTTCGGAGACCGCGTGCAGCGCCGCCAGATAGTTGCGACAGCGCAGCCGGACACGGCGCTTGAGGCCGCGCGCGCCGAGTTCGAGGTCTTCGAGGCCGGGCCCCCGGCGCCGCGAGGTGACCATGACATGGGGTTGGGCGAGGTAAGTCTCGAGCTTGAAGTCCTTGCGGATCTGCGGATGTCCCTTGCGCGCCACGACGGCGAGCCGTCCCGCGCTCACTTTCTGCCGGCGCACGTTGTCGGAGAGCGGCAGCGCCACGTCGATGGCGAGGTCGAGCGCGCCGCTCGCGAGGCTGGCTTCGAGGCTGCGCCGTCGCGCCTGCAGGGCCCGAAGATCGATCCCGGGCGCCACTCGGGTGATGCGGCGCATCAGGAACGGCAGCAGCAGGGTCTCGGTCGGATCGCGCAGGCTGATCGTGTACTGCGCCTCGGCCCGGGCCGGGTCGAAGTGGCCGGCGCCGGCAACGAGCTGGTCGAGCGACTGCAGGCCCTGCCGCAACGGCCCGATCAGGCCGCGCGTCAGCGGCGTGGCGACCAGGCGCCGCCCGTCGCGCGCGAACAGCGGATCGCCGAACATCAGGCGCAGGCGCGCCAGCGAGTGGCTGATCGCCGACTGGCTGAGATTGAGCCGTTCGGCCGCCCGCGTCACCCCGCCTTCGTCGTGGATGGCCTCCAGCACCTGGAGGAGGTTGAGGTCGATTCTCCTATCATGAGCCATATCAATGGATATCCATGATAAACAATCATTTTATTCATTCTTCGCGCGTCCCTAGTTTCAGTCAACCCGGATCGAAGGAGTATGCCGCGTGGAATTCACCTATTCCGACAAGGTAAAGGCGCTGCAGGAGAAGGTCGGCGCCTTCATGGACGCCCACATCTATCCCAACGAGGAAGCCTACGAGCGCGAGGTCGCAAGCGGCGACCGCTGGCAGCCTGTCGCCCTCATGGAGACGCTGAAAGCCGAGGCAAAGGCTGCTGGCCTCTGGAACCTCTTCCTGCCCGGCGCCCATGGCGCGGGCCTCACCAATCTCGAATATGCGCCGCTCTGCGAGATCATGGGACGCTCGCCGATCGCGCCCGAGGCGTTCAATTGCTCCGCCCCCGACACCGGCAACATGGAGACGCTCGAGCTTTACGGCACCGAGGCGCAGAAGAAGCAGTGGCTGGTGCCGCTGCTCGAGGGCCGGATCCGTTCGGCCTTCGCCATGACCGAGCCGGGTGTGGCCTCGTCCGACGCCACCAACATCGAGAGCTCGATCGTGCGCGATGGCGACCACTACGTGCTGAACGGCCGCAAGTGGTGGACGACGGGCGCGCCCGATCCGCGCTGCAAGATCTTCATCTTCATGGGCAAGACCGATAGGACCGCGGACCGCCACCGCCAGCAATCGATGGTGCTGGTGCCGCGCGAGACGCCGGGCGTGACGGTCGTGCGTGCGCTGCCGGTGTTCGGCTACGACCATGCCCCGCACGGCCATGGCGAGGTGCTGTTCGAGAACGTGCGCGTGCCGGAGGCCAACATCCTGCTGGGCGAGGGCCGCGGCTTCGAGATCGCCCAGGGCCGTCTCGGTCCCGGCCGCATCCATCACTGCATGCGCGCCATCGGCTCGGCCGAACGCACGCTCGAAAAGATGTGCAAACGGACAAAGTCGCGCGTCGCCTTCGGCCGGCCGATCTCCCAACAGGGCGTCACCCTGGAACGCATCGCCGAGGCCCGCATCATGATCGAGCAGGCCAGGCTCCTGGTGCTGAAGGCCGCCTACATGATGGACACCGTCGGCAACAAGGTCGCCAAGGCCGAGATCGCCATGATCAAGGTGGCGGTGCCCAAGATGCTGCAGCAGGTGGTCGACATGGCGATCCAGGCGCACGGCGGGGGTGGTGTCTCCGACGACTTCGGCCTGGCCGCGACCTACGCCTCGGCGCGCACGCTCCGCCTCGTCGACGGTCCCGACGAGGTCCATCGCAACCAGATCGGCAAGCTCGAACTCGCCAAGTACAATTAAGGGTCCGGGCGGGGCGCCGACCGGCGGACGGCGCCTAGCGGACTGCCCTTGAAATCCGGCGGTTCCGGGTTACCCTATATTTATGAACGCCATGCTCATGAAAGAGCTTTCCAAGCTCAGCATAGAAGAGCGCCGCGCATTGATCGATGATCTGTGGGACAGCATCGAGAGCGAGCTCGACGGAGGGACTGTCTCGGCGGAGCTCGGCGAGCTACTCGATAAGCGAGCTGAGGCGTTGGCGCGGGATCCGGCGCAGAAGAAGTTCACGCTCAAGGAGATCGCAGCTCGCAACAACGTCAAACTATGACCTTTGCGGTCGTTTACGCAAAGGAGGCCGCTGACGATATTGACGCCGCTTTCAACTGGCTGGGCGGCCGCGTTCCCGCCGCAGCCTTGGATCTCCTGAGGGCGATCGACCGCGCCGAGTCGCACCTCCGGCGAAATCCTGAAATCTACCGGATCGTTCGCCGAGGTCGGGTTGCCGACATTCGCCGCATGAATCTTCGACCGTTTCGGTACCAGTTATACTTTCAGGTGTTCGAGTCGGAGGTCATCGTTATCGCTTGCCTGCATGCCAGCAGGTCGCCGCGGGAACATCGGCGGATACTGTCCGGCCGAAATTGATCGGCAGACTACTTTTCCTTCACCGCCAGCACCGCCCAGGCCGCGTCGGCGAAGAAGCGGGCATGGGCGGAGAGAGGGCCCTCGAAGCGGCCATAGACCTTGTAGGTCGCGGCCTGCAGCACCACGCCGATCGCCGAGGCGGCGGCGAGGTCGATGTCGCGGCGGGGAATCTCGCCCGCCTTCATCGCCTGGCCGATCACCTCGCGCGCGATATTCACCGGATTGGGCACGTCGTCGGGCACCCTGGCCAGGAAGGCATGCTGGTTGAGCAGGTGGTAGGCGAACAGCGTCCAGTCCTGGTCGGCCCAGTCGCAATAGCGGTGCACGATGGCCTCGATCTTGGGCCGCAGTTCCTTGTGCGGGCGGTGAGCCTCGTCGAGTGCCTCGGCCAGCGCCCGGTGGTGGCGCAGGAACATGTCGAGCGCGAGCTGCTCCTTGCTCGGGAAGTAGCGGTAGATCGTGCCCTCGGCGATCGATGCCGCCAGGGCGATCTGCCGCGTCGTGGTCTCGGCCACGCTGCGCGCCACGAACAGCGTCAGCGCCGCGCGTTCGACCCGCGCCTTGGTTTCCTCGGCCTTGCCCATGCCGGCCACTCTATGAGGGAGCGCTCACATTTGAAAGGTCGCCCGTTGCGTCGCGGAGGCGTCAGCCTTTTCCCGGGAATTGGCGAGGCTGCGGGGCTTTGTCCGTGGACGTGTCGAAGGCCGCCCCCTATGGTCGGGTCACCCAGACGATCCCTGTGGGAGAGACCGCCTTTCTCTTATTCGCTTAAGAGGGGGCGGCGCCGAAGGAGCAACCGGCCCCGGAAACTCTCAGGCAAACGGACCGCAGGAGGATGGGTCTCTGGAAAGTGGCGGGTGCCCCATCTGGTGCACGCCCACCGACGAAGTAAGCCGAAGTTCCTTTCGGCGAATCTTTCAGGTCTCCGGACAGAGGGGGTCGCGAACGGCGCAGTCCTTGCGTCGGGCTAACGCGACTCTAGGAGACCATTTTGAGTGAACCCACAGCCGGCCCCCTCAAGCGCACGCCGCTGTATGCGCTACACAAGGAGCTTGGCGCGCGTCTCGTGCCCTTCGCCGGCTACGAAATGCCGGTGCAGTACCCAACCGGCATCCTGGTCGAGCATGCCCAGACGCGGAACGCCTGCGGCCTGTTCGATGTCTCGCACATGGGCCAGGTGCGGCTGACGGCCAAAGCAGGCCACAGCGCTGCCAAGGCGCTGGAGACGCTGGTGCCGGGCGATATCGCGGGCCTGCAGCCTGGCCAGCAGCGCTACACGCAGTTCACCAATGAGACTGGTGGCATCCTCGACGATTTGATGGTGACCAGCACCGGCGATCACCTGCAGCTCGTCGTCAACGCCGCCTGCAAGGATGCCGACCTGACGCATATCCAGGCGAAACTCTCCGACGCCTGCGAGATCGAGCCGATGTTTGCGCG
>MEMN01000200.1:0-518 GCA_001767945.1 Alphaproteobacteria bacterium RIFCSPHIGHO2_12_FULL_66_14 | reverse complement strand
TCGGTCGCCACCATGAAGTTCATGACCGGCGCCTTCGTGGTGATCGAGGGCGCGCGCTGCTACGTCACGCGGTCGGGCTACACCGGCTGCGACGGCTACGAGATTTCGACGCCCGCCGACGCGGCCGACCCCATCGCCCGCAAGCTGCTGTCCCACCCCGAAGTGAAGCCGATCGGCCTCGGCGCCCGCGATTCGCTACGCCTGGAGGCCGGCCTCTGTCTCTACGGTCACGACATCGACACCACCACGACCCCGGTCGAAGCGGTGCTGCTGTGGAGCATCGGCAAGGAGCGCCGCGTAAAAGGTGGTTTCCCCGGCGCCGCGGTCGTGCAGAAGCAGATCGCCGAGGGATCGCCCCGCAAGCGGGTCGGCCTCCTGCCCGAGGGCAAGGCGATCGCCCGCGAGGGCGCGGAGATCGCGCTCAGAGACAAGGATGGCGCCGGCAAGGTCGTAGGGACCGTTACGTCGGGTGGTTTTGCGCCGACGCTCGGGCGCGCCATCGCCATGGGCTACGTCGA
>MEMN01000199.1:14561-19450 GCA_001767945.1 Alphaproteobacteria bacterium RIFCSPHIGHO2_12_FULL_66_14 | reverse complement strand
CTATCGCGTCGATCCACGCTTCCTCGTCGGACTCGGGCTTGGATATGCGAATGGCTCGCAGTGGCTGAACGGCTTCTCCGGTCGCGGCACCAGCGACAGCTACCAGGCCAGTCTCTACGCCTCCTACACCCAGCAGGCCTTCTACCTCGATGCGCTGGCGGGCTACGGCTACAGCAACAACCAGATGACGCGCCAGATCGTCATTCCCGGCCTGCAGCCGCGCACCGCGATGGGCCAAGCCGGCGCCGACCAGTTCCTGGCCCAGGCCGAGGCCGGCTACAAGCTCGCGATCTACGCGCCGGCGGCGGCGACCCTGACGCCGTTCGCGCGCTTTCAGACCTCGACCGTGACCCAGGCCTCCTTCACCGAGACCGGCGCCGGCTCGCTCAACCTCAAGGTGGCGCAACAGACGACCAAGTCGATGCGCGGCACGCTCGGCGCCGAGCTGGCGGGTGCGGTCGATGCCGGCTGGCGGGACAAGCTGGCGCTGCAACTCCGGCTGGGCTGGGTACACGAATATGCCGATACGTCGCGGCCGGTGCTGGCTTCCTTCGCCGGGGCGCCCAGCGCGACGTTCACCGTGTTCGGCGCGGCGCCGCAGCGCGACAGCGTCGTCGTGGGGTTCGGCGCCAACACCGCCATCGCCGACAGCACGTCGCTCTATGTCCGCTACGACGGCGAGGTCGGCACCGGCACCGACAGCCACTCGCTGTCAGCCGGACTACGCCTGACGTGGTGACGCCGGCCTAGGCGCGGAACTGCTTCCGGTCGGTGCCCGAATAGAGCGCCTTCGCCGAGCGTTCGGTGGCGTCGCGATGGGCGGCGATCGCGGCCGGATCGAGATCGGCCCGGGGCTCGGGCTCCAGGTCGAAATTGCCGTGCGTGTCGCGGCCGCGCACCAGCATGGCGGAGTCGCGCACTTTCAGCTGGCGCACGTGGGGCGGGATGTAGCGGATGGCGAAGCCGATGCGGCGGTCGTCGGTGGTGTTGGGCCCCGAGCCATGCACCAGGAGCACGTGGTGCAGCGACATCTCGCCGGCCTCGAGCGTCACGTCGACCCCGGCGCCGTCCGGCACGTCGACGGCAATCTCCTGGCCGCGGGTCAGGAGGTTGTTCTGGTCGAAGGTGTCGCGGTGCTCGAGCTGGTTCCTGAGATGGCTGCCCGGCCAGAACTTCATGGCACCGCTGGCCACCGGCGCGTCGGCGAAGGCGACCCAGGCGGTGATCACGTCATCGGTGCTGAGGCCCCAGTAGGTCGCATCCTGGTGCCACGACACGAACGAGGGTGAGTGCGCCTCCTTGGTGAAGAAGGTGGTGCTCCAGCACAGGATGTCGGGCCCGATCACGTCCTCGACCGCATCCAGGATCGCCGGATGGCGCGCCAGTTGGTTGGCCCAAGTGTAGAGGAGGTGGACCTTGTGGCGGCGGTCGCCGGCCAGCGGTCCGCCTGATGCCCGTTCGGCCGCTTCCAGCCGGTCGCGATACGAACGCGCTTCTTCGGCCGTCAGGACGCGGAGGGGAAAGTGGAAGCCGTCGCGGCGGTACTGCGCGACGGCCTCGGCGCTGAGACGCTTGGCCATGGGTGCCTCATTCAGAACAGGCGCCAGAAGGCGGCCACCATGATGGCATACAGGGCCAGGATGATGACAGCACCGAGGATGTGGGTCCGCACCGCGGTATCAGGCGACGCGGGTCGCAGCCACCAGCCGAAGTGTCCGGCGACCCACGGCACGAGAAAGCCCGTCAGGCCCACGCTCACGACGTTTCCGAGGAACAGCGAGACGGCAAACGACAGGCCGAGCACATTGCTGAACAGCGGCGTGCCGACGAAGACCCCGAACAGGAAGACGATGGGGTAGAGCATCAGCAGGACGAGCATGTCCATCTTCCACACCGGCAGCGGTGCGGTGCCTGGTCCGGCGCTGTCCTGGAACCATTGGTCGAATCCCGTGCGCGCCATCCTTGTGTGGAATTCCTCGGTGAGGGGCGCTGCCTCCTCGATGAGTTTCCGGCGCACCGGCGAGCCCAGCCAAGCCTGCAGGTTGGCCTCGGTATCGAAGCGCAGGATGGCGACGAAGTCTTCCTGCACACCGGGCACCGGCGGCTCGAAGCGGTAGCCTTGCAGGCCGGGCGCCTTGGACTGCGCGGCCGCGATCCTGCGCTCCCAGGCGCGGTACTCGGCCTCCTTGCCCGGTCGCACCCGCGTGCTGATCACCGCCGACGCCGGCGCAGGTTTGATGCCCTCGGCCTCGTCCTGGACGATGTGCACGTCGTCACGCCCGACCAGCATGTGCGCGGCGCCCTCGATGCGCACCTGGCGCTCGCGCGAAGTCAGCCAGGTCCGCGCGGCGTCGAGGCTGGTGAAGCGCTGCAGGATCACCCAGTCGACCTGCAGCGGCGGCTTGGGCGGCATCAGCCGCTGCTCGATGAAGCCCGGGAAGTTGGCGATGAAGCTGCTGGTCTCGCCCTGCCAGCGGGCGAAGTCCTCGGCTCTTTCCGGCCGCACGCAGGTCTGCGTCACGATGCTGACGCTGCGTCCCGGGCAGTCGGCCGCGCCACTCATGGCTTGGCTGCGAGCTTGCTGTACAGCCGGTCCGGCGTGAAGGGCAGGTGGGCGAAGCGCACACCCACGGCGGCGGCCAGAGCATTGGAGACGGCCGGCGCCACCGGGTTGATGCCGCATTCACCCTGGGACTTGGCGCCCAGCGGTCCGATCGTGTCGTGTGTGTCGGCGAAGAAGATGTCGGTGCGCGGCGTGTCGGCGAACGCCGGGATGCGGCAATTGCGCAGCTGCGGGTTCACCATGTGGCCCTCGTCGTGGACCATGTTCTCGGTGAGCGCCCAGCCGTAGCCCATGGCGACGGCGCCATCGAGCTGGCCGCGGCACTGCATCGGGTTGATGGGCACGCCGATGTCGGCGGCATGCACGCTGTGCAGGATGCGGATCTCGCCGGTGATGCGGTGCACGGCGAGCCGCACGCCCTGGACGTTGAAGGCGATCGTACGCGGCGACAGGTAGGCCCGGCGGCTGACCTCGAAGCGATGGCCGACCTTGGCGCCGGCGGCAAAAAGCTCACCGAGCAGGATCCGCTTGTTGCCGCAGACGACTGCGTCGTTGTCGAGCCGGCACTTGCCGAGCTCGACGCCGGTATGACGGGCGGCAAAGGCGAGGATGTCCTCGCGCATCGCCTCGGCGGCGACGTGGACGGCCTTGCCCGCCACCACGGTGCCAGTGCTGGCGAAGGTGCCGGTATCGTAGGGCGTGCGGTCGGTGTCGGCGTTGATGATGTCGACGTCGCGGGCGCGCACGCCGACGATGGAGGCGGCGATCTGCTTGTGCGCCGTGGTGATGCCGTTGCCCATCTCCGAGGAGCCGACCGCGAGATGATAGGTGCCGTCGGCGAGAAGCTTCATCGCGGCGCCCGAGCGGTGCTCGGTCGGTGGGCCGCAGTCCATCATCGCCAGCGCCACGCCCGTTCCCTCGGCCCAGTCCGCGCCGTCCGGCTTCGCGACGCCGTTGCCCTTGGCCAGTTCGCGTTCCACGATGTCGAGACATTCGGTGATGCCGTAGCTGCCGAAGCTCGAGTCGCTGGGTTCCTTCCAGATAGATTCGATGTTGTCGCCGGGCTTCACGACATTCTTGCGCCGCATCACCAAGGGATCGATGCCCAGCTGGCGCGCCAGCTCGTCGATCGCACACTCGATCGCGAAGGTCGTCTGCGAGGCGCCGTAGCCGCGAAAGCCGCCGCCCGGCACCATATTGGTGTAGACCGCGTGGCCCACGCCCTTCTTGTTTTCGCAGCGATAGGCGGCCAGCGGGCTCCCCATCGCCGCCCCCAGCGTCTCGCTGCCGTGGCCGCCGTAGGCGCCGGTGTTCGAGACGACCTGGACGTCGAGCGCGGTCAGCGTGCCGTCCTTCCTGGCGCCGATCCTGACCTTGGTCGTCATCTGATGCCGCGTGGTGGCGCCGATGAACTCCTCTTCGCGGGTCCACTCCCATTTCACCGGCCGGCCGAGCTTCATGGTGGCAAACAGCACGAGATCCTCGGAGACCATCTCCTGCTTGCCGCCGAAGCCTCCGCCGACCCGTTCGGTGAAGACGTGCAGATCGCGCGGGGGGATGCCCATCAGATAGGCGAGCTTGGTCCGGGCCGCGAACGGCGCCTGCGAACTGGTGCGCACGTGCCAGCGCTCGTCATCGCCCTTCCAGCCGATCGAGCCGTGGGTTTCGAGGTGGACATGCTGCACGCGCGAGGTGGAACAAGTCATCTCATGAACGGCATCGGCGTCCTTAAAACCCTTCGCCACATCGCCGATCTCGCCCTCGAGGGTGCAGAAGATGTTGCTGGACGTCGTGACGACATCCTCCTTGTGGTGCAGCACCGGCGCGCCGGGCTCCATGGCCTCGACCGGATCGAACACCGCCGGCAGGATTTCATACTCGACGTCGAGCGCGCGGCAGCCCGCCTCGGCAGCGCCCTCGCTTTCCGCCACGACGGCGGCGATGCGCTGGCCGGCGAAGCGCGCGACATTGTCCAGCATGTAGGTGTCGTCGGGATCGACGAGGTGGTCCTCGTGCAGGGCCGAGCTGAAGAGCCGGCGCGGCAGGTCTTCCCAGGTATAGACTGCGACGACGCCCGGCACCGCCCGGGCCCTGGTGCGGTCGACGTGCGTGATGCGGGCATGGGCATGCGGCGAGCGCAGCACCTTGAGGTGCAGCAGGCCCTCGATCGCGACGTCCATGGTGTAGCGCGCCGTGCCGGTCAGGATGGCGTCGGTGAAAGGATTGGGCAGGCTGGCGCCACAGGCCTTGCCGGCGACATCCTCCTCGATGTTGCTCTTGCCGTGCAGCGCATCCTCGATCGAGCGGTAGCCGGTGCAGCGGCAGA